>CALUQZ010000016.1 GCA_944323055.1 uncultured Acholeplasmatales bacterium
AACACCACTTGTGTAGTGATATAACCATCAAATTTCTTAATCTTTTTTTGTCAATGTCCTTAAGTTAATGACATTGAGTTAATTCTCTACCATTTTATTTTAGTTTGTTATTTAAAATCTAAGGTAGCTACCTAACTACCTAAGTTTGGAAAGAACCATTTTATGTGTGTTTTAATTTGCTAATTAAGTCCAATATATTGAATACCTATTTATTAGATAATAAATATCATCCCACGTCAATATACCTTTACCTATAGCTACATTAAAGTATTTTGCTGGGAAAGCTAAATATACTTCATACGGAACTAAACCTTCAAACACAGAATAATCTAGTAGACCATATTTAGTAATATCCGCTTCCATTAATTCTGAATCGTATTGTAGATTATTATCATATTCAAATATGTTAAATAATCCATCTATACCGCCTGGCATAGATAATAGACCTTCTGTAAAGTAATTTAAATGATATGCAGCAACAGGACTATATACTCTTACAGTTTCTTTAGTTAAATAGGCGTCTGTAAGAACAAATTCAATGCCAGCATAATCACCATCTAATCCATAGAATTTATGCCCAATATAACTACGATAATTTGTTGCTGTAATATATACATATTTATTTAAATCTAAATCAAAGAAACCATGTTCTGATACAACTCTAACTATAGAACCATTAGAGAATTTTAAATTAATTATTGTGTATTCAGCTAATGATTCAGAATCGTTAAATAATACTTTAGCAACATCTAATTTACCAGATTCATGATTAAATACTAATAAGTAATCATCACTAGTTATATCTTCAACTTTCTTAGTAGTTCCATCAGCTAATGTAATTAAAGTACCTTCAACTAAACAAGAAGATGATGCATTTATATTGACAGGTCCTGTTGCCATGTAAATAGTACTACTATCATAATTTTGATTATTTCCATCGATTGTTATCGTTATACTTCGGTCTTCATCCCCACCATAATCAACACTAATTGTAAATTGTTTATCTACTAAAATATAAGAGCCATTACTATATGATGTTCCGTCAGTATCTTTCATGGTTACTGTTGCATTACTTGTATCAATTGTTACTAAATAATATTTATTATAATTTCTATATAAAGTAAGTGTTTGAGAAGCCCCTGTAAATGTATATGATGTTCCGTCATAATAAGTATTATTGCCATCATACCATTCACCACTAATAAATGAGTACTTAATACCATTAGAAACATTATTATATGTTTCAAAGTAATCATTAATATTGTCTGATATTATTTCTATGTTAGCATTTTTTGCAGCATAATATTGAATTTGATTAAAGATATCTGTTCTTTCAATACCATCGATTTTAGCTATATATCTTACAACGTATTCTTTATCTAACCACTTAGCATATAAAGTAACAATACCTGTACTATTATCTGCATAGTCAGCTAATACAATATCACTTGTAAATGGTATAGTACCATCTTTATCTAAGTACCAACCAACAAAGTATTTTGAATATTCGCTATTACTATCGTATGTTAAGTATTTATCATTATAATCATCAATATTTACATCACTTGCAGAATTAATTGATTCTAAGTTATCTATAGCAATATCAACATCATCATTATTGTTATCAAATACTATTGTATAACTTGATTTAAATTCACAATATAATGGTATATTATTGCCATATTGAGCTAATAATTCTCTTAATAAATCTTCTGTTATAGTATCTATCTTTACACCATCTTTATTTGAACCAACATACCAACCATCAAAGAAGTAATTATTGTAGGCCGCTTGTTCTAATGTTAATGGTAAATCTGATATAGTAAATGATATTGTACTAGGTAAATCCACTTTATCTGTTATATCTGTTGTAGTTTCATCATCTACAGCTAATCCTACACTATAATCAATTGTATAAATTGTTTCTTCAAACTTAGCATATAGATCAATTGATTCTCCACTATTTAATGTTTTAGTTGTAAATTTAGTATTAAAATTAGCATCTAAATACCAACCAACAAATTCGTAAAATTCCTTATCAGGAGTTAGCTCATTACCTGTTACAGTATAAGTAGTATTATCAAAAGGTTGATAAATAACTCTTTTTTCAACTTCTCCATCAATATGGAAATTAATAGTAAAGCTATTTTCTACCCACATTGAACCATTATAAACATAATTTGTTTTGCTCAAATTACTTTGATCTATGTTTTTAGCTGTATTTGTCAATGTATTGGTTTCGTGGAAGAAAATCAATTTTTCTCCCCAACCTTCTTTACTAGTTATACTTAATTCACTAGCATCAGCTAAATTTAAAACAGCTCCTTGATTTTCGGAAGTTATAGTGCCAGCAAGAGAACCACCACTAACATTTAATGTCCCATTTACTAATATCATAGCATTTTGATAAACTGTCGAATATTTATATGACCCATTATTTCCATTGCTTGGATTTAAACCAGCATCTTCCCAGTTTTCATAGCCTATAATTTTACCAGATAAATTAACAATACCACCATCATCTATTATTAAAGAACTACCAGGTAATAATTTATAATATTGAGTGATATTAAATACACTACCAGAAGAAACTTTAATATACAAATTATGTGTTATTCCAAAATATAATCCAGCTGTATTAATATCATAACTTGCTACTGTTAATTGTCCAGAGTTATCGTGACCCTCACCGACTATTTCTAAAGTTACAATATTTGTATTAGAATCAAAATATTTTTTAACATGCCCAGAATTTAACTCAATAATTGCACCATCACCTATTAATGGATAGGTTGCACTATTCCATTGATCAGGACTATTTGTTTTAATAGATGCAATGCCATAATAATTAGCACCCTTATTTATAATAATAGTACTTTCTATATTATGCATTTTATATTCATTAAATGGTACAATTTTACCAACTAGATATGATGCAGAAGCATTATTTCCACCACGCCAATTATATATAGCAAATGGTTCATATATATAAGAACCTTCGTTAGCTGTAATAGTGCCTGAACCAACAATATAGCCAAAACAATAAATTTTTGCAGCACTATCCAGAATCAAATCTGCATTTAAAGTTAACATGGCATAGTTAGAACAAACCTCACCTTGAGTACCATTTGCGCCATTAGAACTACCACGTGCCGCACCAATGGTAATTTTGCCAGAAACAACTAATTTTTGCTTTATCGTTATATTGAGATAGTTTTCATAGCTAGCTCTTATTTTTTCATTCGTTGAAGTTGCAAAATCGGTGCCTGTTTTAACACCATTTTCAATTAAATAAACTTCAGCGGTGTCAACATTCATATACTTACTTGCATTATCCATATCTTCATGTGGCAAATATAATTCAGTATTAGCACCTAATACTAGATCATTATTCCTATTATCTAATTCACCTATTACAGCATTTCCATATACAAAGATATATGAACTTTCTTTTGCATGCTGACTAGCACTAATAGCATTATCTAAACTTGTATAAGATTTATAAATAGTATTTTCTGTAGTTTCAGTTATATTTTCGTAATTAATATCTGCACTATTCGTTGTTAATCTTGCTATATAAATATCAAAGTTAACTTTAGTAGAAAAACTATTGAAGTTAGAATCATCAACATTAAATTTATATGTATAAGTACCATAATTATCTAGGTAATTAGATAAATCAATCCTATTATCAAATCTATCTAATGTAACATTAACTGTTGGATAAACATTAGTTTCAGTTCCTTTAATATAATATGTGTAGCCTATAGATAATTGATGTTCGTCATTCATTACATAATATTCACTATGTAATGTTTCACCATCATGAAGATTATCATTATTGATAGTTATACCACTTGGACTACCATCAAATTTTAAATTAATATCTAAATCAGCTTTATAAATTATTAAAGTACCACTATAAGTATCATGTAAGACATATCTATCATCTGTTAATGTTAATTTATATCCATAACTACCAGCATCAGTTTCTTCTACATTACCTAAAATTTCTACCTTATCTTCAGCAACTAAATTATCTATTTCATATGTAACATTATGTGGAGTTGCATCATATGTGTATTTATCTTTAATAATATTTAGATATATAGTACGTTTATCTACGTTTAATGAAATATTAAATGTTGTTGTATAAGCTTGATTTTTATTATAAGTAAACTTAACGGTAGCTTCTGTACTATCCATTGTAATCAAATCATTACTTTCAACTGTTAAAATACCATATTCAGAACTTAGATTAATATCACTAAATGCATCACCATATGTAACAGATACTGTTGATATACTTTCTATAACAATTAGAGTTACTTCTTTTGTAATACCTTTATATTCAGAAGTTTCTTCTTGAGTAATAATGATATTATAAACACCATGATTATTAATAGATTCAATATTATATGTTAACTTACCACTACTAGATTTATTTATCTTATCTGTAAAATAATCACTAATATAGAAAACAGATTTATACATTTTTATATAATACTCATTAACCTGTAAATCATTATCGGCAGGTGTAACATTTATTGTAACACTAATATTAGGAATGACATTATAATTATCAGTATCTGTAGGTGTATATGTAAGTGTTGTTTCATATGAAGGGGCTTTATTAATCTTATCATCTAGATTTGTAAAGCTAAATCCTTTTGGCAATGAAATAGAACTTAAACTATCACCATATACAGCTGTTAAACCTTGTGGAACTTGATATTCCGGATCAGCTTTATTAATAGTTAAAGTAATTTCCTTAGGACTTGCTTCATAATAATCTGATTCTAATGAAACATTATATTCATAAGTATCTGCATTAGTATATTTAGCTGTATGACCAGATAATGTGTATTCATCATCTATTGCGCCTGACACACTAACTGTAATACCGTGTCCTATGCCATCATAATTAATATTTAAGTCACTTGTTGTTTCAATAGTTACTTGTTTCTTATTAACTGTAAAAGTTACATTCTTATATTCAGTCTCATAATTAGTTTCATCATTTGGTGTAAATTTAGCCTCAAGTGTAATAGTTAATTTAACATAACCATTAGCTACACTAATAACTGTATCTAAGCTATCTACATTTAATTCCCACTTACCATTACTTGAGTTAGTTAATTTAATATCACTTAATTTATCTCCATAAGTAATATCATTTGTAACTTCAACATTTTCATTCCATTTATTCTTATTAACAGTTAAAGTACCCTTAACAAAAGTGAAATTATAATTATTATTTGTTGCAGTTATAACATAATCATAAGTACCTACATTATAATTATCGCTTTCTTCTAAAGTAACTTCAATATTAGATAAAGACTCATCAGCATTATAGAATTTACCACTAGTAACTTTATATGTTCCTTTTGGATTATCTTCACTATATTTAATGTCATATGAATCAGCAGTTAAAGTAATATCAGCAGGTTTAATTGTTAACTTAACTACTTTACTACCTTTATAATTTAAAGTATTAACTGTTAATGTAACTTCTTTTGATTCAGACACATTAGTAATACTAATATTTCCTGATACTTCTGGTTCACTATCATCGCCAACCATACCGGTAACATGATATTTAATAGTATGAGACGCGCCATCATAAATAAACTCATGTTCATCAACAACAATCTCTACTTCTTTTTGTTGAACTTCAATTTGAATTTCATATTTATAAGTTAACTCTGAAGTATTTGATTTAAAGACTACTATTCTTGTCTTAGTACCAACATCACCTAAATCTGAAGTGTCTTCAAAATACCATGCACCATATTCACTTGTTGGTAATTCTAACTTAGTTATATCATCACCATAAGTTAAAATGTTATTAGCATTTTCTAAAATGCCTTCTTTAGCTAATACAATAACTGTCGTTGTTGTAGTTGCTTCATTATAATGTTCACTTTCAGGTAAAGTAATAGTAACTTCATAACTACCAGATTCATTAGTAATACTATATTCAGGAGTTGATTCACTATGACTAGGTTTAACATTATCTAATATTAAATCATCATCAACCATAAAGATATACTCTTTATCAGCTGTAACACTAGCTTCTGCTTTATTAACTGTTACAGATACACTTACTGTTACACTGTTATAGTTATTTTCATCTATTGGTGTATAAATTGCATTATATGATTTAGTTTCACATACATCTAAATTAGTAGATGCTTCTTCCCATGACCATGTACCATTATCGTCATTATATTCTGATAAACTAATATCATTTAATGTTAAACTATCATTCCAAACAACACTTAAGTTTTCTGGTGTTTTACTTGGTTTTGCATCTACCTTATTAATAGTTAAATAAACTGTAATTTGACTTGCTTCATAATAATCAGATTCTAATGTTACATTATATGTATAAGGCCCAACATTAGTATATTTAGCTGTATGACCAGATAATGTATATTCATTATCTATAGCACTAGGAACACTAACATTAATACCATGTTCATCGCCATCATAAGGAACTGTAACATTCTCACCTACAATAGTTACAGTTTTCTTATTAATAGTAATTGTAATTTGTTTAGTAACTGTTTCATAATTTATTTTATCTTTTGGTGTAAATAATACATTAATTACTTTACTTAAGCCATTATTATTAGTTATATTATCTTTATTTAATACTATACCTAAATCATCACTAATAGACCATTCTCCTAAATCACTAGTTTGATTTAATATAATATTACCTAATGTATCACCATAATAAATTGTATTACTTATTGTAGGAACATCTACTTCTGGAGTAGCTTTTCTAACTGTTAATTTACCAGGTGTAACGATAACTTCATAATTGCTATTTTCATCATATGTAATTACATAAGGATAACTAGAATCAGCATTTAAAACTCCTGTAGGATTTGCAATTTGAACATTTAAATCGTCACCTTTAATTACACCTTCAATGCTTAACACAGATTCAGGTACTTTATTACCATAAACCATAGATGTATTAGTCGATGTAATTGTTACAGATTTAGGATTTATTGTTAAAGTTTTTGATACTTTAGATGCTTCATAATATTTAGATTCTAAAGTATAAGTTGCTGTATATTTACCAACATTAATACCACTAGTATTACCAGCTATAGTAACCTTATATTTAGTTTCATCATTTAAATCATTTTCTAAAACATTAATAGAATAATCATCTAAACTTTGAGTCGTTTTATTATAAGTAACTTCTTTATCAGTAACACTAATAGTTACAGGTCGCTTATTAACTGTTACTGTAACAGTTGTTTCTTGCGTAACTTCACTACCACTTGTTGGAGTAAATAATAATTTATACTCATCCTCATATGTGCCAGGTTTACCTAAAACAACATCAGGAGTTTCCCATGACCATTTACCTGTACTTGAAGTAGGAATATATACTGTATCAAGTGTATTGCCATAAATACCAATATATTCATATTCATTTATATTTCCTTCTGTAACTGTTACTTTAAAACTTAAAGGACTAGTTTCATCATAATGTGCACTTTGAGATAAATATACTGTTACTTCATATGTACCTACATCAATAATAGTACCTACTTCTTCATTATCTTTCTTAATAACAAAGACTAGTTGCCCTTCACCTTTATCAATTACTACATTATTTTTAACATTAGTAATAAAATCTTGACTATTAGCTATAAATGTTAAACTATCTTCTTTTAAACTAATCCTTGCATCTGTTCTTCTATTTACCGTAATTGTTAATGTTTCATGCTTAACATTATAATTACTATTTGTAGGTGTATAAGTAGCACTATAAGTTGTACCATCTATTAACTCTTCCGGATTATCCCAAGTCCAATTGTCTGGTAATGTTATTGTATTTAATTTTTCATTCCATGTACCAGCTAAATCAGAAGGAATAGTATAGTTAGGATCATCTACCTTATTAATAGTTAAAGTAATTTCCTTAGAAATTGCTTCATAATAATCAGATTCTAATGAAACAGTATAATTATGAGAGCCTGCGTTAATATAAGTTTCTTCATGACCAGATAATGTGTATTCATCATCTATTGCGCCTGACACACTAACTGTAATACCGTGTCCTATGCCATCATAATTAATATTTAAGTCACTTGTTGTTTCAATAGTTACTTGTTTCTTATTAACTGTAAAAGTTACATTCTTATATTCAGTCTCATAATTAGTTTCATCATTTGGTGTAAATTTAGCCTCAAGTGTAATAGTTAATTTAACATAACCATTAGCTACACTAATAACTGTATCTAAGCTATCTACATTTAATTCCCACTTACCATTACTTGAGTTAGTTAATTTAATATCACTTAATTTATCTCCATAAGTAATATCATTTGTAACTTCAACATTTTCATTCCATTTATTCTTATTAACAGTTAAAGTACCCTTAACAAAAGTGAAATTATAATTATTATTTGTTGCAGTTATAACATAATCATAAGTACCTACATTATAATTATCGCTTTCTTCTAAAGTAACTTCAATATTAGATAAAGACTCATCAGCATTATAGAATTTACCACTAGTAACTTTATATGTTCCTTTTGGATTATCTTCACTATATTTAATGTCATATGAATCAGCAGTTAAAGTAATATCAGCAGGTTTAATTGTTAACTTAACTACTTTACTACCTTTATAATTTAAAGTATTAACTGTTAATGTAACTTCTTTTGATTCAGACACATTAGTAATACTAATATTTCCTGATACTTCTGGTTCACTATCATCGCCAACCATACCGGTAACATGATATTTAATAGTATGAGACGCGCCATCATAAATAAACTCATGTTCATCAACAACAATCTCTACTTCTTTTTGTTGAACTTCAATTTGAATTTCATATTTATAAGTTAACTCTGAAGTATTTGATTTAAAGACTAATATTCTTGCCTTATGACCTACATCACCTAAAGGTGAAGTGTCTTCAAAATGCCATTCACCATATTCACTTGTTGGTAATGTTAATTCACTTATATCATCACCATAAGTTAAAATGTTATTAACATTTTCTAAGATACCTTCTTTAGCTAATACAATAACAGATGTTTGAGTAGTTGCTTTCTTATAATGTTCACTTTCAGGCAAAGTAATGGTAACTGTATATTTACTAGGTTCATTAGTAATATTATATGTAGGTTCTGATTCACTATGACTAGGTTTAACATTATCTAATATTAAATCATCATCAACCATAAAGATATATTCTTCATCAGCTGTAACACTAGCTTCTGCTTTATTAACTGTTACAGATACACTTACTGTTACACTGTTATAATTTTTTTCATCTATTGGAGTATAAACTATATTATATGATTTAGTTTCACATACATCTAAATTAATAGATGCTTCTTTCCATGACCATGTACCATTATCGTCATTATATTCTGATAAACTAATATCATTTAATGTTAAACTATCATTCCAAACAGCACTTAAGTTTTCTGGTGTTTTACTTGGTTTTGCATCTACCTTTTTAATAGTTAAAGTAACTGTAATATTATCTGCTACATAATAATCTGATGCTAATGAAACAGTATACGTATAAGTGTCTACATTAATATGTTTAGCTATATGACCAGATAACGTATATTCATCATCTATAGCACTAGGAACACTAACATTAATACCATGTTCTTGACCATCATAAGGAACTGTAACATTATCACCTGTAATAGTTACAGTTTTCTTATTAATAGTGACAGTAATTTGAGCTTTAATAGTTTCATAATTTGTTATATCATTTGGTGTAAATAATACATTAATTACTTTACTTAAGCCATTATTATTAGTTATATTAGCTGAATTTAGAATTATTTCTTTACCATCACTAATAGACCATTCTCCTAAATCACTTGTTTGATTTAATAAAATATCACCTAATTTATCACCATAATAAATTGTATTACTTATTGTAGGTACATCTACTTCTGGAGTAGCCACATTAACAGTTAAAGTACCTTTATTAAATATAACTTCATAATTTTCATTATGATAAGAACCTAAAATATCATAACTACCAACACCATTATATTCTCTATCAAGATATAAACTAATATTTAATTCATCATCTTTATAAATAATTCCATCTTTTTGATAGCTATCATCATTATAACTAAAACTATATTCAGGGTAGTAAGTTACTTCAATATCATTAATAGTAACATTTACTTGAGCTTTATTAACTGTTAGAGTGCCTCTATATCTACCATAATAATTATTATCACTAATAGTTAATGTATATTCTTGACTACCAGCATTCGTTCTAGTTGTATTAGTTCTACTAACCTCAATACCAGATACTTCAAGTTCATAAGTTACTTCATGTTCTTCTCCATCATAAGTAAATGTATCAACAACACTATTAAATGTTAATTCTTTTTGTAAAATATTAACAGATAATGTTGTTTCTTTGCTTAAATCATTAGCCATTTGATATTTAGCTCTAAATTGTTGATTTTGACCAGCATTTAATAAAGTGCTAACAACACTAACCCATGACCATTCTCCTAGTTCATCACTACCAAGTTTTATATCTGCTAATGTTAAACCTTCTTCATATGTTACATTATCTAAATTTAATAGATTAACAACATATACCATAACTTCTTTTGTTGCACCTAAATAATGATCTGTTTCTTCTACTTCATATCTAACTATATAAGTTCCAGCTTGATTAAAGTCTTCTACACTATCACCATTTAAATAATACGTAGTTTTTATATTTGTTTCATTATTATTTGTGCTAGGTCTACTAATGTTAATACTTGAACCATCTAGAATAAATAAATATTCATTACTTGTTGTTTCAATTGTTGATGTTAATTTACTAACTTCAATTTCAAGTTCAACATTATTTAAAATATTATAATTATTAGTATCTTCTGGAGTGTAGGTTGCTATAAAAGTTAAGGTACCTACATTATTAATTCTTTGATTTTCGTTATTCCATTTATAACCTTTTGGTAGAACGACACTACTTAAAGTATCTAAATAAGTAGCCTTTAGTTCTGGTTTAGTTAATATAGGATCAGCTTTTTCAATTACTAATCTTTGACCATTTAATTCGCCACTATAATTAGAATCATCTATTACTAAATTGATATTATTAATACTACCAACATTAGTTAAACTTTCATTTCCTAAAACATTAGGAACATCATCACCATCTACTAAACCGATGATCTCATATTCTAAACTATGAGACATGCCATCATAAGTAAATATGTTTTTAGTTATACTAATTTGAACATTTTTCTTATTGACAGTTATCGTAATATCTTTTGTATAACTTTCATAATTTGTACTATCAGTAGGGTAGAATGTGAAATTAACAACAATATTACCAGCTTGATTTAAATAAAAATCACCATTTGTTAATTCCCAATGTCCACCACTGACATTATGAATATTTTGATTAGTTAAAGTATCGCCATAATATAAAGTATCAAATTCTGGGTCATTAGCTTCATATGAAGCCTTAGTAACTGTTAATTTGGCATTATTAAATACAACTTCAACATTTGTATTAGCTGCTTCATCGTATTCACAAACAAAATCATATTCACCAGCATTAGCAATATCAGTAGGGTAACTAACTCTAATATTTAAACTATCAATAATACTTTTGTCTAAATCACTAGTTATTTTATATTCTGGTGTACCTAAACTACCAATTTTATCATAAGTTACAGTTTCAGGTGTAACGTCAACAATGACTTGTGCCTTATTAATGTACCAAAAACCACTAGTTTCACCGTAATAGTTAGGATCATCAACTTTTATTGAATAAAAATAACCATCTTCATTAACATCTGTAGCCGTTATACCTTGCGTAACAACATCAAGGCCTGGAACAGACAAAGTATAAGGAAGGGTGATTTCACTACCTGTATAAGTAAATGTTTTATTACTAACTTCTATTGTTACTTCTTTTTGACTAACTCTAACTTTAACAACATCTTCTACTTCTTTATAAGTTAAAGGGTCATTAGGTATAAATTTTACCTTAAATTCATTAACACCGACTTCACCTACTGTAGTAGTTAAATCATCTATAAATTCAAAATGACCAATGCTATTTGATGGCAAAGTTAAATTAGCTAAAGTATCTCCATACACTGCATTAAGTTCTGTTAATGATGGTGTATCTGGTTCAATATCTAATTTAATTTTAGCATTTATTTGAATATTATCATTAATGCTTGAAGGAATATCTTCCCAACCGGCAAAACCAGAAATACTAGGAGTTTCAGTAGGAAGTGTTATTTCTTGAGCATTTTCTACTAAAATTGTATCAAAAACACTGCCATTAACTACAAATTCAACTTTATAATAAACATTATATTTAAAAGTTGTAGTTATGCTATTATGACTTAACACTAATTGATTTTCCCCGATTGTATTAGTATTACCACCAGATACGACCATATCGCTAGTAACAGGAGTTTTTTCTTCACTATTTTGATCAACAAAATATAAGCCTGTTAAATCAACTAGTCGATTATCTGCATCATAAATTACTTCTTTGTTAAAACTTTCATCAACAAATGAATAAATATGTGTTCCTTGACAAGCAACTAATAATATGATGCAACTAAGAATACCTAACAATGTCAAAGTTAATTTTTTCATATTTGTCATCCCTTCTAACTTTGGTAAATGAACTTATAGGCTTCACCAGAAGCTATAAGTGCATCTTGAACTCTTGGGGTAAAGGCAGCTGATGTAGAGTCACATAATAAGAAATAAAAATCAGTATTACCTGCAGCGGCTATTAAAGCCTCACCCATTGCCCCTACTGCGCTTGATACATCATCTAAGCCTATTTGATAATCATATAATGTATAGCTATTATAATTAGGACCATATTCAACAATATCATAATTATAGCCACCACCAAAGAAAGCTATGCCACCATGTACATAATCTTTATAATTTCCATCATTATATAAAATGTCTTCATAACCACTTCCAGGTGTAGATAATTCTCTAACTAAAGCTGCCACATCAAATCTTAAACCAGCTAATATACTTTCTTCTGAACCAGCTGGCAAGTTAACATCAATTAAAGTTGAACTATCAACTGAATCAAGTGGTTTCCAGTCATAAATCCTAACTGTATTTTCTAAAATTAATTTAGCTCCATAACTTGTTTTAGCTAAATTTTTCCAATATTCTAGTAAACCACCTTCTGAGCCCATACCAGCAAAGGCGCCAATACCCATTAAAGCTGGTCCGGCAAAATGTGAATCAAGGCCAATACTAAAGATACCACAATGTTCTAAAGCTACATTATTTAAAGTGACATAAGTCTTGATATATTTTTCATCATATGTTTTTTTATCTTCTTCTCTTAACTTACTATAATATTCATTAATTGACCTATTACTTGTACCATTAACTGGGAATTTTAATTTTTCATTTTCGTCTAAATATAAGCTATCATAATCTAAAGTGCCTCCTGTACCTTCACCTATTGTTTTGGCATCTTTAAATTTATTAGAACCCATTCTAATAATAAATTCACGAGCATTTGATAAAATTGAATTATTAATAGTTAAATTACATACTTTATCTGCATCTTTTTCATCGCCAAAAGCTCTTAAAACTGTTCTACCATTACTAATTCTTGAATAACTAATTGTCGCATTATCACCTAATAATTCAACTGTTGTACCTACATAATTTAACTTAGTTAAATCATCGACATCATCACAACTTTTAACTATGACATTATTTAAATAAGCATTATCATGTAAAGCTACAAATATATTATCTTGTGCCCTAACATTTGCTGCCCCAATGCCATCACTACCAATACCTACAAAGTTAAGTGGACCATCAAATAACAAAGTAGGCATTGCCCCTACAGCTTCATCATATTTATAAGTGACATTATGCGCATTAATTTCATAACCATTGCCATAAATAGTATTATAAACATCAAGTAAAACATTAACAGTAGGTTGTAATTCACCTCTATTAGTATAATATCCATAGTCATAAGTCGTAAGCATTTCTCTATAATCAACACCTAAAACTAATTCTGTCGGGAAATCTTTAATACTATTTTTTAATACAACTGCTTCCTTATTATTTGTTGCTTCTTTTAATTCACTATAATTTGAAACATTTCTAGCATTACCTACTAATTTAACAACAAACTCACCATAAGTTTTAGTTATACCGTCATAATTTAATTCAACTCTAAATGTGACATCATTTGTAAAAGTAGTAGGGAAAGTTATCTCATAATTACTATTAGTTTGATTATAATTAACTGTAACTTGATTAGCTACACTATTATTATTTACATAAGGAACTAATGTAATATATTCACCAAATAATTCTAATGCTTCCTCGCTAAGTTGAGCTAAACTTAATGTGTTTGTTCCTGAACCAAAAACTAATTCATTAGATATACCATAAACATTAGCTGATTCTAAAATATTAATGTTTCTAGGTAGGACAACTATTCTAATATTATGAGATTTAGTAGTGTTATTATATGTAGCACTAACATTTAAATTGTAAAAACCTAATTTAGTAGCTTGTACAATTAATCTGTTATTACTTACAGTTGCTACTAAACCATCTACACTTGTAATATTATAAGATAGTCTAGCATCACTAGGACTAACAATAATTTCTACGCTATCTGTTTGATTTAAAGTTAAAGATATTACATCTTCAGTAAAACTAAAATCAAAATCAACCATAAAATTGACATTACAACTTACACTTCTTTCAATACCTGAAGGAAGTTTAAAATAAACTTCAATTCGGTAAGTATCGTTACTAGTCAATTCCTTATTTAAAACATAATGTAAAACATAACCTGTATCATTAGGGGTTAAAGATGTTGTTATATCATTTGATAAAACATTATCATGATAAACAAATATTTCTAAATTAGATTCGTCATATTCTTCAATCGTATTAATACTTAAATATATATCTCCTTCATTACTTGAAGTATCAACACTAGTACTAGAAATATCAATAACATCTCTATTTAAAACAGTAATATCAACACTATCACTAACCCCATATCTTTCGCTTGAAACAGTAATTGTAGCAGTTCCTCTACTTCTAGCAATTAAATTTCCTGAGGCATCAACTAATAAAATGTCTTCATTACTAGAACTATATTCTAAAACCTTATTAGTCGGTTCGCTTGGTTCTAGTCTTGTTTCTACTTTTTTAGTATCACCAATATATAGATTGCTTAAAGCTTCTTTATTAGTTATTTCAATACTAGAAACAGCATTTGAACTAACCTCGACAATAACGCTATCTCTAAAACCTCCATCATTTGTAACTACATTAACTCTAGCATACCCTGTTGATGTAGGTGTAACAATGCCATCATCTGTAATATCTAAACTAGCTAAAGGTAAGTCATTATAGCTTTCTACTTCAAAAGTAACTTCTCTATTAGCCGCATTAGTAGGGTAAACTGTATAATCAATTTTAGTTGGCAAAACGTCATCAATATCAAAATTTAAAAACTTTTCACTATTAACTTCAACGCCTGTAACAGCTATATCAATTGCTAATGAGACTGTCTCCGATGTAGCATATAAACTAATCATAATGACAAGCGGAATAACAAGCATTAACAAAATTAATTTCTTGGCCATAGTTACCTCCTATAACACTAAGTTAATAAATCTTTCCTCTAATTTATATAAATAGAAGAGAATTGTTATACCTAGATAAATTAAACTAACTAACAACGCAGATATTACAACTAATACATCGACAATATTAGTAGTAATAACTACCGGCAATAATGTATCTAATAAAATTAAAGATACTCCTAAAATGATTGCTATTAAAAGGCCAGTAAAAACTAATTTAGATATCGTTTTTTCTTGTTTTTTAGCAATCTCATAACTATTTAAAGTTAAATTTGCCTTATTTAAATCCATCTTAGTACCAAGTAAAATTTGGCTTAATGAGAACATTATTCCTGATAATATCAATACAACAATTTCTAATGCTTTCATATTAGAAAAACAAATAATTATTATACTTGCTACTATAGTTACAATAGATGATATAACAAAAGCAAATACCACTTTAGCTAAAAAGATTTTTTTAGCAGAATAAGGAAAAACCTTACTCTTTAAAAAAGCAATTCCTTCTCTTGAAATATTAGTTGAAGAATAAGTATTAGTTAATACGACAAAGACAAATAATAATAGTAAACCTAAAACAAAATCAATCCGCAACCCAATCGCATTATATAATAAGTCTCTAAATAAGGTAAATGAAGCAAAAACCATTAAAGGCATTGCTAAAGCTATCGCAAAATAACTAAATAAATTACCATTGTCTCTATAAGTCAACAAAAATTCTTTTCTTAATAAACTTATAAAAGGTTTTCTAGCTTTTAACTTAGTTTTATATATTCTATCAACATGACCAGTTGAGGTATATAGCGTATGATTAAATAATATTTTAGCTAATAATACACTTCCTATAAAAGCTACAATAATAACTCCTATAATTACTAAATAGGCAACTAAAGAATTTAAACCTAAACTAATATCAGCTAAAAAATTAATAGGATAAGCATAATTAGCTAAATTATTTAAGATAGCTATATTATTAGTATTAAAAATAAATCTAATATTACCTGTTTCTAGTAATGTTCTAAATATATCTAATAATTTACTATATAAATAAAAACCACCACTTAATAAAGCAACATAAACAATTAATGTTAATAATTGTCTATCTCTAAAAAAGTTTAAAACTTTAATATAAGGAACTAATAAAATAGTAGCTAATAAAAATGGAACAATAGGGAAAAATAATATGTTAAATAGTGTCCCAACAATATATAAGATACTAAAATCACCAATAGCTACATAAAAAATAATATTAGCTGGTATTATAATTATAGCTCCAGCAAAAGTAGCTAACAGATAAGTAACGATAAACTTAGATAAAAAGATAGTACTAGATTTAAGAGGTAATCGTAAAATAATTGCTTTATCTTTAATATCTACTATTATTTTACGCTCTTTTTCTAAAATAAAAAACAATAGGAAAATGCTAAAGACTAAATATATTAAATTTAATAACTCTTTACTTCTTAATATACTACTACTATTTCCTTCAAAAGATAAAGTAACATAGCTTTTAGCTATAGCTAAAGCTATATAAACTAACCCAACAATAACAATCAATAATAAAACAACTGTAAAGATAGTACTTAAAACATCTCTTTTTTCTCCTTTACCACGTGTAAAGAAATGTTCTTTTAACTCCTTTTTTAACAATACATTAAATTTTCTCATACTAAAGCTTCTCTTTCTGTTTTAGATAAGAAATACTCTTCTAAATCTTTACCTGTATTATTAAACTCTAAAATATTTACTTCTTCTAATAATCTACCTTGGTCAATGACATAACATCTTTGACATAACTTTTGAACATCTGTTAAATTATGACTAGAAAAAATAATACCATTACCCATTTTAGCATGAATTTTAAAAAACTCTTTAACCTGATTAGCTGTATAAGGATCAAGACCTACCATTGGTTCATCTAATATAAATAATTTCGGATTATGAATTAAGGCAGCCATAATTGATATTTTTTGTTTCATACCATGTGAATAAGTTCTAATAGTCTTATTAATACTAGGTCCTAATTGAAACAACTTTTGGAATTCTTCTACCCTTTTTTCTCTATCACTTTGACTTACATTGTAGATATCAGCCATAAAATTAATAAACTCTATACCTGTCATTTTTTCATATAAACTAAATTCATCTGGAACATAACCAAAACATTTTTTAGCTTCTATCGGTTTCTTTTGTAAATCATTACCACAAATTGTAATTTCACCTTTATCATAAGGATGCATGCCACATATACATTTAATAGTTGTTGATTTACCTGCCCCGTTATGACCAACTAAACCTACTATCTCCCCTTCATTTAAATTTAAGTTGATATCGTTAATCGCATAATTACCTTTTTTTGTGTATTTTTTATATAAACTTTTCACTTCTAGAATCATAATAATCCTCCCGAGACTCTACCAATTTATTATAAAACTTTACTTATTTGTGTGTCAACCAAATTAAGTGACTTTTGTATAAAATCAGCTTTAAAAGTTTAGTTTACTTTACTATTTTATTGTTTTTTTAAAAAAATAATGTATAATAAATTTAAAGTTTATTTATTTGGTAGGTAAAATATGTGGCTATTACTGAAAAAACAAATTCTCGATATCAAGAATAAAATTTTATTATATTTAGCTCTTTTTTTTATAGTTTTAGTAGGAATGATCTTTTATAGTGGCTTTACAAGTGCTCAAAATAATATCTTAAATTCTATTAATAAATTTTATGAATCAGCTAATCTAGCTGATTATACAATTAAAAGTCCTACTACTTTTAATGAAGATGAATTAAACAATTTTTTAAGTAAAATAGATGGTAAATATGATATTGTCTACAATGAAATGAGTTATGGAACAACTAATTATTTTTATCATCGTAATACTTTTAACACTAATAATATTGAACTTGTTGAAGGTACATTTTCCAAAGGACAACATGATATTGTATTAGATTATGATTATGCCATAACTAATGGCTATTTTGTAAATGATTATATAATCATTAACAATAACGCCTATCATATAACAGGTTTAGTTA
This sequence comes from uncultured Acholeplasmatales bacterium, assembly GCA_944323055.1. GTDB lineage: Bacteria > Bacillota_I > Bacilli_A > Acholeplasmatales > Anaeroplasmataceae > CALUXS01. The sequence goes on from CALUQZ010000016.1 coordinate 18,708, forward strand.
AATTCCCAAATCATGTCTTTAAAGGTAATTACTTTCCTGATTTAAGTTCTAGTTTTATAGCTTTAAAATATGAAGATACTATAACTACTTCAAATATTATCTTTTTAGATACTAATATGTCATTAGAAACCATTAACGAGTTAGTATCTACTTGTTTTAGTGACGAATATTTATCAATTACTTATAAGACTCTTGATTATGGTTATCAAAGAGTTGAAAATGATTTGGCTTTAGTTAATTCCATTTTATTTATCTTTCCTTTAGCTTGTTTTATATCAATAGTCATTATCTTATTTATTAACTATAACAAAATAATTGATGAACAAAAGCCTTATATAGGTATTTTAAAAGCTAATGGTTTTAAAACATCTTTAATTTATATTTCTTTATTGATTATCCCTATTATTCTCGTTTTAGTAGCGGCTTTAATTGGTTCTTGTATTGGTGTTAATACTATTCCTAATTTATATACTAGAATTATTGATAATTATTATGCTTTACCGTCTATTTCTAATTCTAATATCCTTTTAAGTGTAATAGTACCAATTATCGTTTTACTTATTACTACTATCTTAACTATTTCAATTCCTATTATTTTAACCATAAAACAACAACCTGTTGATTTATTAAAGACAAAAGCCGAATCTAAATTTGGCCGTTCTTTCTTAAGAAAAGTTAAAATATCTTATCATGTTAAATTAATAATTAGAAACATAATTACATCAAAAAGAAAAAACATATGTTTAACTATTGCGGCATCATTATTACTTGGTATTGTATTAGCTGTTTTCTTTATTAGTGATTCATTAGCTTATACAGATAATGATTTAGCTAAAGAAACTTATAAAGGTGATTTTGTTTTAGATATAGATGATTTAGATAAAGTATTAGAAAGTAATTTAATTGAAGATACTTATTTCTATTTTACAATATCAATTAAAACGGAAGTTAGACCTACTAGTGAAAGTTTATATATATTCGATTTAGAAAAACCTTCAATATCATTAAAAGATACTAGTGGAAATATCCTTGATTTAACAAAGGATGGTATATTTTTACCTAGTGATTATCAAAAATATGGGTATCAAGTTGGCGATACTATTAAAATATATCCGGCTCAATATGGCTATGGTCGTGAAATTGAAGTTAAGATTGCTGATTTCTTCGAGGAAATAGGTGTGTTTAAGTTTGCTATATCAATAGATTCTTTAGTTAATGCCTACCCACAATTAGGTAATTATGTTCAAACTATTAAAGATAGTATTCCACCTATGGTAAAATTAAATGATGGTAGTACTATTGATGATATTAATAACTATATTCATGATAACTTTATTTATCAAGCTAATGTAAATGAAGTTAGCATAGAAAATGATGAAACAATTAAAAAAGTTAGCAATTTATATACTGTAAATACAAATTTAACAAATACTAATTTATCTGATTTTAATATTAATAGAGAATATAAATATAACACTAAACAAATGATTATCTTAGATGATAATCTAACTATTATGAATTTAAATATTTCAGAAACAAATTTAAGACCAAATATGGCGACAAATGGCGTTTATTTACCAATATCTTATAAAGATATGGTCAAAGATAATAAGATTGTTGTCTACATCGATAAAAAAAGTTTTACATTTGATGTTATAGGATATGTAGATGGTAATAGTTGTTATACAACTTTTGATTATTTAGATAGTATTAAAGATTATAATCATAATTATTCTTATAGTTATTATTATGAAATAACTGATACTAGTAAAATAGAAGATTTAAAGAACTACATAACAAATAATAATGTTTATTCTAATTATACAATTACTACTTTTAATACTTTTGGGGAAAGATTAAATATTATTAACGATTTACTAAATATAACTAAAGTTATAGCTACTATTTTAGCTTCAATTATCTTTGTTTTATTAGTTTATAATATCGGAGTTATCGGTCTTACTAATCGTTTAGCTGATATTAAAGTGTTTAAAACAGCAGGGTTAAAAAATGCTAAATTAAAACATATGCTAAGTATTGAAAATATTCTTGTTGTCATTATAGCTAGTGCTATAAGTGTACCAATAGGAATTAGTATAGCTACTAGCATTTTAAATGATATTTATGAAATAGCCTCAGTTAGAATGGTTTTATCTTTAGATGTATTATCTATTTTTGTTATTATATTTATAGCTATTATATTAATAATAATCACTTCTTTCTTAATCAATAAAAAGATTGAAAAGTTAAATTTAGCTAAATTATTGAAAGGAGAATAGTTATGTCTTTTATATCTTTAAATAATATATCTAAAATCTATAAAACGAAAAAAGTTACTACTAAAGCTTTAGACAATATATCTATAAATATTGAAAAAGGAGAATTTGTCGTTATTATAGGTGATAGTGGTAGTGGTAAAACTACTATATTAAACTTAATTGGGGCTTTAGATAAACCAAGTTCTGGTGAAATTTTAGTTAATGACATTAATATTACTAGCTTAAATCAAAAAAAATTAAATGATTATAGAGCTAATGTTTTAGGAATTGTCTTTCAAAATTACAATTTAATTTATAACTTAAGTGTCTTAGAAAATATTCAAATTATGAAAGATATAAAAAAAGATATAGCCGACCCTAAAGAGATGTTAAATGAAGTAGGTTTAAGTGATAAAGAAACTAGTTTTCCACTTGAATTAAGTGGTGGGCAAAGTCAAAGAGTAGCAATTGCTAGAGCTTTAGTTAAAAAGCCTGAGTTATTGTTATGTGATGAACCTACAGGGGCCTTAGATTATGAAAATAGTAGACATATTATATCATTATTACAAAATTTAAATAGAAAGCATAATATGACTACTATTTTAGTAACTCATAATCAAGCCTTTACAAAAGTAGCTGATAAAGTCATTGAGCTAAAATCAGGGCAAATAAAAGATATATATATAAACGATAATCCATTAGATGCTAATAAATTAGAATGGTAAAAACGAAAAAGTGACCCTTCACCTAGGGGTCACCTTTTCTTTTCGGAGAGTTATAGTTTGTTTATGAAAAAGATATCTATCATTATTAGGGGAATAATAGATTGCCTTCCTTAGAAGACACCATTATTATATTAAATACTTATCTCATAAATATCTTATTTTTATGGTAAATTATGTTATTAATTAATTGCTAGTAAATGAAAAAGTGACCCTTCACCAAAGGCCACTCTTTCTTTTCGGAGAGTTATAGTTTGTTTATGAAAAAGATATCTATCATTATTAGGGGAATAATAGATTGCCTTCCATAGAAGACATCGTTATTATATTAAATACTTATCTCATAAATATCTTATTTTTATGGTAAATTATGTAATTTAAACAAAAAAATAAAAGGTATTAGATAAACTAATACCTCCTGACCATTATTAGCGACGTTCTTTAATACGAGCCGCTTTAGCAGATAAGTTACGAATGTAATGTAATCTAGCTCTTCTAACTTTACCTTTACGTAATACTTCAATTTTATCAACGTTTGGAGAGTGAACTGGGAATGTTCTTTCTACACCAATACCATTTGACATTTTTCTTACTGTAAATGTTTCTGCAATACCTGTTCCTTGACGTTTAATAACTAAACCTTCAAAAACCTGGATACGATGAGTTTCACCTTCGATAATCTTTACATAAACCTTTAAAGTATCACCAGGACGGAAAGCAGGACGGTCTTTTAAATATTGTGCAGTAATTTCATTAATTAATGCTTGACCTTTTGCCATGTTTGTCTTCTCCTTTGCCTAACATCATTCATGAACTCATGTGTTTATAATCAGCGGAATAATGTGATTTGCTTTTACAAAAGCTTATATATTGTAACAATATTTTAAGACAATTGCAAGCACAATATTTATAAAGTTATTATAAAAAGTTATAAACTTTATTTCCTTGGTCATCTGTAGTAATAGTGAAATGTTCAATGACGGTTTGGCCATTATCTTTAATTAAAACTTTAACTAAGGTTTTTTCTCCTCTTTCAATTATTTCATATTTATAAATTTTATTTTCTGTTTTTTGTTTAATTTCATATTCACTAAAACCATGTCCTTCTTTTTCTAGTTCAAATTCTAAAACTTTTTTGCCATTTTCATATTTAATATAAGAAAAACTTTCTTCATCATCTTCTGTTTCTTTTTCAACTATGACAACACTGTTATCTGAACTAATTTTATAAGTGACTTCTTCTTCATCATAGTCTTCTACTTCTTTAAAACCTATTAAATTATAAGTTTTATCATCATTTAAAATAATACCTTCTAAACGACTCTCTACTTCATCATCATCTACTTCTAAAACATATTCATTGTAATAATAAATATAATCTTCTTTGCTACCATCATAAAGATTTAAACTAAGAGTATACTTATATTCATAATCTTCATTATCTGAAGTTTCTTTATTAAAACTTGATAAAGTAGATGCAATAATGTTTTCTAAATTTGAAAAGTTATCGATAATAATATTTTCTTCATCATTCATTACATTACTATCTTCTTTATTATCTTCTTTTTCAATTAAACTAACACCACTTACTCCAGATAATAAATAATCATTGACAAACGTCTCTTGTTCTATTGCATTTTTACTACAAGAACTAAGAGCTAAAATAGTTAAAGAAATAAAACTTAATAATAATATTTTTTTCATGTTTTTTACCACCCTTCACCCTATATACAATTAAGGGAAGGTATTTTATTGGTAATTTTTAAATATTTTAAAATTTATTTATTTTAACATCAGTAAAACCATCTAAATGATATATATAATGATCATCAAAAATATAAATTATTAAATCTTCTAATTCAAATTCTTCTTCATTATTTTCAATTTCATATTCTACTTCAATGTATTCATTATGATATGTAAAGCTAATTTCTGTTTCTTCATTATTTTCTTTAATAGAAATAGACATTTCTCTTTTACCATCATCAAATTCTAAACTTTGGGTTACTTCTTTTATTATCCTACCATTTCTATAATATGAATATGTATATTCATTTTCATCTTCTTCATTTTCTTGACTAATTCTTAGATAAGGCATATCATCTTGTAATATTATTGTTTCTGTTTCAAATTCATCATTACCTTCATTTTCTCTATGTCCTCTAACTAAATAACTAGTTTCATTTAATAGTAATAAACCATTAAAATCAATACTCACTTCATCTAAATCGTCAAAATCATATTCTGTATTAACTTCATTATAATAAAAAGTATAGGTAAAATTAGGATAATTTAAAAGCATTTTATATTTATAAGGATAATTTTCATCTTCATTTAAATATAGTTTATAATCAACAACGATATCTTCTCTTAATAAATCACAAGTTAATAAATATTCATGAATTGAATTAATATCATTTTCATAATCATTTTGGGTGTATCTTAAATTAATAGGTTGATTAACTTCATCATTTAAAATAGAACTAGCTAACATGACTTCCCTACCAATTACTAATTTACTTGTAGTTAAATCTATTTCGTTGTTTGTACTTATATTTTTATTGTTTAAAAAGATAGAAAGAATAATAATGATAACACTAGCTACTGCTAAACATGGGGCTAACAAATAACGCAATTTAAATCTTTTTTTAGCTTTAACAGTTGTTTTAGTAACTACATTGACATTATTTATAATGCTGTTTGTTAAATCAGGCAGTTTAATTTCACTAGCACTTTTTTTTAATATTTCTTTTATGTCATTTTTAGTCATCTTGCTTCATCCTTTCTCTTAATTTTTTTATAGCTTTATTATATATCCATAACACAGTACCTAAAGGCTTATCAACAATGCTCGCAATTTCTCTAAATTTATAATCTAAAATAATATGATAGGTAATTATTTCTCTTTCAATATCTAAATCTAATAAATCTAAGATAGCTTTCACCTTATAATCATGTAAATAATCTTCTTCAAAACCGCTATTTAAAATAAAATTTTCATCTTTTATTTCTCTTTTTTGTCTATTATAAAAATTAATACTTAAGTTTCTACTAATTCTAACTAAATAACCGATGTGAAATTCCTTTTCTTTAACATTATGAATGTTATTTAAAAAGTTTAAATAAACATCTTGCATAATATCTAAAGCATCATCACTATTTTTCAAAATACTTAAAGCGGTTAAATATATTTGTTTATTAGTCAGATCATAAAATGTTTTAAAATTAGAGTAATTACCAATTTTAAACTCTAATATATAACTAGTAAGTGACAAAAATATCCCTCCCTATATAATATACAATTTAAATAGCTATTTTATTGGTTTTATTGTGCCAAATTAATATATTTTTGTCAAATAAAAATCTTAATAAAATGTTATTAACACCTTATTAAGTTCCTTTATTATTTATTAAATTCTTCAATAATGCTTAAAGCACATTTTTTACCTGACATACAGGCTTCAACAACCGTTTTAGCACCTAATGTAACATCACCAATTGCATATACATTTGGTAGATTAGTTTTAAATGTATTTTGTTCCGTTACAAAATAACCATGGTCTGTGGATAAATCCGTTAATTCTAGTTCTGGCATATCACCAATAGCTTCAATTAAATAATCGACTTTTTCATAACTGTAAGTGTTAGTGCCTACTGGTCTTCTTCTACCACTTTCATCTGGTTCACCTAAAGCCATTTTTTCAATTTTTAAAACTAGTTTATTGTCTTCTTCTTTAACTTCAACCGGATTTTCTAAAAATCTAAAAATAACTCCATCGGCCATTGCAGCATCTATTTCTTCTTTATTAGCTGGTGATTCAGCTAAACTACGACGATAGACGATTGTCGTATTACAACCTAATTTTTGGGCAACTCGGCTGACATCCATCGCTACATTTCCAGCACCCATAACAAACACATTTCCGCTTATTTCAGGCATTTTTCCTTCATTATATTTAGCTTTTAAATTATATTCTTCAAGTATTTTATTAGCTGAAATAATTCTTTTATTTTCGCCTAAACCAGCTTTACGCGCTTTTGTTAAACCACAAGCTACAATAACTTTATCATAATTAGCTAATAGCTCTTTAAATTTATCATTATCAATTTTATTATTCAAAAAGACTTTAATTTTAAATATATCTAAAACTTCTTCTAGTCTTTTTAATTCTCTAGCACTTAATCTAAAATCAGGTATACCATAACTTAATACGCCACCAACATGACTAAAAGCCTCATAAATATCAACTTTAACACCAACTTTAGCTAAATCAAGGGCAGCATAAATACCGGACGGGCCAGCACCTATTACCGCTACTTTATGATTAGTTTCTTTTATAGCTGGTACTTCCATTAAACTATTATGCGTAATATAAGCTTCAATGCCACCAACATTAATCGGTTCTTTTTTAGCTTTATTTAAAATACAATGTCCGATACAATTCTTTTCATGAGGACATACTATACTACAAATAAAAGCTAAATTAGAATTATCATAAACTATTTTACGAGCTTTAGGTAAGTCATCTTCTTTTAGAGCTTTAATAAAGTCTCTAATATGATTAGAAATAGGACAACCTTTTTCACAACTAGGTACTTTACAACTTAAGCATCTACTTACTTCTTGTTTGATATTACTTTCATCATAACAACTTACGCGCATTCTAAAGCCTTCTTTCTTAAATATAAATCAGTTAATACAATTTGACACACGCTCTCTAATATTACACCCATCCTTAATATAATCGCAATATCATGGCGTCCCCCAATCTCTAAAGGTTCAACTTTCTTATCTTTAAAATTATAAGTCATTTGAGCTTTACCAATTGACGGAGTTGGTTTAACAGCTACATTAATGATGACATCATTACCATTAGATAGACCACCATTAATACCACCATTATTATTCGTAGCCGTTTTACCTGTTTCATCAATAATTAAATCATTATATTCACTACCTCTTAAACTACAACCTGAAAAACCACTGCCAAATGATACTCCTTTAACAGCCCCAACACTAAAAAGGGCATGGCTAAATAAACTTTCAAGAGAGTCAAAATAAGGCTCACCAAGACCAATCTCTAAATTAGGTATGGTTATTTTAATTACTCCACCAATACTATCTAAATTATTTTTAACATCTTCTAATAAATCTTTAAATTTTGTTTTATCTTCTTCTTTGCCTAATTTTACAATTTCACTTTTAACATCAACATTATATATCTTTTTAGCTACAACCCCAGCCACAACTAGTCCTAAAGTTAAACGACCACTAAAGGCCCCTCCACCTCTAATATCGTTAAAACCTTGATATTTACGGTAAGCCGCAAAATCGGCATGACTAGGACGCGGATGTTCTATTAATTTATTGTAATCACTAGAACGCGTATTACTATTTTGAAAAATAACAACTAAAGGATTACCATTAGTATAACCATTATAGACACCAGATATTATATTAGGGTAATCACTTTCTTTACGCGGTGTGCCATAAGCTTGTGGTTTTCTTCTTTGTAAAGCTTCTAAAAAATCTTCTTCTTTTAAAGGAATACCCGCTCTTATTCCTTCAAGCATAACCCCGCAACATTCCTCATGACTAGCCCCAAAAATATTAACTTTAAATATTTGTCCGAAACTATTCAAATAAATCACCAACTTCTTTAATTAATTCCGCTTTAATATCAATATCTTCCCAAATCTTATCAGCATATAAAGCTTGCAATATAAGCATAATAAGCCCATTATTATAAGAATTTTTAGCTTTTAAAAATTCTGTTTGTTTAGGATTATAAATTAAATCTACAACCTCTTTAGTTTTATTTAATATAGACAAACCAACCGGGCACATCTTGACATTAGGATACATCCCAACTGGGGTAGCATTAACTATTAAATCTATATCTTGTTCATTTAAATCATCATAACTAATAATATTATTACCTGTTTTACCGCGAGAAACTAAATAAACATTTTTAGTTTTTTTACTTAAAGCATAATAACAGGTTTTAGCTGCCCCGCCTGAACCTAAAATATAACAATTTTTATTTTCATAATCTACCTTATAATAATCTAACATGCCTATAAAACCTAATAAATCGGTATTATACCCATATAACTTATTATCAATAATTTTAACTGTATTAACATTAGCTAATTTTTTAGCTTCATCATCTATATAATCTAAATAAGGTAGAATTTGTTCTTTATAAGGTATAGTTATATTAAATCCTTTTAAATTAGCTTTAGCATATTTAATAAAATCATCTAAATCTAATGTTTCAATTAATTCATAACTAGCTTTAATATTTAATTTATTAAATACATAATTGTGAATCTTAGCCGAATAAGAATGACCTAATTTAGCTCCTATTAATGCATATTTATTCACTATATAAATCCTTTTGATAATCTTTAGATAATTTTAATATAGTATCTAATAATTCTAAATAATAAGGAGCTAAAATAGAGTCATCTAATAAAGCTAAATTTTTTTCTTTAACAATTTGTTCTCTAGAACTATCTAAAATAGGAAGATTATTAGCCATTTTATAATTTATAACTTCTTTAACAGCTTCCATTCTCTTTTTAAAAGCTATAACTATCTCTTTATCAGCCTCATTTATAATCTTTCTAGCTTCTTCTAGTTTATTCATAAACTTTGCCACCTATTTCTTTATATATAGTAAAGAAGTTAGGGAATGATTTATTAACTGGTTTAATTTCATCAATAAATAGTGATTTTGTTTTTAAAGCTAAAATAGCACTAGCCATAACTATTCTATGGTCATTATAAGCTTTAATATATCCTTCTTTATAATTACTAGGTCCTCTTACTATTAATGTATTATTTATCGCTTCTACATTAACACCAACTTGTTCTAACATCTCTTTAGTAGATTCTAATCTATTAGATTCTTTATAAGCTAATCTTTCTAAATCAACTAGACGACTTTCCCCTTCAATACTAGATAATAAAACCCCTAAAATAGGCGCTAAATCCGGATTTTGTGCTAGTGAAATAACCTGAGGTTTTAAATCTCTTTTAATTGCTTTAAAATCATTATCAAAAGTTATACCTAATGATTCTAAAATATCAATAATAGCCTCATCGCCTTGCATCTTACTACGTCTTAAACCTTTTAGCTTAAGTTCTGCCCCTAAAGCATTAGCTACTAAAAAGAAAGCAGCTTGGGAATAATCTCCTTCAACATAATAACTTGATATATTAACTTCTTGTTCACCTTTAATATAATATACATTATTATCTTCTTCTATTTGAATACCAAACTCTTTAGCTATTTTAACTGTCATATCAACATAAGGTTTAGACTCAAGTTTAGTCGTAATAACTATTTTACTATCACCTTTAATAAAAGGTAATGTTAATAAAAGACCAGATATAAATTGACTAGAAACATTACCAGGCATCTCATAAATACCAGCTTTTAGACTACCTTTTATAGTTAAAGGTAATTTACCATCATATTGATAAGAAACATCATTATCTTTAAACATTTTAAAATAGTCATCAATTGGTCTAACTTTAAGTCTATTTTCTCCGTCTATTTTAATTTCTTCACTTTGTAATAAAGCATAAGGAATCATAAATCTTAAAGTTGTCCCACTTTCTTTACAGTTTAAATCTGCTACTTTTTTTATTTTACTAGGTTTAACTACAACACTATCTTCTAACATTGTAATATTTATCCCGAGATTTTTTAAACAAGAGATAGTAGCTAAAATATCATTAGAATAACTAATATTATTAATAACAACCTCTTGTTTAGCCATACTAGCTAAAACTAAAGCTCTATGAGCTAAAGATTTAGAAGGAGGTATAACTACTTCTCCCTGTAATTTATTAACCTTTAAGTTTATCATCTAATTCACCTCTAGTTGTTTTATATAAATATGGTTTAAAATCTTTAACAAATACTAAATTTAAAACACCATTAAAATTCTTTTTATCTTTAAAAATATCATCTAAATAATCATGATAATCATAATTATTTAAAGTTAAATGATATTTATCTAATAATTCATTAAAATATATTTCTTCTTTAGATACATCAATACCTAAATCTTTTTCTAAAGCAAATATCATTTTAATTCCATTAAGAACAGCTAAACCATGCAATAAATTATATTTTAACTCAATTGCATGCCCAAAGGTATGACCTAAATTTAAACACATTCTTAAACCATTGTCTTTAAAATCAGCTTCTACATATTGTTTTTTAATTAACACTGCTTTTTCTATAGTATCCTTTAAATTAGTTTCTTCACTTAATTTAAAATTATAATCTAAGAAAGCATATTTAATTAATTCTCCCAAACCTGAATTAAACTCATCTTTGCTTAAAGTCTTTAAAAAGTAAGGTGTTATATAGATTCCTTTAGGTTCATAAAAGGTACCGATAATATTCTTACGATTTAAAAAATCAACTCCACATTTACCACCTACAGTAGCATCTACATCAGCAAGTAAGGTAGTAGGAATTAAAATATGTTTAATACCTCGATATAAAATACTAGCTACAAAACCACAAATATCTAAAGTTACTCCGCCACCTATACCGATTAAATAATCACCTCTTGTGATATTAGCTTCTAATAATTCTTTTAAAATATAGGTTACGGTATCAATATTTTTATATTGTTCTCCACTTGGGATTATAACATATTTAATATTTTTAAAATGATTAGCTAAAATATCTTTATATAATTCATAAACATTACTATCTATTACAATATAGTATTTATCTAACTTAAACTTTTTTAAAAAACTATCTAACTCACTTAAATCATCCGCAAATTCTATTAAAGTTTCATTAACAAGCATTATAGCCCTCCTAACTAAATATAGTATCTAACATATTTTCTTTTAAAACACCCGCATATTTAGAAACTAATTCTTTAACTTCACTAACTTCATTTAATAAAGTTACATCACTTCTATTATTCTTATAATAGAATAAATCACTATTAACATCAAAATTATTATAACTTGTATCAATTATAAGACAATCACAAGTTACACTAGCCGTTCTACTATTAACTACCTGCCATAACATATCAGAATCAGGTAATTTAGATTTTTCATCAACATAATTATTATAACTCTTAATGCTAGCTTTTCTATTTACTTTTGTTTCTTCATCTAATGGTCTTACTTTTGGTAATTTAGATTCTTCAAAATAATTATTTTCTAAAAAGGCATAAGCCCCTGCTCTTAAATCAGTACTAGAATTACTTATCTTATAAAAATAATTATTGTACATATGAATATTAGCTTGTCTAGCTAAAGGTAATCTTGATTCACATTCATTAAAATAATTATGATGATAAGTCAAATTATATTGAATATGGTCATCTGAACCACCAACTAAACTAGTCTTATGGGTATTGTTAAACACATTATAAGCAAGTGTAACATTACCTACCCCTTTAATATCACATGAACCATCACCTTCATGTTTATCTTGTTCGCCACATACATCCCAACTATTATAACCTCTATTAAAAGTATTATGATGAACAAAATAATAACCATATAATGTCGGATTTTTTGTATCACCTTCAAATGAACAAGCATCTTCAGGGTTGTTAGTAAATGTTAAATTTCTAACTTCAATATAACTAGATTTTTTAAATGTAAAACCAAATTGATTAATACATGCATCCGTTCCAACACCTTCAATAGTTAAATTGTTAGCATTACTAATATCAATCATATTATAATATGAATCGAATTCATTATTTTTACTATCATAATTTATGCGATTAGTTAATCCTTCTAACACACTTATATTATTAGCTATATCATCACTCATTAAATTATAGCCTTTTTCAATAATTGTACTAGCATCTATCTTATCACCATTTAATAAATCAGTTAGTGGTTTATTATTAATTCCTAAAACATCATTAGCTTTTAACGAATCACCATAATTCCTATAATTAATTTCATTCCACATAGCCGCATTAATCTTACCAATAATCCTTACGACAACCGGAACTTTACTATTTTTAACATTTTGTAAGATATTAACTAATCCTTTATAAGTTTTATTATTAATCTTAGCTTCTACACTATTTTTATTACTATCATTGACATATATTACTAAAGCATTATCTTTAAGTGTTCCATCACTATTATAAGCTCCCATATTTTGATTATTAAAAAAAGCATAACCAGACCTATCATAAGGATAAACATTAATACTTTTTTTTATAACATTACCTACTTTAACATCATAAATTCCTTCTTTTAAACCTAAGATATCTACTCTAGTAATATTATTTGTAGTCCTAATTAATTCTTTGCGAACCTCTTGCCAAGTAGTATCATCTTTTAATTTATAACTTATATTTAAATTATTATTTCCTTCATAACTTAACGCAATACTTTCATTTAAACCAGCAATATAACTAATCTTTACTCCACTAGTTTCTTGATAAATAACTCTTAAATTATAATTTTTAGTCGTATTATCTTCTGCTTTAACAGTTAATATAAATACTTCATCATTTTTACTTAATGTTTTTTGACCAATACCAGTTATACTAGCACTATCACTATTAAGAATAGCTGTAATAGTAAATACTTTAGTATCATATAAATAATATGTCATGCTATTTAAATCAACTAAATCACCATTAATTCTCAATTCTTTAATACTAGTATCACTATCTAAACTATTTGTTACAAATAATATTTTATATTCTGTAACTAAATCATTATAACTAACTTTAATAGTAACTTCTAAATTACTACCTTTTATAACCTCATAATCACCTAATCCTTCTATTAAATAACTATCTTTAGCTTTAGCATCAACCTTAACATTAAGCGTATCACCTAAATTATAAGTATAACTAAATTTATCTTCCTTAAAATCAGATAATATAGTTCCATTAACTGATATTTCGCTTAAATAAGGAGTTATTAATGTTTCATTATAAGTAAATAATATGTTATAAACCTTCTTTTTTTCACCTAAAGTTAACGTTATTTCAACCTTAGTGTTATCATCTACTAAAACATTTCCAATTCCTGTAATAACTACATTTGAGTTATTAGATATAGCGTTAATATTAACTGTTTTTGCTTCATTTATTTTATAAACATAATCAGTCTTATCTTTATTAAAATCTGTCAATAAATTGCCATCAATATAGATAGCTTCTAAATAAAAACTTTCTTCTTCTAATACATTAACCTTTAAACTGTAGGTTGTTTTTGACTGATCTTCAGCTATACAAATTAAAGAAAAATCATAGCTACTATTACCTACAATATCTTCTTTTATTGTATTGCCACTAACAACCGCTTTACTAGATGCTGCAATACCTTTAACTTCTATTATATCAGTATATGGTATAGTTATCTCATATTCTAAAACATCTTGATTAAAATTATCTAAATACTTGTCATTAACTACAATATTAGATAATTTTGAATTACTATCTTGCGTTATAGTTTGATTATTACAACTAACTAACATTATAATTAACATTGATAAAAATAAAAAATATACTTTCTTAAACACTTAATCCAATCCCCTTTTTTTAATTATACTATTATTTTTTTTGATAGACAATTAAAAGAATTAAAAGAAAAAAATAAGTTAGAAAAACTCTAACTTATTCGTGATAATTAACTATATAACCTAAACTAATAGTTCCCGGACCAGCATGAGCTCCAACAACTGGAGTAAGTGGATAAACGGCAATATCTTTAAATTCAGGGTGTACTTGTAACACTGAATCTTTAATTTCTTTTATAACTTCTTCACTAGCATTAGCATGAATAATACAAGGAGTTACATCTTTTCCTTCTATTTCTCTTAATATTAAATCAATCATAGCTTGTCTAGCTTTTTTAGTTGTTCTAATAACTTTTAAAGTTTCAACAGCTCCCATTTTATCTAAATGTAATAAAGGTTTCATTTTAATAAAATTAGCTATTGTTCCAGCAAACTTTGATAAACGACCATTTTTAATTAAATAATCTAATGTTTCTACACAAAATACTAAATGATTATTATCTCTAATGAAATCTAATCTTTCAAGTACTTCCTCTAATTCTTTACCTTCATTAAACATTCTAGCTGCCGTTAAAGCCATCAAAGCTTGTGGGTAAGCTATTGTTCTAGAATCATAAACTATGATATCTAATCCTTCATAATCATCAGCTATCATTCTTACTGTTTTAGCTAAACTTGATAATTGTTCAGATATTAAAATACATAATACTCTTTCATAACCTTTTTCTTTCATTTCATCAAATATTTCAATCATTTTACCTGGTGAAACAAAAGCGGTATGCGGAAAAGCGGCTTTATCAGTAGCTAACCTATTATAAAAGTCTTCTGCTTTAATCTCTGTATAATCATCATATTTCTCGTCATCACTAAATATAACAACTGATCTAAATACGGGTATATATTCATCATGCGGTATATAATCTAACGCTGCGTTTGAACATACTATAACACCTGTTTTCATTTTTTGTTCTCCTTAATTATAATTACTTATAAAGTCATTAAAATAACTTTTATAAATTGTAACATAATAACAAAAAGATAGCAATTTAACTTTACTTAGTATAGTATTTAGCGTGATTTAAGCTAATTAATAAATCAATAAAAATGGAAGTTTCTAATAATTGAACTACCTAATATTTAATTTTATAAAGTTATACTTAATATTTAGATACAAAACGCCGCATAGAGAGGAACAATCTTTTTCTTATCCGCAAAGCCAAAGTTTTTAGTAGAAAGTTTAATGGCGTAAGCAGGCTTATAGGTTTCCATATAGACCTTTAGACTCTTTGCTTTTGGGTTGTCAGCCGACTTTACTTCAATAGGGATAAGCTTACCATCACGCTGAATGACAAAATCTATCTCAGCCCCACGCTCAGACTCCCAATAGTAAGTCTTGTAGCCATTGATGGTAAGCTGTACATCGACATAGTTTTCAACCATGCCGCCCTTAAAGTCGTTCAAGTCCTCAACCATATAGAGGACATCGCTTACTTCTAAGTCTTTCTTTGCACAAAGAATTCCCAAGTCGGAAACATAAATCTTGAACGCATCAATATCACGGTAATTTTCCAAAGGCTTCTTAATTTGCTCCACCTTATATACCTGTGAAACGATACCAGATAGACAGAGCCATTCGATAGCATTTTCAAACTCGGAAGCCCTACCACCTTTCTTTATTAGCTTATACTGAAAACGAGTATTTTTTTTGGAAAGCTGTACAGTAATGTTGTCATAGGCAAGCCTTGTTTTCTTGATTTCATTCACATTGTTGTATTTGCTCATATCGTTAAGATAGCTTGCTAGTATAGTATCCTGCGTGTGGCGTACAAGGATATAATCCTTTGTCTCTTTGAACTGCCAGACGCACTCAGGCATACCGCCCACAACGAGATACTGCCTGTAAAGCAGCATTGCTGCATCGTGCAGGGCAGAGGGCAGAGGCGTATCGGTTGCGAAACACTTTTTAATCTGCTCTACAAGAGCATCCTCACCTAAAGCCCGCATAAATTCCTCCATATCCATAGGATACATAGTTTTCATATCGACCTTACCGACAGGAAAAGAGAATTTTGTTCTACCTACCGCTACGCCAAGCAAACTGCCAAGAGCTACAATATGATAGTCAGGAGCGTCTTCACAAAAGTATTTCAAAGAAGTCAAAGCCCGTTCGCAAAGCTGTACCTCGTCAAATACAATCAACGTTTTTTCTTTTACTATCGTTTGACCTGCGATGCTCGATAATATAGGTACTAGATAATTTGGACTGATATTTTCCTCAAAGGTTTCATTCAGTTTTGGATTTGTTTCAAAATTAAAATATGCCACATTTTCATAGTGGGTACGCCCAAACTCTAAAATCGAATATGTTTTTCCAACCTGTCTTGCTCCCTGCAAAACTAAAGGCTTGCGGTGTTTATTTTCTTTCCATGCTTCCAAGAAACTCATTATTTTTCGATACATTGTCAAACCTTTTTCTAAAATTTGAGTAAAAGAAAAGGCTCGATTGGGAGCCCTTCATAATCTTTTGTTCTTTTAATTAATAACGATTTAAAACTTTAACTTCATCAATAACCGTTTTAACTTGATTTAAATCTTTCAAAGGATAAACAGTATAATTTTCATTAAATGTTCTAACAGTCAACATTCCTGCTGTCCAATTGCCGTGAGTCTTGATTTCTAATGAAGTTATCTTTTGAAAAGGTATTTCTTTTGTTCCTTTTAACGTTTTTATTCTGATGCCATAATCATTGTATTCGACCAAGACGCTACTAAAAGGAATCAATGATTGAATAAGCAGATATATTACGCTTGCAAGAACTAAGCAAAGCAAAGAATTATAAACTGCCAATTCCCATTTTTCTGCATTTGCTTCAATTGACAATATATTAAAAGCAGCCATCACACCACCAACAATAAAAAGCATTGCTACATAAAGAATAATAAAACCATAATGTTTGAAACCAATAGGTTTATATTCCTTATTCTTTTCATTTTCACTTACATCTAATAAATTGTTCATACTAATTTTAAATTCCTTTGAAATTAAACGAAGAACATCTAAGGAAGGATAACTTACTCCTCTTTCCCATTTAGATATGGCTTGTCTAGTAACAAATATTTTTTCTGCCATTTCATCTTGGGTAAGGTTATTCTCTTCTCTTATCTTAATAATTTTTTCGCTTAAATTCATCGAACTAACCTCCTTACAATTTAATATTAGATGCAATCATATGTAAAATCACGCAACTAGTGGTTTCCTTTGACTTTATTGTAAATTTTACCATAAAACCTCGATATTTTCTTACTATTTCACAACACTTTCATAATCTAACTTATATCTAGTAAGCGTTGCATAAGCAATAATCGTTGCTACTGTCCCATCAATTCTTTTTAGCCTTGAGTTTAGTTTTGATGGTTGGATATTTCCATTAACATCAACCTTAGCCTGAGTATTAGCTAAACACCA
>CALUQZ010000017.1 GCA_944323055.1 uncultured Acholeplasmatales bacterium
TTTGGAGGTCGCGAATCCCTTAAGGGATTGTTATTCTTTAATTATTTTATTTGTCTACTTTGGAGATATCATATCAGGGATCCTAGTCTTTTTTAATGGCCTCACAAAACCCTTACGTTTGCCTTATATTGCGTCAATTTCTTTAAGGTGAATTTATACTCAACTAACAAACATCTTCAAACGTAAGCAAAAAAAGTGGCATCAAGAATCTACTAAGGGGTTTCGTTTATCTAGTGTAGGTAGAATTAAGAAAAATATTAAATTAGATACAAATGATGTTGTTGAGTTTTGCAAGAAAAAAGTGTTAGATACAAATTGTAATATTTATAAAGAAGGAAAAAATGGTATTGTGAAATTGATAATATAAAAATTACAATTAATTCATATAGCTATACGATTATTACAGCACATAAATTAAATAAATGATTCTTAATAAACTTTTAATCTTAAAAAATAGATATTTTTATACTTTTTAGCTTTAAAATGCTGCTTTTTATTGTCTTAAGGATAAAAATTATTTATAATTAACCTATGGTGGTGATAATATATATACTAAATATTACAAATGGTATAGTTACTCTTTAAATCGTGATATGGAATATATGGTATATGGAAATAAAGGAATACCTTTTATTTATTTTCCTACTCAATATAATAGGTATTATGAGGCTTTTGATAAAGGAGTAGTCAGTTCACTATCATATTATATTGAAACTGGTAAAATAACTTTAATTTGTGTTGATAGCATAGATATTGAGTCATTATCTAATCATGCAAATCAAGATAAAAGAAGTAGATTATTACGACAAGAAGAATATTATAACTATATCATAAAAGAACTTTATGTAGCAGTTATGAATGAATATAATTTTAATATATTACCCTATGTTTTAGGAATGTCTTTTGGTGCTTATCAAGCTATGAATATGTTAATTAGACAACCTAATTTGTTTAGTGGTGTATGGGCAATGTCTGGAATTTATAAAATTAGTTATTTTATTGATGATTATTATGATGAATTAGCTTTTTTAAATTGTCCATTAGATTCAATTAATTTATTAAAAGATGAAGCATATATAAATAAATTAAGAAGTAAAAAGATACTAGTTATTGTTTCATCAGGTGCCTATGAGGAAGAAAGTTTAAGGGAAACTATTGAGTTAGAAAAAGCTTTTAATAATAAGAATATTCCATCAGAAGTTTACTATTGGACTAATAATTATCCACATGATTTCTCAAGTTGGAATATTTATTTAAACTATTATATTAAAGATTTTCTAAACTAGAAAGATGGTAAAAACTTGAAGAAAATAATTAAAAAAATATTTATCTTTATTTTTATTTTAGGGTGTTTATGTTTACTATTATTTATAGGGGCTAATATTTATAGACGTGTACGATATGGTGATTTTTATCAAAAAACATTAGTTGTTGCATCTAATGATGGTTTAGGTGATGGATACACACCACAAGATTTAACAGCTTATAAATATGATGAAGAAACTATTTATTTTACTTGTGGCACTATGCAAAATGGACCTAGTAGAATTTATGTCATTAGAGGTAATAAAGAAGAAATGTATTTTGAATTATTAGATGAATCTGATAATTTAATTCATGATGATTTTGAAGGTATTGCTACAACTGGTGATTATTTATTGATAGCAGGTGGAGATAAATTATATCAAGTTAATTTAAATAATATTGGCTTAGATGATGATAATGAAACTAATTTTTTAAATAATAGACAAGCGAAACAAGTAAAAGTTGATGATGTTATAGACTTAGAAGCTAAAGCTCAATTTTTATATGTCAATATGAATAATACAAGTTCACTTCAAGATGATTCATTAATTGTTGGTGGTAGTTTTGAAAACGGTAAAAGTTATGCATATGTTTATAATTTAAGTCAAATTTTTGCAAATAAATTAACTTATAAATATCGATTTGAAGTGCCTAAAGAAACAGAAGGTTTAGCAATCGCTAATAATCAAATTATGTTAGTTATTCCAAATGGTGCTTTTAATGCATCTACATATAATCTTTATGATATGCCAACAGAGTTTGATGAAGAAAATACTTATATTTTAGATGATAGATATTTAAAAAGTAGCATAGAAGGACCTAGTCTAGCAGCAGGTCTTGATTATGTTGATGGTAATTTTATTACTTTATTTCAAAGTGCTAGTAATGATTATATATATGGTAAATTTATTTTTACTAATAAAATAGTTGCTTTAGAAGTTAACTAGGGGGTGTTTGTAATGATTAAAAATAAACTAGATGACAAATATTATGAAATAATAACTTATAATCAATCTTTCACGGCTCGTGTAGCTTTAGCTAAAGAAGAAGTAAAAATGTATTATAAGGAATTAAAAGAGGAACTTTTAAGTTATGTAGGTGTAAGAAGTAGAATTAGCTGGCAATATGATTCATTTTCATATCAAAGAAATAAAAAAGCTATTTTAACCGTTAGAGGAAATACTTTAACTATATATTTAGCTTTAGATCTAAATTCTATTTCTCCTAAGTATAGATTAAGAGATGAAGGACATAAAACTAGTTATAAAGATACACCATTAGCTTTAAAGGTTAAAGGAAGCAGAACTTTAAATTATGCTAAAGAACTAATTAAATTATTATTTTCTGAACTTGAATATGAACCTAAAAAAATAAATGAAAAAGTTTTTAACAATAATTTTATTAGTAGGACAATTACAGAATTTGTTGAATTAGGTTTAATAAAGGAAGTTAGAAGGAAGAAGTTAATTACAACTTATCATAGAGTTAAGATTTATGCAGTTGTATTACCAAAAAATAATTTAGATAATTTATATGTAGTTGGTAATATTACTAAATTAGGTAATTGGGATCCTAAATTAGGAGTTAAAATGGTAAAAGTATATGATAACTTTTATCAAGTATCTTTAAATATACCAGCAGGACATTTAGAGTTTAAAATTGTTGGTCAAAATGCTTTTGAAAATGTTGAAAAAGGCATATGGGTTGAGGAGATAGTAAATCATCATTATGAAATTAATAAAACAATGTTAATAGAAGATATCATTCATTCATTTAGGGAGGGAAAGTATGAATGAAAGAATTAAATCAGCTATTTTAGGTTTATTTATTGGCCTTGCTATAATAGTACCTGGTTTAAGTGGTGCTCAAATAGCGATTATATTTAAATTGTATGATAAATTAATGGCTTCATTAGCCCATTTATTTAATAAAAAAAGTTTGTTATTTATTATACCTTTAGCCATTGGTGGTATTATTGGATTTGTGGTTGGTTTTTTTGCAATTCAAAAACTATTGGCTATTTCTACAATCGCAATTGTCTTTTTATTTGCGGGATTAATGTTAGGGGCTATGCCTGGTGTTGTTGATGAAGTAAAGGGACAAAAATTTAAAAATGTTTATATTTTTAATTGCTTAATTGGTTTTATTTTGCCTGTTATTATTAGTTTTGCATCTATTTACTTTCAAGTAGATATGTCAAATTTAGTTGCTAATCCTCCACTTTATTTCTATTTTGTTATTATATTAATAGGTATTTTATTATCTTTAACACAACTCATACCAGGTTTAAGTGCTACTTCGATATTATTATCATTAGGGTTATATAAAGTTTTGATGGAAAACATCGATTTAAATAACATTTTAAATAATCCTCACATTATTTTAATTTATGCTTTACTTGTTGTTGGTGTAATAATTGGAATATTATCAATATCTAAGTTTATTAATCATTATTTAACAACTTGTAAGACAGGATTTTATTATTTGATAATTGGATTATGTATTGGTAATTTATTTGTTATGTTCTATAATCCGGAAATGTATGTTTTATTTTTAAATCCTAGTAGTAATTTTAATATTGAATTAATTGTTGGAATAATTTTATTTATAGTTGGTGCTACATTTATCTATTTAATTTATAGATATACGAAAAAAAGAGACTTAAGTAATTAATCTCTTTTTTTTAAGATAAAAAAGCGCTATAATTTATAAGCATAATTTAATAAAAGTTAGGGATAATATGAGAAAAATAAGTCAAATTATTTATTATTTAAGCTTATTAGCATTAGTCATTTTAAATGCAATAGTTTTAAGCATTTATCAGATTAATGATTTAAGTTTTTATTTATTTACTAGTAGTTTACTTTTAATTTTTCCATTTATAAGTTTATTTTATATTCTTTTTTTGAATATTAAAAAAATAGAATATAAAATGCGTAAATATGATGAAGCAGGATTAATAGCTTTTATCATTAGCGGTGCTATTTTATTATTTATATACGGAAAGATTAATAATTATGTAGAAATATTTTTTATAATAGGTATTGTGTTATTTATTATAATAGCTATTATATTTTTAACTTTAAATATTTTAAAGGGTAAAATTAATGGGACAATTCAAGGAGGTAAAAAATGAAGAAGTATGATTATAAAGCTATAGAAGCAAAATGGCAAAAATACTGGGAAGAAAATAATACATTTTATACAGATGTTTATGATTTTTCTAAGCCTAAATATTATGTTTTAGATATGTTCCCTTATCCATCAGGTCAAGGACTACATGTCGGACATCCTGAAGGTTATACAGCAACTGATATTATTGCCCGTATGAAAAGAATGCAGGGGTATAATGTATTACATCCGATGGGGTGGGATGCGTTTGGGTTACCGGCTGAACAATACGCTATAAAAACTGGAAATCATCCCGAAACATTTACGTATCATAATATTAATACTTTTAAAAGACAATTAAAAATGTTAGGTTTTTCTTTCGATTGGTCAAAAGAATTAGCTACATGTGATCCTAAGTATTATAAATGGACTCAATATATTTTTACATTATTATATAAGGAAGGTTTAGCTAAAAATATAGATATGCCAGTTAATTGGTGTGAAGAATTGGGGACAGTTTTAGCTAATGATGAAATAGTAGATGGCAAAAGTGAAAGAGGCGGTTATCCGGTTGTTAAAAAGAATATGAAACAATGGGCGATAGACATTGTCAAATATGCTGATAAATTATTAGCTGGATTAGATGAATTAGATTGGCCTGAATCAACTAAGGATATTCAAAGAAATTGGATAGGTAAATCTACAGGGGCTAATATTAAATTTAAAGTATTTGATACAGATTATGAATTTGTGGTTTTTACTACACGTCCTGATACATTGTTTGGGGCTACTTATTGTGTGTTAGCACCTGAACATGAACTTGTCTTAAAAATTACTACAAAAGATGAATTACAAACTGTAAAAGATTATATTAGTGTTTGTCAAAATAAATCTGAATTAGAAAGAACAGATAACTCAAAAGTTAAAACTGGTGTATTTACTGGTGCTTATGCCGTTAACCCAGTAAATGGAAATAAGTTACCTATTTATATAGCTGATTATGTTTTAGCAAGTTATGGAACGGGAGCTATTATGGCAGTACCGGCTCATGATACGCGTGATTATGATTTTGCTAAAAAATATAATTTACCAATTGTTGAAGTTTTAAAAGGTGGAGATATCACTAAAGAAGCTTTTATAGGTGATGGTATTCATGTTAACTCATCTTTTCTTGATGGCTTAAATAAAGAAGAAGCAATCAAGAAAATGATAGAGTATTTAGAAGAAAACAAGATTGGGGAAGCTAAAAATCAATATAAAATTAGAGAGTGGATTTTCGCTAGACAACGTTATTGGGGTGAACCGATACCTATTATTCACTTTAATGATCATGATGAGGCGTTACCATTAAAAGATTTACCATTATTATTACCAAAAGTAGATTCTTATGTGCCTCTTATTAAAGGTACAAGCCCTTTAGCTAATAATTTAGATTTTGTAAATGTAAATATAGATGGTAAAAAAGGTAAAAGAGAAACAAATACAATGCCAGGTAGTGCTGCTTCATCTTGGTATTTTATGCGCTATATTGATCCTCAAAATGATTCTTGTTTTGCTGATTATGAATTGTTAAAACATTGGTTACCAGTTGACCTTTATATAGGTGGTAGTGAACATGCAGTAGGACATTTATTGTATTCTAGACTATTTACTAATTTCTTATATGATATAGGACTATCACCAGTTAAAGAACCATTTAAAAAATTGTTCCACCAAGGTTTAATATTAGGTGAAAACAATGAAAAAATGTCTAAATCTCGCGGTAATGTAGTTAATCCTGATGATATTGTTCGCGATTATGGCGCTGATTCACTAAGACTATATGAAATGTTTATGGGACCACTAGAAGCTAGTCTTCCTTGGGTTTCTAAGAATGTTGATGGCGCTAAAAAGTTTTTAGATAGAGTTTGGCGTTTAGTTAATGATGAAGAATACAATGTCAAATTAACTAACAACAATTCTTTAGAGTTAGAAGAAAGTTATCATAAAACAGTTAAAAAAGTAACTGAAGATTTTACTAATTTAAAATTTAATACTGCAATTGCTCAAATGATGGTATTTATTAACGATTGTTATAAAGCTAAGGAAATATATATTCCTTATCTTGAAGGTTTAATAAAAATGCTAGCTTGTGTAGCTCCTCATATTGGTGAAGAATTATGGCAAACATTAGGTCATAATACGACTATTACTTATGAAACATGGCCTTCATATGATGAAACTAAGCTTGAAAAAGCAGAAATTAAAATGATGGTACAAGTTAATGGCAAATTAAGAGATGAGATAATTGTTTCAAAAGAAGCTAGCGATGATGAGATTAAAGATATAGCTTTAAAAGCTCCTAAAGCTTTAAAGTTTATAACAGATAAGCAAGTTGTTAAGATTATTGTTGTTAAAAACAAGATTGTTAATATTGTTGTAAAATGAAAAAAATCTTACTTTTAAATGATTTATGTATCTCTAGTAAAGCTGCTAGTAGTATTAATGTCTTTATTTTTAATCACTTTAATTATGAGGTAGATTTATTACCTACTTATCTTTACTCTAATCATTTAGGCTTTAAAGATATTGTTTCTCTAGATACAGCTAGTTTTCTAAAAGATACACTTAATTTGTTTAAACAAAGAAAACAAAAATATGACTTTATCTATGCTGGGCTTTTAGTTAATGAAGCTAATATTAATGTATTATTAGATTATTTAGATAATCAAAAGTTATATTTAGATCCTATTTTAGGAGATAATGGTTCTTTTTATAAAACAATAACAAAAGAGTATGCCATTAAAGTTAGAGAACTAGCTAAAAAAGCTTATTTAATTACTCCTAATTTATTTGAAGCATATGCTTTATTAGATAAACAGTATGAGACTAATATTAGCATAGATAAGATTTTTAAATTAGCTCAAGAATTAGTTAATTTAGGTCCTAAAATAGTAGTTATAACAAGCGTTAAAGTAGGATTAGAATATGGGGTTTATTTATATTCTAAAGAATTAAATATTTCTTATTTTTCCAAAATAACAATGGTTGATTATTTTCCGCATGGTACAGGTGATATGTTTAGTACACTGTTTATTAGTTTAATTGAGGAAAATGTTAGTTTGACTAAAAGTTTAGATATGACAGTTAATATAATAAAAGATATCATAATTAATAATAAAGAAAATAATATTGATTTATTATATGGCTTATCTTATGAAAAATTATTAGCTAAAAAAATTGATTTAATAAAAGTTGCCTTAGGGTAACTTTTTTTAAGTCTAATTGCTAGCAATTTAAGACCTATTATTGTATAATTTGCAAGGAAAGAAGTGAAAAATATGACAAATATTTTAGAAATAAAAGATTTATATGCTAGAGTACCAGAAAAAGAAATATTAAAAGGTTTGAACTTAACTATTAAGACAGGTGAAGTTCATGTTATTATGGGTCCAAATGGAACTGGTAAATCGACTCTAGCTTCTATAATCATGGGTAAAAGAAGCTATGAAGTAACAAAAGGGGATATTGTACTAGATGGTAAATCTATTTTACCACTTGAAGTAGATGAAAGAGCTAGAGCAGGCTTATTTTTAGCTTATCAAAACCCAGAAGAAGTTAATGGAGTTACTAATTCTGATTTTGTTAGACAAGCAATGAAAGCTTGTACAGGTAAAGATATTAATTTATTTTCTTTTATTCGTAAGTATGAAAAGGCGTGTGCTGATTTAAAAATGCCAGAAGATTTAGCTCATCGTTATTTAAATGAAGGTTTTTCAGGTGGCGAAAAGAAAAGAAATGAAATTTTACAAATGAAAATGTTAGAGCCTAAATTTGCTATCTTAGATGAAATAGATTCTGGGCTTGATGTTGACGCACTTAGAATAGTTGGAGAAAATGTTTATAATATGGTTGGTGAAAATCTAGGTGTTTTATTAATAACTCATTATGAAAGATTATTAGATTATATTAAGCCTGACTTTGTTCACATTATGATCAATGGTAAGATTGTTATGACAGGTAAAAATGAATTAATAGAAAAAATAGATAAATATGGTTATGATTGGGTTAAAGATGAATTAGGTTTAGAAATTGATACCGAAGAAGAAATAAGAACACACGCTATTTTAGGTTCTTGTGCCCATGCAGGTAGAGAATAATGGTAATAATTGAAACTAAAAAAGAAGATGTAAGTTTAGTAGTTAAAGCCAATACAGAGCTCACTTATGTTGCCTTAGAAGATGTGAACTCTCGTAGTTTTAGTATTGAAGAGAATGCTTCATTAAATTATATAAATATTAGCTTTAATTCAAAAACGGAGGCTTTAAAAGTAAACTTAATCGGTGACAATGCAAGTTTTAAAGGTCAAGTTTTAGTTATAGCTAAAAATGATGGCTATGACTTTAAACAAGAAATAGTTCACAAAAACAAAAACACTAATTCAAATATAACTAATTTAGCCATTTCTTTAGGTAATTCTAAAGTTAGTTTTGAAACTATTGGTCATATTTTAAATAAAATGAAAGGCTCAAATTGTCGTCAATTAGCTAAAGGTATTATGGTTAGTGATAATTCTGAAATAACAGCTAAACCAATTTTGCTAATAGATGAAAATGATGTTTATGCTTATCATGGAGCTGCTATTGGTAAAATGAGTGATGATGCTTTATTTTATTTGATGAGTAGAGGATTAAATAAAGATGAAGCCTTAAAATTAATGGTAGAAGCTTTAATAAACCCGGTTGTTAATAGTTTACCAAATGAAATCAAAGAAGATATAAGTATTAAAATAGAAAAGAGTATCAAATTATGATTGATGTTAAAGAAATAAGAAAACATTTTAAAGTTTATGAAAAATATCCAGATTTAGTATATTTAGATAGTGCTGCCTCTGCTTTAAAATTAGATTCTGTTGTAAAGAGCATGACTGATTATATGCAATTTAATGGTAGTAATGTCCATCGAGGAGTTTATAAACTTTCTTATGATGCAACAGAAGAATATGAAAGTACTAGAGGAGTAGTAGCTAATTTTATTAATGCTAAAAGTGAAGAAATAGTATTTACTAGAGGGACAACAGATAGTTTAAATATGTTAGCTCAATCATATGGCCTTAATAATATTAATGAGGGTGACGAAATTATTTCATCTGTTTTAGAACATCATTCAAGTCAAATGCCATGGTTAAATGTAGCTAATAAGAAAAAAGCTGTGTTAAAATATGTCAATTTAATTGATAATAAAATAACAATAGAAGAGTTTAAAAAAGTCTTATCTTCTAAAACAAAGGTTGTGGCTCTAACTCATGTTTCTAATGTCTTAGGTTACGTTACGCCAATAAAAGAAATTATTAAATTAGCACATGAAGTTGGGGCTATAGTTATTGTTGATGCTGCACAAAGCGTTCCACACATGAAGGTTGATGTCAAAGATTTAGACTGTGATTTTTTGGCTTTTTCTGGCCATAAATTAATGGGTCCTACTGGTGTAGGAGTTCTTTATGGTAAAAAGAAATTGTTAGATGATATAGAACCTGTTGACTTTGGTGGTGATATGGCAGAAGATGTTTATACTGATCATATGTCATATAAAGATGCCCCTTATAAATTTGAGGCAGGTACGCCTATGATAGCGGAAGTTATTGCTTTAAAAGAGGCAATTAAGTTTATATCTAGTATTGGTTTAGATAATATTTATGAACATGAATTAAAATTAAAAAATTTAGCCATTGAAAAACTAAGTGAAATTCCTAATATAGAAATTTATAATAAAGATACCTCAACAGGTGTAATCAGTTTTAATATAAAAGGATGTCATCCTCACGATGCTGCTTCTGTTTATGATAAAAATAATATTTGTATTAGAGCAGGACATCATTGTGCGGAATTAATTATGCATCATTTACAAGTTGTTGGTACTGTTAGAGCGTCATTTTATCTTTATAATGATGAAAATGATGTTTATGAATTTGTTAAAGCTACTAAAGAAGCAGTTGAATTTTTTAGTATGTTTGATTTGTAGGGAGTGCTAATATGAAGTTAGAAGATTTATATCGTCAAGTTATAATGGATCATTATAAAAACCCACGTAATAAGGGCTTAGTTAAAAATGAAGATTATAAAGAAGTACATTTACATAATCCTTCTTGTGGTGATGATATTACTATTGAGGTAAAAATTGAAGATGGTCACATTAAAGATATAAAACATGATGGAGTTGGGTGTTCTATATGTTGTTCATCAGCTTCAGTTATGTCTGAGACCTTAGAAGGTAAAAGTGTTGATGAAGCTAAAGAAATAGTTAATGATTTTTTTGAAATGATTCAAGGTGATACTTTATCAGAAGAAAAAGAAGATAAATTAGGAGAAGCTTTAGCATATAAAGGAGTATCACAATTTCCAGCTCGTATTAAATGTGCCACTTTAGCTTGGAAGGCTTGTGAAAAAGCTTTAGAAGATGGTGATAAAGATGAATGATGATAAAATAGTTGAAGATTATAAATATGGATTTAAAACAGATGTTTCGCCGTATTTAACATCTGGTAAGGGACTTAATGAAGATGTTATAAAATTCATTTCACAGGCTAAAGGTGAACCGGAATTCATGTTAAACTATCGACTTGAAAGTTATAAACAATTTATAAAATTAAAAAATCCTACTTGGGGTCCTGATTTATCTGGTATTGATTTTGATGAATATACATATTATGTAAAAAGTACAAAAGAAAGTGCTTCAAATTGGGAAAATGTGCCAACAAAAATTAAGGATACTTTTGCCAAATTAGGTATACCAGAAGCTGAAGCTAAATATTTATCTGGTACTTCAACTCAATTTGAATCAGAAGTTGTCTATCATAAAAATTTAAAAGAATTAGATGACTTAGGTGTTATTTTTTGTGATACAGATACAGCATTAAAAAAATATCCGGAGCTATTTAAAAAATATTTTGGTACTATTGTTCCTAAATCAGATAACAAGTATGCTGCTTTAAATAGTGCAGTTTGGTCAGGAGGCTCTTTTATTTATGTACCTAAAGGTGTAAAAGTAGAAAAACCTGTTCAATCTTATTTTAGAATTAATTCTGAAAAAGTTGGTCAATTTGAAAGAACTCTTATTATAGTTGATGATGGGGCAGATATTCATTATGTTGAAGGTTGTACAGCCCCAATTTATTCAAAAGATAGTTTACATGCGGCCGTTGTAGAAATATATGTAGGTAAGAATGCTAAATGTCGTTATTCAACTGTACAAAATTGGTCAAATAATATTATCAATCTAGTAACTAAAAGAGCTAGAGTCATGGAAAATGGTTTAATGGAATGGATAGATGGTAATGTTGGTTCTGGCTTAAATATGAAATATCCAGCTTGTATTTTAGAAGGAGATTACGCTAAAGGAACAACTGTAAGTATTGCTTTTGCTGCTAAAGATCAATATCAAGATACAGGTGCTAAGATGATTCATTTAGGCAAATATACTACATCTAATATCATTTCTAAATCGATTTGCCGAGCTGGTGGAGTAGTGAATTATCGTGGCCTTGTATCATCTAGTAAAAATGCTAAATATGCTAAAAGTCATGTTGAATGTGATACATTAATATTAGATGAGATATCAAAAAGTGATACTATTCCAACAAATATTGCTAAAAATAGCGATATGTATATTGAACATGAGGCTACAGTTTCTAAAGTTAATGAAGATCAATTATTCTATTTAATGAGTAGAGGACTTACAGAAGATGAAGCCACGGAAATGATAATTATGGGCTTTATTGAGCCATTTTCTAAAGAATTACCAATGGAATATGCGGTTGAATTAAATCGTTTAATAAAATTAGAAATGAAAGATTCAATAGGTTAGAATTATGAAATTAGAATATGAAGCAAACTATAGGATGCGTACAAATGATTTCACATGTTATGATAAATTAAGTCCTACATCAATTTTAGATACTTTTCAAGATGTTGCAGGTACACATGCTGCTATTTTGAAAATGGGTTTTGATGATATGTTAGCTAAAGGCTATTACTGGGTTGTTTTTAGAGAAAAAGTAACTATTTTAGGTAATGTTAAACCAGGTGAAACAATTAAAGCTATAACTTGGCCAGAACCTAAAAAAGGAGTTAGTTTTATTCGTAACTATAAAATGTTAAATGAAAGTAATGAAGTAGTAGCTGTAGGTTCAAGTTTATGGGTAGTAATTAGTTCTGTAACTAGACGTCTTGATAGGGCACGTGATGTTATTTATGATGGCGAATATATTGAAGAAAAGGTTTATGATAGTTTAGATAAACTTAAAGAAATCGAAATTAATAGTGATTTTATTTCGCATGAAGTTAAATTTAGAGATTTAGATCATAATAAACATATGAATAATTCTAAATATATGGATGTCTTTTTAGATATATTAGATTTAAAACCAACAGAAATAATTAAAAGCTTTCAATTAGATTTTTTACATGAGGCTAAATATAAAGATGTTATTAAACTTAAATATCAAAAAATTGATAATATTTATTATTTTGTAGGATACATAGAAGATGTATTAGCTATTAGAGCAGAAATAGAGGTGTCAAATGCTTAATTTTTTAAATTTTATGCGTGAAAGTGTTTCTTGTTTTCACGCTGCTAATAATATTAGTAGTATTTTATTAAAAAATGGTTTTAAACAATTAGAAGAAAATAATTATTGGCAATTAGAATATGGACATAAATATTTTATAAAACGTAATGACTCAGCTATTGTAGCTTTTAAAATACCAGCTAAAAAGACATTACATGGCTTAAATATAACATCTAGTCATTTAGATAGTCCTACTTTCAAAATAAAACCAAATTCTCTTTTAACAGATGGCAAATATTTAAGGTTAAATACAGAAGCTTATGGCAAAACTATTTTAAATACTTGGTTAGATAGACCTTTAAGTATAGCTGGTAGAGTTTTAATTAATAATAACAATGTAGTTAAAACCAATCTATTATATGTAGATAAAGATTTATTAATCATTCCTAATGTTGCCCCTCATTTAATGCCTAATGTAGCTAAAGGAAAAGAATATAATTTACAAGTTGATATGTTACCTTTATTAGGTATTGAAGGTAGTCTAGATTTAAAATCTATTATAGCTAAAGAATTAAAAGTTGATCCAGAGACTATATTAGATTATGAATTAGTTTTAGTTAATAGACAGAGAGCTAGATTAGGTGGATATAACGATGAATTAGTCTTTTCCCCACAATTAGATGACTTAGCTTGTGCATATACAACACTTATGGGCTTTATAAATGATAGCGATAACTTTAATTTTTATGTAGCTTTTGACAATGAAGAAGTAGGTAGTCAAACAAGACAAGGAGCTTCATCTACTTATTTAAGTTTAATAATAGATCGCATATTAGAAAAATTAAATTATACAATTGAAGAAAAAGGAATTTTACTAGCTAATAGTTTTATGCTATCTTGTGATAATGCACACGCTTTAAACCCAAATCATCAAGAGGTATATGACTTAAACAATAAGCCATATCTAGGCAATGGTGTAGTATTAAAATATAATGCTAATCAAAAATATACGACGGATGCTTTATCTGCAGCTTATGTAAATTTATTAGCTAAAAAAGCTAAAATTAATTTACAACCATATGTTAATCGTTCTGATATTCCTGGTGGTTCAACACTTGGGGCTTTATTGCTTAGTCAAGTGGCTATTCATAGTGCTGATATCGGACTTCCACAACTTAGCATGCATTCAAGTTTAGAAATATGTGCAAGTAAGGATTTAGCTGATATGATTAATTTAATAAAAACATTCTATGCTTCAAATTTAAAGATATCTGATGATAGAGATTTAGAATTAATATAAAAAAGGCTTTATAAAGCCTTTTTTAATATTATTAACATTCTTTCATCTGAATCTTTAAAATCAACGTTAAAATCTCCACAAATATTAATTAAATTAAAACCTGTCAAATCAAAATCTTTAAAATCATAATAATATTCATTATATGTTTCGTAATATATTTGATCATCTTCGTTAATTTTTATATCATGTTTTAACGTTTTGTTATCAATCTTTTTAGTTTGCCAATTTATCTTAAAAGTAGTGTAATCGGCTTTAAATTTATTATTTTTATATTCATTAAATAATGTTTTAGTAAAAATATCAAAGATAAAATATCCGCCAGGGTTTAATGCATTTAAAACTTGTTTAAAACATAAGTTTACTTTATCTATACTATTTAGAAAATTAATAGAATCAAAAAAACAAGTAATTACATCAAACTTTATATCATAGCTAAAATTAGTCATATCAAAAACATCATAATTAATGTTGAAATGATTAATTTTAGCCTTTTCTTTAGCTATTTCAATAGCAGTCTCTGATAAATCAAGTCCATAACATTCTTTTACTATTCCATAATTTAACATCAGAAAAGAACCAGTTCCACAAGCTATGTCTAATAACTTACTATCTTTATTTATATAAGGTTTAATAAAATCAGCCCATAAATCATATTCTAGGCTTTGCATTACTTCATCATAATAATAAGAAAACTTTTTATACTCATTCATTTTAATACCTTTAAACTATTAATAATATCTAAATTAGGATCTATATAAATCGTATTTTGTCTAGTATAACTAACAAAACAACCTTTTTGACCTGGTATCTTTTTAATAAATTTAACTTTAGTATAGTCAACTGCAACGCTACTACTAAATCTAGCATAACTATAATAGGCTGCTAACATAGCTGCTACTCTAATTTCTGTTTCAGTAATAGCTGTCTCTTTAGCAACTACGACATGGCTACCACTACCATCTTTAACATGAAACCATAAATAATTAGGTTTAGCTAATTTGTGAGTTATATATTC
This sequence comes from uncultured Acholeplasmatales bacterium, assembly GCA_944323055.1. Taxonomy (GTDB): domain Bacteria; phylum Bacillota_I; class Bacilli_A; order Acholeplasmatales; family Anaeroplasmataceae; genus CALUXS01. Next base: position 15,277 of record CALUQZ010000017.1, read on the forward strand.
ATTTTGTAAATTGTTTTTACCTACATAAATTAAAGTGTCATCTAATATGTAAGTTAGATATTTTGGTTTTTTCTTTTTTTGACTCTTATTAAAATTATCAGGTAAATATTTATATTTTTTTAATTCATCAATCATTTCTAAAACATCGTTTAAATTAGCAGTCTTTAATTGATCATTTAACAAATTAAAATATTTAATTTCATCCTCACTTATTTTTGTTTGTTCTTCAATATAATTTAAAGAAGTTTTTAATTTATGATATTTTTTATAATAGCGTTGGCTATTTTCTAAAATAGTATATTTTTCATCTAATGGAATAATAATGTCTTTATTATTATAATAATCAAATACAGTTATTTGTTTATCTTTTTCTTTTAAATTAGAAGCTTGTAGTAATAATTCACCATATATTTTATATTTATCACACTCTAAAGCTTGTCTTTTTTCATCTGCTAATTTTATAACCTTTTGTGTATATTTATTGATTTGTCTTTTAATAAATTTAGCTAAATCAGCAGTTTCTTTTTTTATTTGGTTATCTTGTTCAACTTGATAAAAATTATCATCTAATAAACATGATAAACTAGGATAGGTTTTAAGTGGATTTAGGGAATAAAAGTAGAAGTCATTTTTATTGTTAGTATCTTTATAAATTGATGGTAGGTATGAATTATTTAATAATTCAATAAAGTTATCTTTAAGTTTGTCATCACGACAGACAATGTTTGCAAAACTATATGATACACCTAAAAAGTGATTTAATATGTCTTTAGGTGTATTAATTTTATTAAAATCGAAAGTGTCATAGGTTTTATAAGGATTTAATTTATCTGTTTTAGGGAAAACGTATTTAGCATTAGGCAAAATTACCCTATTAAATTCACCTACTCCATCGTGATGAAGAGAATCTAAAATAGTGTAATTGTTATCAGTAAGAATGAGATTAGAAAATTTGCCCATAACTTCACAAATTAAAAGTTTATTGCTTCTATCTTTCATTTCGTTATAACCAACTAAAACGAATATTAAAATACGATCTGTTTCATATTGGTAAATATCTTCAATAAAATAGCCCTCAATGTTTTTTCTTAAAAAAAGTGTAAAATTTTTAGGATTAGCATTATTTATATATTCTTTATCAGTTAAATGAATACGGGCAGTTTGGGCATTAAAACCTAAATAGAGCTTATAGTTTTTACTAAATGCTCTAATAGTAAATATAAAATTATTATCACTAATATCATTAATTTTAGAAATTCTACCAGTCTTTAAAATATCTAATTCTTTTTTTAATTTAGATAAAAAAATACCATCGAAACTCATAATATCACCAAATGTTATTATATAAAAATAATTTAAAAAAATAAAGTAAGATAATTTGACATTAAAAAAAGTAATAGTTAAGAATTAAGAAAAAGCATTTTATATTTATACTAACATTTAATATAATAAAATATGAAGGGAATTGATATAATGAATAAAGTAAAAGTAATATGTCATATGTATACAACAATTGATGGTAAAATTGTTACTGATATAGCCGGCTACCCAGATTGCGAAGTAGCAGGTAATATTTATGATGAACTAACCTTTACATATGGTAAGGCTTGGGGATGTGGAAGAAGTACTTTTGCATATTTATCAGATGAAAAAGTAAATTTAAATAATTATAAAGCTAAAGAAGGTCTTTTAGTTGACCATATTATTAAAGATGAAAGATATTGTTTTTCGTTTGATAGAAAAGGTAAACTATTTTTTAAAGATGTTTACAATGATTATGCCGGTCATAAAAGCCGATTAGTTTATGTATTAACAAAACAAGTAGATAGGAGATTTATTACCTATTTAGATGATATGAATTTATCTTATATGTTTTGTGGTGATAATGATTTAGATATAGATGTATTTTTATCAAAATTAGGTGATTTAGGAATTGATACATTTGTATTATGTGGCGGGGCAGAAATTAATGCAGCTTTTTTAAATGGTGATTATGTTGATGAAATAAGTTTAGTTATTTGTAATGGTATACAAGGTGGTAGAAAAGAAATTACTTTTGTTGGTACAAATGATGTTTCAAAATTTCCAAAATATTTTAAAGTTAAAGAAGTAAAAGTATTAGCTGATAATACAGTGTACTTACATTATGTGAAATAATAAATTTTTATTAGAAAACACAAAAAAACACTTGACATTATGATAAATATCCGTATAATTGACACGTAATAAAAAAGTGGAAAGCAGAACACCCTGTTCTCGCCTGATCGATTAGGTTGATAGGCTTAAAAGTCACAATGTTTATCTATGTTGATTTTTACAGGGCGCTTGACGTCCTTTTTTATTTTGCTAAGTGAATTTTAATGGAGGTGGCACACATTAGCAATTTAAGAAAACCAGATGAAATGGTTAATGAAAGTATTAAATTAAAAGAAATGCTTGTCATTACAGACAAGGGAGAAAAATTAGGCCTTTTACCTAAAAATAGAGCTTTAGAAGAAGCATATAAAAGAGGCTTAGATTTAGTTGTAGTTTCAGCCGAAAGTAATCCGGCCGTTGCTAAAATGATGGATTATTCTAAATTTCGTTTCGAACAACAAAAGAAACTAAAAGAAATGAAGAAGAAACAAAAAGTTGTTACAGTCCAAGAAATTCAGTTAAGTCCAACGATTGAAAAACATGATTTCGATACTAAGACTAGAAAAGCTCAAACGATTCTAGATAAAGGTAATAAAGTAAAGATTACTTTAAGATTAAAAGGTAGAATGATTGTTCATCAAGAGTTAGCTAAGGAAGTTATTGCTAAATTTGTAGAAGCATTAGCAGAAACATCAACCTTAGAAAGCGAAATTAAATTAGATGGGAAATTGTTATTTGCTACAATTGCCCCTAAAAAACAAAAAGGAGATAATTAAAATGCCAAAACAAAAGACACATAGTGGTTTAAAGAAAAGAATTAAAGTAACTGGCACTGGCAAATTAAAACGTGGTCATGCCTTTACAGGTCATATGAAGACTAATAAAACTCATAAACAAAACAAAAATCTTCATAAACCAGGATTAGTAGATAAAACTGATGAAAAGCGTATTAAAAGCTTAATCAGTAATATGCGATAGGAGGAAGAACAATGGCTAGAGTTAAAGGTGGTTACGTTGCAAGACGTCGTCGTAAAAGAGTTTTAAAACTTGCTAAAGGCTATTATGGTTCAAAACATGCCTTATATAAAACTGCTCATGAACAAGTAATGAGATCATTACAATATTCATATCGTGATCGTAAAGTTAGGAAAAGAGACTTCCGTAAATTATGGATTACTCGTATTAATGCAGCTTGTCGTTTAAATGACATTACATATTCAGCATTTATCAATGGTTTAAAACATCAAAATGTTGTATTAAATAGAAAGATGTTAGCAGAATTAGCTGTTAATGATCAAGAAGCTTTTGCTAATTTAGTTGCTCAAGCTAAAGAAGGTTTAGCTAACCCTCAAGCAAAAGTAGTTGTTGAAAATGTATTTGTAAAACCAGCTCCTAAAGCTGAAAGAAAAGCTAATCATGAAGCTTTTGTTAACAATCAAAAAACAGCTGAAGTAGTTAGTGAACCTGTAAAAGTTGAAGAAGAAAAAGTTGCACCTAAACCTGCTAAGAAAGCTACTAAAAAAGTTGATTATGATAGTATGACTTTAGTAGATTTAAAGAGCTTATGTAAAGAAAAAGGTGTAAAAGGTTATTCAACATTAAAGAAAGCTGAAATCATCGAATTATTAAAGAAGGCTTAGTCCTTCTTTATTTTTTTATATCTTTTTATTTAGACATTTGTTATAATAATTGAAGAGGTGATTCAAGTGGCTAGAAAACCAATCATTCAAGAAACTAGACAATATAAGATATTGAGGATTATATTATCAATCGTTATTTTTGCTTTATTAGCTCTTTCTGTATCTATGTTTATAGTAACTTTCGTATATGAACCAACAAAAGTACCTGCTTTTATTAGCCATTATGGTGTAGGCTTGTCTTTAATTGCTATTGGTATTAGTGCAATTTTAATGACGATATTAAATAAATATAATGTTAATGCTAGTGATAGAGGCGATAGATTTATGCTCTTTGTTGGCTTAGCATTAATTATATTTGGTATTGGTACAATTATCTTTTCATATTTGTAATATCGCTTTACAAAAATAGGTAAATGTGTTATATTTAAATCGCTAGGAAGAAGCCCGTGGAACCCAAAATTATTTTTAGTGAGTCTGAGAATTTTTATGTGTTGAATGCTTAGATTATTTTTAAGAATCCTAATTAATTTTTCCAGAGGACTCAATTTTTGAAGACATCTGTTCTTCATGGACTTCCTAGCATATTTTTTTAGATTTTTGGTGATAAAATGCGTGTAATTGCTGGTAGTTTAAGACATAGAATAATTAAAGAATGCAATTTACCGACAACAAGAGAAACTCAAGATCGAGTGAGAGAAGCTATTTTTAATTCCCTAGGATTTATTAATGGCAGTGTTTTAGATCTTTTTTGTGGAAGTGGAGCAATGGCTATAGAGGCTTATTCTAGAGGAGCTTCTTATCTTGTTTTAAATGATATAAATAATAAAGCTTTAAAAGTAGCTAAAGAAAATTTAGATAATTTAAGTATAAAAGATTATGTTTTAACAAACATGGATTATCGTGATTTTATACTAAGTTATTCTAAATCTTTTTCTTATATTTTTTTAGATCCACCATATAAAATGGATAATGTGAATCAAATATTAGATTTAATAATAGATTCAAAATTAGTTCAAAAAGGAACTAAAATTATTTTTGAAATGGCTTCTTTGACAACATTTAGTCCTTCAACTAAATTGAAATTACTTAAAGAAAAAAATTATGGTAAGAAGAAAGTAGTCTTTTGGGAGGTTTTTTAATGAATTTTTTTGAAGGAATAATCTCTAATATAGTCGATATTTTTTCTAAAAGAAAGTATAAAAGGAAAACTTTTTTTATATCTTTCACCGAATTTGTAAGAGGTTATGAATATATTGTAGACATAGATATTATAGAACAAACGATTGTAATTTATAGTGATATATTAGGTGCAGTAGCATATTTTGATAGAGAATTTATACCTAATTCTTATAGCCCTGGTGATGGTCAATTTCTAGAAATCTATTTTGAGTATGATAAAAATGGAACTTTAAATTGTTCTTTAACGCCATGTTTTTATGGTTTTGCAGATAAGAGATTTACTAAAAAAGCATATGATGAAATTTGTTTTGTTTTATTTTCTTTAATTGCCTTTTTAAATAAACGAAAAAGACTACCAAGCGGAACAGAGTGTTTTATATCTATTGATTATGATACTGGTCGTTTTAAAGTATTTGATATTTATGATCCATATGAAACAATGTTTAAAAAATTAACTCCTAAAAATATTAATTATAAAATAGCTAATGAACTTGATTTTAATAAAAAAAAGACAGAAGATGATGCAGTTTTATTTATTACAGTTTTTCCAACTATTAATATAGATAAGTTAGGAGCTTTCTTATTAGCTTATGGTAAAAGCGAAGAAACAATTGATGAAGTAGTCTGTCTATTAGATGTTGATTATAATATTATATATTCATTTTTAGATGATTGTTTTGCTAAGCATGGTATTCCTAGTAAGTTATATATAAATCATCCTACCTATTATCATAAGATGACTCCGACGCTTATGGCAGTAGGGATAGACACTAGATGTGAACGCTATCATCTTAAAGCTAGTTATTGTTTGCGAGATTTAATTTTATTTGTAGAAAGTTATTTTGCGAAGATAGATAAATATGATTTTACTAAAATAAATACATATTTAACAAAAGCTTTAGCTTTAATTAATAAATTTATTGCTGATGGTTATGATATTACTACCCAAAGAATAGCAGATGGAGTAGAGGAATATTATGATATTGTGGAAAATGATGAAGAAAATGATAGTGATAGTCTTGTTTCATAAGTAAAAATTTGTTACAATTTAGTGATTTGTTTAAGAAAAAAGAAATAGTGATATCATTTTAAGCGACGATGGTAGGTGTAAGCATCGATTGATAACTATTTTAGACACTTCTTAAAGACAAAACGTACCAGGCGTTAACGGATTGAGGGCTAGATTTAATCTAGAACTAAGGTGGCACCACGATAATTCGTCCTTAGATTTTCTAAGGATTTTTTTATATTTTGAAAGGATGATAATATGCTTACTAAACCAAAAGGAACTTATGATATATTGCCAGGAGAAAGTCAAAAGTGGGCTAAGTTAGAACAAGTATTTAGACGCGTTTGTGAAATAGCTAATTACGAAGAGATAAGAACTCCTATTTTTGAACAATATGAAACGTTTCATCGCGATCAAACAGATAGTTCAGATATGGTCAATAAGGAAACTTACGACTTTATAGATAGAGGGGAACGTAAAATGACATTAAGACCGGAGGGAACAGCCGGTTGTGTAAGGGCTTATGTTGAAAATAAATTATATGCTAGCAATAAAATTAGTAAATTGTTTTATTTTGGACCGATGTTTAGATATGAACGTCCACAAAAAGGTCGTTATAGACAATTTTATCAATTTGGACTTGAAGCTTATGGTCCTAAGTCTGCTTTACTTGATGTTGATATTATTAGTACAGCCATTTTATTGTTTAAAGCTATTGGATTAAATAAACTACGAGTTAGGATTAATACATTAGGTGATAAAGAATCTAGAGATAAATATCGGGAAGTATTAGTTAATTATTTTACTAAAAATATTGATTATTTATGTGCTGATTGTAAAGATAGATTAAATAAAAATCCTCTACGTATTTTAGATTGTAAAGTAGATAAAGATAGTGAAGTTTTAAAGAAAGCCCCATGTATTAGTGATTACTTAAATGAAGAATCTAAAGCTCATTTTAAAGAAGTAATTGATAGTTTAGATCGTTTAGGAATATCTTATGTTTTAGATCCGCATTTAGTTAGAGGACTTGATTATTATTCAGATACAGTATTTGAAATAGAATATTTATCAGATGTTTTAGGCAATCAAAATGTTATTTGTGCTGGTGGAAGATATAATAATTTAGTTAAGGAATTAGGAGGACCAGATATACCAGGAGTTGGTTTAGCTTTTGGAATGGATAGAATATTATTAGCTCTTGAAAATGAAAATATTAAAATTGTCAAAGATAAAGAATTACATTTTTTCTTAATTACTTTAGGTAATTTAGCTAAAGAAGAAGGGCAAAAATTAATTTATGATGCTCGTTTAAGAGGTTTTAAATGTGATATGAGTTATCAAGGACAAAGTTTAAAAGCGCAGTTTAAAGAAGCTGATTATAATAATAGTTTGTTCACTTTAATTTTAGGTGATGATGAAATAGCTAATAATAATATTAATGTAAAAAATAATCAAACAAAGACTCAAGAGACAGTTAAATTAAATGAATTGTTTGATTATTTGTTAAGTAAAATAAATAATTGTGCAAATTGTGGAGGAAAATGTCATGAGAAGAGTACAAATTAAAGATATTAAGTTAGGTGAAGTTAATAAAATAGCCGGTTTTGTAGAAAATTTCCGTAACAAAAAAACAATGTGTTTTATTGTTTTACGCGACGTTTCTAATAAATTACAAGTTACAATTGAAAAAGAAAAGCATCCGGAATTTAATGATTTATTAGATAAAATAACAATAGATTCTGTTATTGAAGTTGAAGGTTTAGTTGCTGAAAGTGAATATGTTAAATTAAACCATATGGAAATGTACCCAACTAAATTAGAAATTTTATCAATTGCTGAACCTAGTCCGATTGTAGCTCCTAAAGGTGAAGAAACAAATATTGATTTGCGTTTAGATTACCGTTGGATTGATTTGAGAACAGATAAAAACACGTTAATGTTTAAAGTACAATCTTGTTTTATAAATTCATGTAGAGAATTTTTAAATGAAAGAGATTTTATTGAAATTCATACTCCTAAATTAGTAGGAGCTGAATCAGAATCAGGAGCTGGTGTGTTTAAGGTTGAATATTTCGATCGTTTTGCATATTTAGCTCAATCACCACAATTTTATAAACAAATGGCGATGGCAGCTGGTTTTGAAAGAATTTATGAATCTGGTCCTGTATTTAGAGCAGAAAAGTTTGCAAGCCGTAAACATGCAACTGAGTTTACGGGTTTTGATTTAGAATTTTCTTATATTGAATCATATAAAGATGTTATGCATTTAGAAGAAGAAATGTTAACTTATGCTCTTCAAAAAACTAAAAATAAATATGGTGAAGAAATAAAAAAGGTTTATGATATTGATATAGTTGTGCCGACATTACCTTTCCCTGTTATTGATTTGCACGATTTGTATGATGAATTAGAAAAGCGTTATGGTTACAAAGTTCCTGAAAGTGAAAAAGGTGATCTTACAACAGAAGGTGAGAGATTATGCCAAAAATTTAGTCTTGAGGTTTATGGCCATGAGTTCTTATTTGTTACAGGTTATAGTAAAGAAAAGAGAGCTTTTTATCATATGCGCGATGAACATGGTATTCCATGTGGATATGATTTAATATGGAAGGGCTGTGAAATAACTACAGGTGCACAAAGAGAACACCGTTATGACATTTTAAAAGCTCAAGCTGAAGAAAAAGGTTTATCTGAAGATGTTAAATTCTATCTTGATTTCTTTAAATATGGTTGTCCTCCTCATGGTGGTTTTGGTATTGGGGTAGATAGAATTACTATGTTAATATTTAATGAAGGTATTAAAGAATCTATGTTCATTTTCCGTGGACCTGATAGATTAAATCCATAGGTGTAATATGAATAAGCATATTTCATGGGATGAATATTTTATGGGCGTAGCTATTTTATCTAGCTACCGTTCAAAGGACCCATCAACAAAAGTTGGAGCTTGTATAGTTAATGAAGATAAAAGAATAATAGGTATAGGTTATAATGGATTTCCATATGGTTGTTCAGATGAAGAATTTCCTTGGGAACGTGAAGGTGAATTATTAGAAACTAAATACCCTTATGTTGTACATGCTGAACCTAATGCTATTTTAAATTCGACAACCTCTTTAAAAGGGGCTACTTTATATGTGACTTTATTTCCTTGTAATGAATGTGCTAAGTTGATAATTCAATGTGGCATCAAAAAAATAGTTTATATGTCTGATAAATATAAAGATAACGAGTATTATGAAGCTTCTAAAATAATGTTTAAAGCGGCAGGTGTTACTTGTGTTAAAATGGATGAAGTAAAAGTAATAGTAGGAGGTTATAATGACTAAAAAGAATTTTATCATTAGCTATCTAATTATTGCAGTATTATTAATTATTGATTGTACTAGTAAAGCCTTAATTGAAAACAACTTTTTTATAGGAGAAGAATTAGTTATTATCCCTAATTTTTTCTACATAACTAAAATATATAATACTGGGGCAGCTTGGGGTATGGGTTCTAGTTATACTTATATTTTGGCTACAATTTCTTTAATAGCTGGTATAGTAGCTATTTATTTCGCTACTCGTAATGATTTTAAAACTCGTAAATTTTATTCAATTGCATTATGCTTAATTATTGCTGGTGCTTTTGGTAATTTAATTGATCGTACTTTAACTGTCTTTAATATTTTAAATGGTGTAATTGATTTTTTTGGATTTACTTTTGGCAGTTATGATTTTCCGATTTTTAATGTAGCTGACATGTGCTTAGTGATTGGAGTTATTATGTTAGTTATTGACATTTTATTTATTGATGAATATAGAAAGAAAAAACAAAAAAATGGCTAAATATTGTGTACTTGAAGAATTTAAAGGCTATCGTTTAGATAAATATTTAACGATAGTCACAGATAAAACTCGTAGTTTTTTACAAAATAATATTATAAATATAAAAGTTAATGGAAATGATGTTAAATTTAGTTATAAATTAAGTCCTTTAGATGAAGTAGAGGTAGAATTTAAAGAAATTGAAACAAATTCAATAACACCTAAAGATTTAGCTTTAGAAATTGTTTATGAAGATAGTGATCTAGCAGTCATTAACAAACCTAAAGGTTTAGTTGTACATCCTGCAAATGGACATCATGAAGATACCTTAGTTTCTGGTCTAATGTATCAAATTAAAGATTTAAGTTCTATTAATGGTGTAGTAAGGCCTGGTATTGTTCATCGTTTAGATAAAGATACATCAGGATTATTAGTAGTAGCTAAAAATGATAAAGCTCATTTATTTTTAGCTAATCAATTAAAAGATCACACGATGTATAGAGAATATCACGCTATTACTATAGGTGTTATCAATGAAGATAGAGGAAAGATAATAGCACCTATTGGGCGTGATAAAACTAATAGATTAAAAATGGCTGTTGTAAGTGATGGTAAAGAAGCTATAACTCATTTTGAAGTTATAAAGAGATTTAAAAAACATACTTATGTTAAATGTTTACTTGAAACAGGACGTACTCATCAAATTAGAGTTCATTTTGCTTATATTAATAAACCAATTTTAAGTGATCCGTTATATGGAACTAAAAAAACTTACGATGATTTAGGCCAATATTTGCATGCTAAAAAGATATCATTTATTCACCCAACTACTTTAAAAAGATTAGAATTTGAAGTTGATTTACCGGAGTATTTTAAAAATACATTAGCAAAATTAGAATTAGAATAGAGGCATTTAATGTCTCTTTTTTGTTAAAAAAGACCTAATAATTGAAAAACTTGTATCTTAAAATAATTTATGTTACTATTAAAATAGATATTAAAAAAATATTGTGAATAAAATGTTTTTAGTATTTTGAGCTTTAAATGGAGGCGTTTTACTTTATGAAAAAATTAGTAATTGCTATACTATATGATTTTGATAAAACATTATGTACAGAAGATATGCAAAACTATAGTTTTATCCCTAATTTAGGATTAACACCTAAAGAATTTTGGGCAAAAACAGGAGTTTTAGGCAATAATCATCAAATGGATAAAATATTAGCTTACATGTTTGAAATGGTAAAGCAATGTAAAGAAAAAAATATTCCATTGACTAAGGAATATTTAAATTCTTTAGGTAAACATATTAAATTCTTCCCTGGTGTTACAACTTGGTTTAGTCGTATTAATAATTTTGCTGCTAAATTAGGAGCTACGGTAGAACATTATGTCGTTTCTTCTGGCACTAAAGAAATTATAGATGGCTCTTCTATTGCCCACGAATTCAATAAGATTTATGGTTGTGAATTTTTATATGATGAAAAGACTAAAGAAGCTATCTGGCCTAAGATGGCAATTAATTTTACTTTAAAAACTCAATTCATTTTTAGAATATCTAAGGGTGCTTTTGATATTATTGATGAAGAAAAATTAAATTCAGATACTCCAGATAGCAGAAGACATGTTTTTTATCGAAATATGATTTATATTGGAGATGGAATGACTGATATTCCTTGCATGCAAGTAGTCAAAGATAAAGGTGGTAAAGCCATTGCTGTTTATCGTTCAAATGACCAAGAACATGTTTCTAAGTTAGTTCATGATGCTAGAATAAACTTTGTTTGTCAGGCTGATTATTCCCAAAATTCATCTTTAGAAAAATTTGTATTAATGTCAATGGAAAATATGGTTTTATATGAAAAACTAAGAGTTAAAGAGTTGAAACAATTAAAATCTTTCCAAAATAAATTTGATGGTGATTTAAATGATTAAATTATATCGCAAATATTTAAAATATTATAAAAAAGAGGTCATTTTAGGACCTCTATTTAAATTGTTAGAAGCTATTTTTGAACTAATAGTACCATTAATAATGGCAAGTATTATCGATAAAGGGATTAATTTAAATAATACTACCTATATTTTTCAAATGGGTGGGGTCTTATTTTTAGTAGCTATTGTTGGCTTTTGTTCAACTTTAATTTGTCAATATTTTGCTTCAAAAGCTAGCCAAGGCATTGGAACTAAAATAAGAGATGATTTATTTAAACATATTGAAACACTAGATTTTAATCAAATTACTTTATTTGGGACTTCTAAATTATTAACTAGAATTAATAATGATATCAATCAAGTACAATTGAGTGTAGCTATGTTAATTAGATTAGTTATAAGAGCTCCTTTTATCGTCATAGGTGCTATTGTAATGGCTTTTATGATTAATTTATATGCTGGTTTAATCTTTTTATTAGTTGGTCTTTTAGTTTTATTTTCAGCTTTAACTATAATGTATTTAACTATTCCTAAAAATAAAGTCGTTCAAAAAGACTTAGAAAAAGTGACTACTATAGCTAAGGAAAATTTAAATGGTATAAGAGTAGTTAAGGCTTTTAATCAAGAAGATTATGAAAACAATAGATTACAAGAAGCGACTAAAACTTTAAATAAGGATGCTAATAGAGTAGCTAGAATTGCCGCTTTATTAAATCCTTTAGCTGCTATATTGATAGCTATTGCTATTTTAGCTATTTTAAAATTATCTGGCAATTTAGTATTTGAGGGAATTATTTCTCAAGGTGATGTTACGGCTTTAGTCAATTATTTAAATCAAATTTTAGTAGCTATTTTTGTTGTTTGTAATTTAATTCAAATTTTTGGAAAAGCATTTTCATCAGCAGCTAGATTAAATGAATTGTTTGATACTAAGCCACAAATAGAATATGGGAATATAGATATAGTAGAAGAACAAGAAATAGTTTATGATGTTAAAAATTTGAGTTTTAGTTATGAAAACACTAGTAAACCTAGTATAGATGATGTTTCTTTTCAAATTAAACAAGGTGATTTTGTTGGCATTATTGGTAGTACAGGTTCAGGTAAATCGACGCTTTTGCATCTTTTAGCTAGATATTATGAAAGTAGTAAAGGTAGTATCTATTTTAATGGTAAAGATATAGCTAGTTATACAAAATTAGCTTTAAATAATAACATTGGTTTTGTTTTTCAAAAGACTTTATTAGCTAATATGTCAATTAGGGATAATTTAAAATTAAAAGACAAGAGTTTATCAGATTACAAATTATACCAAGCTTTAGAAATTGCACAAGCTAATTTTGTATTAAACGATGAAGAAGGTCTTGATAAAATAATATATCAAGGTGGAAAAAATTTATCAGGTGGAGAAAGACAAAGAATAAGTATTGCTAGAGCATTAGCCGTAAAACCACAAGTTTTATTTTTAGATGATAGTTTATCTGCCCTTGATTTTAAGACAGACTATAATTTGCGTAAAGCTTTAAATCAATTGAATATAACTATAATATTAGTGACTGAAAGAATTAATCAAATTAAAGATGCTAATCAAATTTTAGTTTTAGATGATGGAAAGTTAGTAGCTAAAGGACAACACGAAGTATTACTTAAAACATCTAAAATCTATAAAGAAATCTATGATTCGCAAAATGCGGAGGACTAAATGAAAGATAAGACATTGATTAGAATTTTAAAAGTATTATTTAGACATAAGATTTTATTGTTTTTAGCTATTATATCTAGTATCATTCAAGTATTAGCTACTTTATTAATTCCTATTGTAGTTGCTAGAGGAATTAATTATTTAATAGGAGAAAATAATGTTGATTTTACTATTTTGAATGGTGTTATTATTTTAGTTTTATTATTAGGATTAGCTGAAGCTATTTTTGGTTATTTAATGCAATATCTAATGGCTTATGTTACAAATAATACAGTAAAAGATATTAGAGATGAATTATTTAATAAATTAAGTAACTTGCCAATTTCATATATAGATACACATAAAGAAGGCGATTTAATAATGCGTTTAATTGGTGATGCTGACCAATTAGGCGATGGATTATTACAAGCTTTAACTAGTTTGATTAGTGGATTAATAACTATCATTTTAACTTTAACGTTTATGTTGGTTGTGTCATATCAAGTTGGTTTAATTGTTATTTGTTTAACTCCTCTTTCATTATTAAGTGCTTATTTAATTGCTAGAATGAGTTATAAAACATTTAAAAAACAAGCTAGTATCAAAGGTGATTTATCTGCTTGTTATAATGAATCTTTTAATATGCTTATGATATTTAAAAGTTATAATTATGAAGAAGAAATTTATACTAAAGCTAAAAACATTAATAATGATTTATATAAAATTGGGGTAAAAGCTCAGTTCTTATCTAGCTTAGTTAATCCGACTACGAGGTTAATCAATAGTTTAGTATATGCAAGTGTTGGAATTTATGGCGCTTTAAGAGCTGTATCAGGGTTAATTTTGGTTGGTGATTTGACAGTCTTTTTAAATTATGCGCAAAGTTATACAAAACCTTTTAATGATATTTCCCAAGTTATGACTGAATTACAAAATAGTTTAGCTTCTGCTAGGCGGATATTTCAAGTTATTGATGAAAAAATTGCCAATTATGAAGTTACAGATGTATTAACAGAAGTAAAAGGGGAAGTAGAATTTAAAGATGTCAATTTTAGCTATGTATTAGATAAACCGCTAATTACAAATTTTAATTTAAAGGTTAAACCTAACTCTAAAATAGCCATTGTAGGTCCTACAGGTGCAGGTAAAACAACTATTATTAATTTATTAATGCGTTTTTATGAAACGACTAGTGGAGATATTTTAATTGATAATAAAGACATTAAGAAACTTGATTATCACAATTTAAGAGATAATATTGGAATGGTTTTACAAGATACTTGGACTTTTAATGGTTCTATTTTAGAAAATATTATGTATGGTAATAATAATGCTAGTAAAGATGATTGTATAAAAGCTGCTAAAGAGAGTCAAGCTGATAGTTTTATTACACGTTTAAAAGATGGATATAATACTATTTTAGATAATGATACTAATTTATCAGAGGGTCAACGTCAATTATTGTGTATTACTAGAGTAATGTTAAAAAAACCTAAAATCTTAATTCTTGATGAAGCTACATCTAATATTGACACAAGAACTGAGGTTTTAGTAGGTGAGGCCTTTAATAAGCTTATGCAAGGTAGAACTAGCTTTATTATTGCCCATCGTTTGAAAACAATAATTGATGCTGATTTAATAATTGTATTAAATAAAGGTCATATTGTAGAAATGGGTAAACATAATGAATTGTTAGCAAAGAAGAGTTACTACAAGGATATTTATGAAGCGCAATTTCAAAAGATAGAGGACTTATGACAATGTCATTAACTTAAGGACATTGACAATTTAAAATTATTAAAAATATAGAAAAGAATCAGTGATTTTACTACATT
>CALUQZ010000018.1 GCA_944323055.1 uncultured Acholeplasmatales bacterium
TGTAGTAAAATCACTGATTCTTTTCTATATTTTTAATAATTTTAAATTGTCAATGTCCTTAAGTTAATGACATTGAGGATTTAAGTCTTTCTCTTTTTTGTGTTTTACTTATATGAATTGTGAATTATATAATAAAGCAAAATAGATATTTTTTGTGAAAAAAGATTATATAATTAAAATATTATTAAAAGTTAACTAATTATTTTGATTATTTATTTTATATGCTATAATTAAATTAGAGATTGATGGGGTGTTAAAATGCGAGGATTTACAAAAATAGCTATTATTTTAACAGCTATATTATTAGTTGTTTATCATAGTGCTAGATTGATTGCTTTTTATGTATATGATATACATTTAAGTTTCTTACCTTTTTTTGTAACTAATATTATCTTATTATTTATTATTTTAATAATTGATATTATTAAGTCAGAAAAACAATTTAGAGTAACAAAACTATTTAAAGACTTATTAATTGCTATTCTATTACTGTTAGTATATGTACCAGATATTATCATACAGGGTTTTGTTTAAAAAATAAGATAGTTAAATTGTTACTAGATATGAGCTTAGTTTAAGGTTAGATTAAGCTTTTTAATTGTTTATTATTTGAAATTATATAATTATTTAAAAAAGTCTAAAATTGATTTTATTAAGGATAATATTTAATAAAGAAGATGTATATATTATATATAAGGAAGAAGTTTTGAGATCTTCCTTATATTTTTATGTTAAAAAGTTAAAAAATGGGTTGAAATGTGTTTAGAAATAGTATATAATAACAAAGCTTTCGGGCAAAAAATAAGGCTTTGAAGTGGGAGGTTGTTGACACACCGAAGAGCGTTGTCATACAGTGTGTTGAGTTTTTCCATGGAGCTAGTCTATGCTTGATTATAGGCGGAAGGAGAAAATAAAATGGCAAAAGAAAAAATTAAAATTAGATTAAAATCTTATGATCACAGATTATTAGATTTATCAGCAAAGAAAATTGTTGATAGTGTTAAGAAAACTGGTTCTGAAGTTAATGGACCTATTCCACTACCTACAGAAAGAGAAATTTTCACAATCTTACGTTCACCACACGTTAATAAAGATTCTCGTGAACAATTTGAACGTAGAACTCATAAGAGATTAATTGAGATTGTAAATCCAACAAGTCAAACAATTGATGCTTTAATGCATATCGACTTACCTTCAGGTATCGATATCGTTTTAAAGAAATAATTAAGAAGAAAGAGGTAAAACAAAATGGCTAAGGGAATCTTAGGCAGAAAATTGGGCATGACTCAAATTTTCGATGCAGCTGGAAATTTAATTCCAGTAACGGTTATTGATGCTACACCTAATGTTGTTTTACAACAAAAAACTGTTGAAAATGATGGTTATGTAGCTACTCAATTAGGTTACGAAGATAAGCGTGAATCTTTAAGTAACAAACCTGAAAAAGGTCACGTATTAAAAGCTAACACTGCTCCTAAGCGCTTCATAAGAGAAATTCGTTTCTCAGAAGAACGCGGGAACGAATTAACATCTTACAATGTTGGTCAAGAAGTTAAATGTGATATATTTGCGGCTGGTGATATCGTTGATGTTACAGGTACTTCAAAAGGTAAAGGTTTTGCAGGTACAATCAAGAGATATAATCATCACCGTTTACCAATGAGCCATGGTACATCTGCATGTCATCGTATCGTTGGTTCTATGGGACCTATTAAAGGTAATATGAAAGGCAAGAAAATGCCAGGTCATTTAGGTAATGTTAGAGTTACATTACAAAATTTAGTTATTGCTGCTGTAGATACAGAACGTAATCTTATTTTAGTTCGTGGTAATGTTCCAGGTCCTAAAAAAGGTTTGGTTATGATTAAGACAGCCGTAAAATCTAATTAATTAGGAAAGGAGATTTATTATGCCTATTATTGCATTATTAAATCAAGCTGGAGATAAAGTAAGAGATTTAGAATTAAATGAAGCAGTCTTTGGTATCGAACCTAATCAACAAGTAGTTTACGATGTTGTTAATGCTCAACGCGCAGCTATGCGTCAAGGTACTCATGACGTTAAGAATCGTTCTGAAGTAAGAGGCGGCGGTAAGAAACCATGGAGACAAAAAGGTACTGGTAGAGCACGTCAAGGTTCTATTAGAGCTCCACAATGGCGTGGTGGTGGTACAGTATTTGGACCTACACCAAGAAGTTATGCCTTTAAATTAAATAAAAAGGTAAAACAATTAGGTATGAAATCAGCTTTATCTTATAAAGTTAAAAATGATAAGATGATAGCTGTTGAAACTTTTGTATTTGACAGTAAAAAGACTAAGGATTTCTTAAAGTTCTTAGCAAATATTAAAGCAGAAGGCAAAACAATGGTTGTATGTTCTAGAGATGAATTTGATTTAAACGCAATTTGTTCTGCTAGAAATGTTCCAAACGTTGTTTTAGTTTGTTGTGATAACTGTTCAGTATACGATATGTTATGCTTTGATAAATTAGTTATCACTTTAAAAGCTGTTACTTACTTCGAGGAGGCTTTAAAGTAATATGGATGCTAGAGATATTATAAAAGGACCTATTGTCACTGAAAAATCAATGAAGTTAAAAGAAGACTTCAATAAATATACATTTAAAGTAGACAAAAAGGCTAATAAAATTCAAATTAAACAAGCAGTAGAAGAAATCTTCAAAGTTAAGGTTTTAAATGTTGCTACTATTAACGTTTTACCAAAACGCAAAAGAGTAGGTCAACATGTTGGTTATACACCTGCTTATAAGAAAGCTATTTGTCAAATAGCTAAAGATCAAAAAATTGAAGCGTTTGAAATATAGGAGGAAAGAAAATGGCAGTTAGAGTTTATAAGCCAACGTCTAATGGTAGACGTAATATGAGTGTTTCTACATTTGAAGAAATTACTTGTACTACTCCTGAAAAATCATTATTAGCTCCTCGTAAGAAGAATGCAGGACGTAACAATTCAGGAAAAATCACTGTTCGTCATCAAGGCGGCGGTGTTAAACAAAAATATCGTATTATTGATTTTAAAAGAAATAAATTTGGCATTCCAGGCCGTGTAGCTACTATTGAATACGATCCAAATCGTAGTGCAAATATTGCTTTAGTAGTATATAAAGATGGTGAAAAAAGATATATCTTAGCACCTAAAGGTTTAACTGTAGGTGATGTAGTTATGTCTGGTAAAGATGCTGAAATTAGAACAGGTAATGCTTTACCTTTAGGTTTAATTCCAGTAGGTGCTTTAGTTCATAACATTGAATTACACCCTGGTAAAGGTGGCCAAATGATTCGTTCAGCTGGTACTTCAGCTCAAATCTTAGGTCGTGAAGACAACTATGTATTACTTCGTTTAATGTCTGGCGAAGTTAGAAAAGTATTATCAACTTGTTTAGCAACAATTGGTGAAGTTGGTAATGAAACACACGAATTAGTTAGTATTGGTAAAGCTGGTCGTGCACGTCATATGGGCTTACGTCCAGAAGTTCGTGGTTCAGTTATGAACCCTAATGATCACCCTCATGGTGGTGGTGAAGGTAAAGCTCCAGTTGGTCGTCCTTCTCCAGTTACTCCTTGGGGTAAACCTGCTTTAGGCTTAAAGACACGTAAACATAAAAAAGCTTCTAACAAACTAATCGTTCGTAGAAGAAATGACAAATAATGTAAGGAGGAAAAGAAATGGCTCGTTCAATTAAAAAAGGACCTTTTTGTGATGATCATTTAATGAAAAAAGTAGAAGCACAAAACGCGTCTGGTGAAAAGAAAGTAATTCAAACTTGGTCACGTAGATCAACTATTTTCCCTGCATTTGTTGGTCATACAATTGCCGTATACAATGGTCGTGAACATACACCTGTTTATATCACAGAAGATATGGTAGGACATAAATTAGGTGAATTTGCGCCTACAAGAACTTACCATGGTCATGGTGACGATAAGAAGGCAGCTAAATAAGGAGGATAATTATGGAAGTAAAAGCAGTAGCAAAAAATGTTGGTGTTACTCCTCGTAAAGCTCGTTTAGTTGTTGACTTAATTCGTAACAAAAGTGTTATGGAAGCTAATGCTATATTAAGATTAACTAATAAGCTAGCTTGTGAAGCAGTAATCAAAGTATTAAATTCTGCTGTAGCTAATGCAGAAAATAATCACAGTTTAAATAAAGAAAATTTATATGTTAAAACTTGCTATGTTAATGATGGCATGCGTTTAAAAAGAATGTTCCCTCGTGCTAAAGGTAGAGGCGACATCATTATTAAAAGATATTGCAACATCACTGTAGTTGTTGCTGAAAGAGATTAGGAGGAGTATCATGGGTCAAAAAGTTAGTCCAGTCGGATTACGTGTTGGTATTATCCGTGATTGGGATGCCGCATGGTATGCTGATAAAACTAAAGTAGCAGATTTATTACTTGAAGATATCAAAATTAGAGATTATCTTGCTGAAGTTTATAAAAAAGCTCAAGTTTCTCGTGTTGTTATTGAACGTCTTAATGGTGTTGGTAAAGACCACAAAGATAGAATTAAAATTACTATCTATACTGCAAGACCTGGTTCAGTAATTGGCCGTGATGCAGAAACTAAGAATGCTGTTGTTAAAGAATTAGCATATAGAACTAAAAAAGACATTATCGTTAATGTTGTAGAAATTAAAAAGCCTGAATTAGATGCAACTTTAGTTGCTAGATCTATGGCTGAACAATTAGAAAACCGTGCCTCTTTCCGTCGTGTACAAAAGATGGCTATTCAACGTGCTTTAAAAGCTGGAGCTAAAGGTGTTAAAACATCAATTTCTGGTCGTTTAGGTGGCGCTGAAATGGCACGTAGTGAAGGTTATATTGAAGGACAAGTTCCTCTACATACTCTTCGCGCTGATATTGATTATGCAGTTGCTGAAGCTTTAACTACTTATGGTAAATTAGGGGTTAAAGTTTGGATTTATAAAGGTGAAGTTTTAGAGTTAAAACCTCGTCAAGTTGAAGAACGTCGTCAAGCTAGAAAACCTCGTCCTAATAAAGCAAATGATAACAAAAAAGTACAAAAAGAAGCAAAAGCTCCTGCTAAAAAAGATGACTCTAAGGGAGGTAAATAATTATGTTAATGCCTAAAAGAGTTAAGTATCGTCGTCCTCATCGTGTTTATTATCGTGATAGACTTGCTAAAGGCGGTACAGAATTAGCATTTGGTGAATACGGTTTAAAAGCAACAGAAGGTTGTTGGTTAACTAATAGACAAATTGAAGCAGCCCGTGTTGCTATTACACGTTATATGAATCGTCAAGGTCAAGTTTGGATTAAGGTTTTCCCACACTTAGCTAAAACTCATAAACCTCTAGAAGTTCGTATGGGTTCTGGTAAAGGTGCACCTGAATCTTGGGTTGCTGTCGTTAAAACTAACTTAATCTTATTTGAAGTAGCTGGTGTTAGCGAAGAAGTAGCTCGTGAAGCATTAAGATTAGCTTCTCACAAATTACCTTGCAAGACAAAATTTGTAAAAAAAGAGGTGCCTAGCAATGATGAAAACTAGTGAGATTCGTGAATTAAGTGTTGAACAAATCAATAAAAGAATTGCTGACTTAAAAGAAGAATTGTTTAACTTACGTTTTCAAGCTGCTTTAGGTACAGCAGAAAATCCTTCTAAAATGAGGGAAATTAAAAGAACAATTGCCCGCATGTTAACTGTTTTAACAGAAAAACAAAATGCGGACAAAAAGTAGTAGGAGGACAACATGGAACGTAATAGTCGTAAAGTTTTTACCGGAACTGTAGTTTCTGATAAGATGGATAAAACGATTGTTGTAGCTGTTGATTTGTTCAAAACAGATCGTATCTATAAAAAACGTATTAAAGTAACATCTAAATTTCATGTTCATGATGAAAACAATAGTGCTAAAGTTGGCGATGTTGTTCGCTTCATGGAAACTAGACCACTTTCAAAAACTAAGTTTTATCGTTTAATCGAAGTGGTTAAAAATGAAAAAACACTTTAGTTTCTGAAAGGAGTAACAATTATGGTACAACAAGAAACAAGACTTGCTGTAGCTGATAATTCAGGTGCACGTGAGTTATTAATTATAAAAGTATTAGGCGGTGCTTTACACCGTTATGCTAATGTTGGTGACATCGTTGTATGTTCTGTAAAAGAAGCTAGCCCAAATGGTGCAGTTAAAAAAGGCGATGTTGTTAAAGCTGTTATTGTACGTTCTAAACAAGGTTTAAGACGTAAAGATGGCTCATATATTAAATTTGACGAAAATGCTGCCGTTATCATCCGTGAAGATGGTACTCCACGTGGTAGTCGTATTTTCGGCCCTGTTGCTAGAGAATTACGTGAAAAGAACTTCATGAAAATCGTTTCTTTAGCTCCAGAAGTTCTATAAGGAGGGCTTAGGAATGAATATTAAAGTAAATGATACAGTTGTTGTTATCGCCGGTAAGGATCGTTTCACAACTGATAAAAAAGGTAATAAAATTCTTAAGACTGGTAAAGTTCTAAAAGTATTCCCTAAAACTAATCGTGTATTAGTTGAAGGTGTAAATATTGTAAAGAAACATCAAAAACCTACACAACAAAACCAAAGTGGTTCTATCGTTGAAATGGAAGCACCTATCGATGCATCTAATGTTATGTTATTAGATCCTAAGAAAAATGTGCCTACTAGAGTAAGCATGGTAGAAAAAGAAGTTAAAGGTAAAGTTGTTAAAGTTAGAGTTTCTAAAAAATCTGGTTATGAGTTCAAGTAATAGGAAAGTGAGGTAAATATAAATGAATCGTTTACAAGAAGCTTATCAAAATTCTGTGAGAAAAGAATTAGCTGCAAAATTCAATTATAAATCTTCAATGGAAATCCCTAAACTTGAAAAAATCGTAATCAATATGGGTGTTGGTGACGCTGTTGCTAATGCTAAGGTTTTAGACGATGCAGTTGAAGAATTAACACAAATTTCAGGCCAAAAACCAGTTGTTACAAAAGCTAAGAAATCTATTGCTAACTTCAAATTAAGAGAAGGTATGCCTATTGGTTGTAAAGTTACACTAAGAGGTGAAAGAATGTATGAATTCTTAGATAAACTTGTATCAATTGCCTTACCACGTGTACGTGATTTCCGTGGTATTAATGGTAATGCTTTCGATGGTCGCGGTAACTATACTTTAGGTGTTAAAGAACAATTAATCTTCCCTGAAATTAACTTTGATAAAGTTAAAAAAATCAGAGGTATGGATATTGTTATAGTTACTACTGCTAAGAGCGATGAAGAAGGACGTACTTTATTACAATTATTAGGTATGCCTTTTAGAAAGTAGAAAGGAAAAGATTATGGCAAAAACATCATTAGTTGTTAAGAATCATAGAAAACCAAAATACAGTGCTCGTAAATATACACGTTGCGAACGTTGTGGTCGTCCTCATGCTGTTATGGGAGATTTTAAACTTTGCCGTTTATGCTTCCGTGAATTAGCTTATAAAGGACAAATTCCTGGCGTTAAAAAAGCCAGCTGGTAATATCATCTAAAGGAGGAAATATATTATGATGACAGATCCAATTGCAGATATGCTTACTCGTATTCGTAATGCTAAACAAATTGGTCATCCGACAGTAGATATGCCTAACTCAAAGATGAAACAAGCTATTCTTGAAGTTATGAAGAATGAAGGTTACATCGTATCATATAAAGCTACTGAAGGCGTAAAAAGTGTACTAACTGTTACACTAAAATACACTGATAAACAAGAAAGTGTAATCAAAGGCCTAAAATCTGTTTCAAAACCAGGGTTAAAAGTATATGCAAAAGCAGATGAATTACCTAAGGTTTTAAACGGTCTAGGTATTGCAATCATTTCTACTTCTAAAGGAGTAATGACTGACAAAGAAGCACGTAAGTTAAATATCGGTGGCGAAGTTTTAGCTTACGTTTGGTAATATATTAGGAGGAAATTTAAAATGTCACGTATTGGAAATAAGCCAATTTTACTTCCTGCAGACGTTAATGTTACAGTTGTTGATAACAATGTAACAGTTAAAGGTCCTAAGGGAGAGTTGAGTTTTGATTTCGACAAAAACTTAAGTTTAGTTGTTGAAGGAAACGAACTACATGTAAAACGTCCAAATGATTCAAAATGGATGAAAACTATTCATGGTACAACAAGAGCTTTAGTTCACAACATGGTTGAAGGTGTATCTAAAGGTTTCACTAAAACTTTAGAAATCAATGGTGTAGGTTACCGTGCTACATTACAAGGTAATAAAGTAGTATTAAACGTAGGTTACTCACATCAAGTTGAACTTGAAGTTCCTGCTGGACTAAAAGTTGAATTACCTAAAAATACAGTTATCAATATTTCTGGTATTGATAAACAATTAGTAGGTCAATTTGCAGCTGAAATTAGAGAAGTTCGTAAACCTGAACCATATAAAGGTAAAGGTATTAAATATAGCGATGAACATATTCGTCGTAAGGAAGGAAAAACTGCTAAGAAGTAGTTAGAAAGGGGTACTATATATGATTAATAAAGTTTCAAGTAACGTATCTAGACAAATGCGTCATTTACGTATTCGTCAAAACCTAAAAGGTACAGCTTCTAAACCACGTCTTTGCGTTTTCCGTTCAAATAAACAAATCTATGTTCAATTAATTGATGATGAAGCTGGTAAAACATTAGCTCAAGCATCAACTCTTGAATTAAAAGATTTAAAAAATGGTGGAAATGTTGCTGCTGCAACTGAAGTAGGCACTTTAATTGCTAAACGTGCTTTAGAGTTAAACATTAGTAAAGTAGTATTTGACCGTGGTGGATATTTATACCATGGTCGTGTAAAAGCCTTAGCTGACGCCGCTAGAGCAGCTGGCTTGGAATTCTAAGGAGGTTAACATGCGTCAAGATAAAGAAGTTAAAGACGTTCAACCTGAATACGAAGAACGTGTTGTAGCTATTAATCGTGTTACAAAGGTTGTTAAAGGCGGTAGAACAATGCGTTTCTCTGCTTTAGTTGTAGTTGGTGATCGTAAGGGTAACGTTGGCTTTGGTACAGGTAAAGCTAGCGAAGTACCTGATGCTATTAAAAAAGCTGTTGAAAATGCTAAGAAAAATGTATTTACTGTTGCTATAGTAAACACAACTATTCCTCATACTGTAGAAGGTAGATATGGTGCTGGTCATGTTTTATTAAAACCAGCTTCTGAAGGTACCGGTGTTATCGCTGGTGGTCCTGTTCGTGCTGTTGTAGAACTTGCTGGTATTTCTAACATTTTATCAAAATCACTAGGCTCAAAAACTCCAATCAACGTAATTAGAGCTACCGTTGATGGTTTAAAACAATTATGTTCAGCTGAAGAAGTTGCTGCTAGACGTGGCAAAACAGTAGAAGAGATTTTGAGGTAATAATTATGTACAAAATTACATTAGTTAAAAGTTTAATTGGTCGTAAACCTAACCAAGTTAAGACTGCAAAAGCTCTAGGTCTTACAAAAATTGGTCAAAGTGTCGAAAAAGAGGAAAATGAAGCAATTAAAGGAATGATCGTTACCATAGCTCATATGGTAAAAGTAGAAATTAAGTAATAAGGAGGTGCCTCAAAATGTTGAATGAATTAAAACCTGTTCCTGGTGCAAGACATGCTAGAAAGAGAATCGGTCGTGGTATTGGTAGTGGCAATGGTAAGACTGCAGGTAAAGGTAACAAAGGTCAAAATGCTCGTTCAGGCGGTGGTGTAAGACCAGGCTTTGAAGGTGGACAATTACCATTATTCCAACGTTTACCAAAAAGAGGTTTTCACAATATTAATCGCGTTGAATATAGCGTTGTTAATGTTGGTGATTTAGATGTATTTGCTGATAACACTGTTGTTGATTTTGCTGCTTTAAGAGAAGCTGGTTTAGTTAAAAAAGTAAATGATGGTGTTAAAGTTTTAGGGAATGGTAAACTTACAAAGAAACTAACAGTTAAGGCCAATAAATTCTCAGCTAGTGCTAGAGAGGCTATATTAGAATCTGGTGGAACTGTAGAGGTGATGTAAGTTGTTAGAAAAGATCAAAAGGATTTTTAGTAATCGAGAAATATTAAGAAAATTAATATTCACGTTTTTAATGCTTTTAGTATTTACAATTGGAACTTATATTCCGATTCCAATGGTTGATACTGTTGCTATTCGAGCTGAGATTACAAATAACAACTTCCTAACCATTTTAAATGCCTTTTCTGGTGGTGGTTTATCTAACTTTTCTATTTTAGCTTTAGGTATTTCACCATATATTACTTCATCAATTGTAATTCAAATGTTACAAGTTGTTATTCCTAAATGGAAAGAATGGTCTGAACAAGGTGAAGTAGGTAAGCAAAAACTAAATCGTATAACTAGATATGTATCAATTATCTTAGCTTTTGCTCAAGGCTTAGCTTTATTATATGGTTTAGGCGCTCGTCCAGAAAACATTTTAGTTGCCGATGTTTTAGAAGATAGGAATTTATTCTGGTTATTCTATATTTATATGGCAATTGTTATTACAGCAGGTTCATGCTTTACAATGTGGTTAGCTGATTTAATTACTCGTCATGGTATTGGTAATGGTTCATCAATGATTATCGCTGCCGGTATCATCACATCTGTTCCAGCTATGTTTAGTACATTATGGACTAAATATATTGCAGATGGAGCGGCTAATGCAGCTAATATTACATGTTATATAGTTATTATATTACTTTATGTTTTAATGATTTTTGCAGTTGTCTTCTTTGAAGGAGCTAAACGTAGAATTCCTATTCAATATGCAAATAGACAACAAGGTGGTAGTAGTGACCTTCCTATTAAATTAAATAGTGCTAGTGTTATTCCTGTCATCTTTGCTTCAACTATTTTATCTATTCCACTAACTATCATTGGTATGTTAGGGCAAGATAGTACAGTTGCTGGTACTTGGATTAATAATGTATTCTCATATCAAGAACCTATTGGTATGGCTTTATATATTTTATTAATTTTCTTCTTTTCATTCTTCTATAGCTTTATGATGGTTGATCCAGAAAAAATAAGTGATAGTCTTGATAAACAAGGCGCTTATATTCCAGGTTATAGACGTGGAGAAGATACAAAAAATCAATTAGCTAGAATATTATTTAGAGTTACCTTATTAGGTGCAACATATTTAGCTATTGTAGCATTAGTACCTATTATTGTATCATTATCATTTGGCTTTACATCAACTGAAGCTTCAACTATTACTATTGGTGGTACATCTTTAATCATCGTTGTAGGTGTTGCAATTGAAACATTCAATCAAATTGAAACAGCTTCAGAGACAAAAGATTACAAAGGCTTTTTGGAGTAAGTAGTATATGAAATTATTAATTATGGGCCGTCCTGGGGCTGGTAAAGGTACTCAGGCTGTAAATATTAGAGAATATTATAACATCCCTCATATTTCTACAGGGGATATCTTTAGAGCTAATCTAAAAGAAAAAACAAAACTAGGTCTTTTAGCTAAAGAGTATATGGATAAAGGTCAACTTGTACCAGACTCTTTAACTAACGATTTAGTGAAAGATAGACTAAGTCAAGCTGATTGTAAAAACGGCTTTCTCTTAGATGGTTTTCCACGTAATATCGCACAAGCTCAAGCTTTAGATGAATTCTTAAAAGAAAACAATGAAGCTTTAGATGCAGTATTAGATATTGATGTAAAACCAGAAGTATTAATTGATCGAATAGTAGGTAGAAGGGTTTGTAAGAACTGCGGTGCTACTTATCACATTAAAAATAATCCACCTAAACAAGAAGGAATTTGTGATAAATGTGGCGGTGAGTTAATGCAAAGAGCTGATGATACTTATGATACAGCATATAGCCGTTTAAAAGTATATGATGAACAAACAGCCCCTTTACTAGATTATTATAGAGGTCAACATTTATTAAAATCAGTAAATGGTGATCAAGATTTTGCAAAGGTATTTGAAGATATCAAAAAAGTTTTAGCTAAATAAATACTATATTAGCACATTGTATTAGTATTAGTCGTCCTCTTAGAGGACGGCTAGATAAAACTTTTGCTTTAGGAGGAAACATGGCAAAAAAAGACGATGTTATTGAGTTAGAAGGTAAAGTAGTAGATGTCCTTC
Organism: uncultured Acholeplasmatales bacterium; assembly: GCA_944323055.1. GTDB lineage: Bacteria > Bacillota_I > Bacilli_A > Acholeplasmatales > Anaeroplasmataceae > CALUXS01. Next base: position 12,121 of record CALUQZ010000018.1, read on the forward strand.
CAAATACTCAATTTATTGTAAAATTAGAAAATGATCATCAAGTTTTAGCCCACGTTTCTGGTAAAATCCGCATGAATAACATACGCATTTTACCAGGTGACAAAGTTACAGTTGAATTATCAACTTATGATTTAACACGTGGCAGAATCACTTATAGACATAAGTAAAATAACGGAGGTAATAAAATGAAAGTTAGACCATCAGTTAAACCAATGTGCGATAAATGTAAAGTAATCAAACGTAAAGGACGCGTTATGGTTATTTGCGAAAATCCAAAACATAAACAAAGACAAGGATAAAATTTTAGGAGGATTAAATTATGGCACGTATTGCAGGTGTAGATATTCCAAATGAAAAACGCGTAGTTATTTCATTACAATATATCTATGGTATTGGACCATCAATTGCTAAAAATATTTTAAAAGATGCAAATGTTAGTGAAGATACTAGAGTTAAAAACTTATCTGAAGATGAATTAACACGTATTAGAGCACAAATTTCTAAATATAAAATTGAAGGTGAACTTCGTAGAGAAGTAGCTCTTAATATTAAGCGATTAATGGAAATAGGTTGCTACCGCGGCTTAAGACATCGTAAGGGTCTTCCTGTTCGTGGTCAAAATACTCGTAATAATGCTCGTACTCGTAAGGGTCCAGCACGTACTATCGCTAATAAGAAGAAATAAGGAGGATTAATTTATGGCACGTAAGGTTACAAAACGTCGTGTAAAGAGAAACTGTCCGGTTGGCGTTGCTCATATTCACGCAAGTTTTAATAATACAATAGTTACAATTACTGATCCTGCTGGTAACGTTATTTCATGGAGCAGTGCTGGTGCATTAGGTTTTAAAGGTAGTCGTAAATCTACAGCTTTTGCTGCTCAATCTGCTAGTGAAGCAGCTGCTAAATCAGCTTTAGATCAAGGTGTAGTTAAAGTTGAAGTTTCAGTAAAAGGTCCTGGTCAAGGCCGTGATGCTGCTATTCGTTCACTTGAAGTTGCAGGTTTAGAAATTACATCAATCAAAGATTGTACACCAGTTCCACATAATGGATGTCGTCCACCAAAACGTCCTCGTGGTTAATAAAAAAATTAGATGAGCGAGGCTGTTATGAAAGAATTAAAATTTGAAAAACCAAAAGCTGCAGTTAAATATTTATCAGAAGATAAATCACAAGGTTCATTTGAAATTTCTCCTCTTGAAAGAGGATTTGGTCTTACAATTGGTAATGCTTTAAGAAGAATTATGTTATCTTCTTTACCAGGTACTGCTTTTGTAAGTGCTAAAATTGAAGGAATTCAACATGAATTTGAAAATTTATCAGGCGTCATTGAAGATGTTATCACAATTATCTTAAATTTAAAAAGAGTTGTTTTAAAAACAGAATCTCAAGATCCTAATTTTGAAACTATTCTTGAAATTAATAAAGATGAAGGCGAAGTTACAGCTGGTGATATCATTCATGACTTAGATGTAACAGTAGTTAACCCAGAACAACATATCTGTACAGTAGCGGCTGGTGGCAGTATTAATATGTTCTTAAAGGTACGTCGCGGTGTAGGTTATGTTAGTGCTGATAAAAACAAACAATATGTTGAAGATGCTACTACAATAGCTATTGATTCTATTTATACACCTGTTACTAATGTATCTTATGAAATAACAAAAGATATCGTAGATAATGATGCCTCATTCGATAAACTTACAGTTAATGTTACAACTAATGGTTCAATTTCTGCAGTTGATGCTATTGGAATAGCTGCTAAAATGATGATTGAACATTTAGAAGTAATTAACGCTATATCAGAACAAGCTCAAAATAATACTTATATGGCTGAAAAAGAAGAAGAAAATAAAAATTCTAAGATGGAAAAAACTATCGAAGATTTAGATTTATCTGTTCGTTCATATAACTGTTTAAGAAGAGCTGGCATTAACACAGTAGCTGATTTAATTAGTAAATCAGAAGAAGATATGATGAAGGTTCGTAATTTAGGACGTAAATCATTAAAGGAAATTAAAGAAAAGTTAGAACAACTAAACTTAAGTTTCTATAAAGAATAACAAGGAGGATACGCAAATGTCTTATTCTAGACTACGTCGCAGCAGTGATCAAAGAAAAGCTTTACTTCGTGATTTAGTTACAGATTTAATCTTAAATGGTAAAATTGAAACTACTGAAACTAAAGCTAAAGAACTAAAAAGATTAGCTGATAAAATGGTTACTTTAGGTAAAACTAATACTCTACATTCTCGTAGACAAGCAGCTACTTTAGTTCGTTTTGAAAAAGATGATAATGGAAAATATGCTATTCAAAAATTATTTGATGAGATAGCTCCTAGATTTGCTAATCGTAACGGTGGTTATACTAGAGTTATTAAAACTGGTTTCCGTCGTGGTGACGCAGCTCCTATGGCTATTATTGAATGGGTTGAATAAAAATTTAGGAGTAGGAAACTACTCCTTATTTTAACTATTATGATAAACTTAAATGAATTACAATTACCTAATGCTTATGAGGCAAATTATTATTTTGCTTCAACAAATTTAACTTTATATCCTTTTAATGTTTTCTTTTTTAATCAGTTAGAAGAAGTTACATTTAAAGATATAACCATTTTCTACGGTAATAATGGTAGTGGTAAAACCAACCTTTATTAAATATATAAGAAGCCAAGATATTTTTAATTATTTAAATGATGTTGATACCCATAATCAAAAAAGAATTTCAGATATTGAAAAAGTTAGGGCTAAAAGAGATGAAATCTATAAGAAAGGTTATACTTTTAAGTCATCTGCAGATTTAGAAGATTTAATTGAATATAATAAGGTTAAAAGAATGACTAAAGTATCTTATGTAAGAGCTAATACATCAAAAGAAATTAAAGTAATGTCTAATGGGAAAACAGCTTTTAATTATTTAAATGATTCGATTGAATTAGACTCACTTTATTTATTAGATGAACCAGAAAATTGTCTTTCACCCCAATTACAATTAAAGCTTGTAGATTTAATTTTAGAAGCTGTTAGGTATTATAGTTGTCAATTTATTATTGCTACTCATTCTCCATTAATTTTAAGTTTACATAATGCCTTGATATATGATTTAGATTCTAGCCCTGTAATTACTAAAAACTTTGAAGAATTAACAAATGTTAAAATATATTACGAATTCTTTATGAAACATAAAGATAAGTTTAAATAGGAGAACTAAATGAAAGATAAAATTGTTATTACAGCTAAATATAAAGTAAAAAGATCTACTACTTTATTACCTTTTCTACTAGAAAAAATAAATACTTCCCGCAATAACATTAAACATTTGTTAAGTAATAAACAAGTTTTAGTAAATGGTAATCAAGTTAGTCAGTTTAACTTTCCCTTAGCCAATGAAGATGAAGTAGCTATAACTAAAACCCCAGTTTTAACCAACAATCAAGTTAAGAAAACCAATGAAAAACGTCCTCATTTAGATATAATTTATGAAGATGAAGATTTTATAGCTATCAATAAACCGGCCGGTCTTTTAGCAGTAGCAAGCGATAAAGAGATAACTGATACAGCTTATTCTCAAGTGTTTGAATTTTTAAAAACAAAAAATAAAAGACCATATGTCATTCATAGAATAGATAAAGAAACATCAGGTGTTTTAGTTTTTACAACTAATGTTAAGCTACAATCACGTTTACGCTTAGAATGGAATAAATATGTTAAATACAGAGGCTATATAGCCATTTGTGAAGGCCATTTAGAAAACAAACAAGGAACATTAAAAAATTATTTAGCTAATAATGAATATAATTTAGTATATGTATCTAATAATAAAAATGATGAATTAGCTATCACCAATTATAAAGTATTAAAAGAAAATAAAAATATGTCATTATTAGATATCAATATTGAAACAGGACGTAAAAATCAAATTAGAGTTCAATTAGCTAATATTAATCATCCTATTATTGGTGATGATAAATATGGTCATAAGGAAACTTTTAAACGCTTAGGACTACATGCTAGTTCTTTACAATTTATTAATCCTTATAACCATAAAGAAATTAAAATTATAGCTAAAATTCCAAATACATTTTATAGTTTATTTAATGGCAATGTTAAAAATAAATAGTTCAATATAAAAAGGGGCTGTAAAGAAACCCGGGTTTTGAAAAAATAAACCTATAGGTGCTTTACGCCTCTTTTTTTATAAAAAATGCCTTGGGAATCGAACCCAAGGGCTTTTTTATGGTAAAATAAGTCTGGACCACATTATTTACTATGAGAAATTATAACATAAAAAAATCATTTTTGGTAGACTGCTACGCTTTGAACATGAACAAAGCGAAGCAAATAGACAAATTTATTAATTTTTTAGATGTTAGCGCTAAAATAAGAATGTACATTCTTTTTTGATTATAATTCCTAATTATAATGATTTATGTTTGTTGTTACAACTTTAAATACATTAAAATTTATGATAGAATATTTATGTTTATGAGTTAAGGAGGCCTATATGACAGATTTAGAAATTGCTCAAAGTGTAAAAGCACTAAATATTAAAGAGGTAGCAGGTAAATTAGGTATAGAAGAAGACCTACTTACTTGTTATGGCAACGATAAAGCTAAATTAGATTTATCATTATTAAATAAGCCTAATAAAGCTAAATTAGTTTTAGTTACTGCTATATCACCTACTCCAGCAGGAGAAGGAAAGTCAACGACTACTATCGGTTTAGCTGATGCTTTAAATGCCTTAGGAAAGAAAACTTGTGTTTGTTTAAGAGAACCAAGTTTAGGTCCGGTATTTGGCGTTAAAGGTGGAGCTTGTGGTGGCGGTTATGCTCAAGTTATTCCAATGGAAGATATTAATTTACATTTTACAGGGGATTTGCATGCTATTACGACAGCTAATAATTTAATTTGTGCAATCATTGATAATCATATCTATCAAGGTAATAAATTAAATATTGACCCAACTAGAGTTTTAATTCATAGAGTTTTAGATATGAATGATAGAGCACTTAGAAATATTGTTATTGGCTTAGGTGGTCAAAGTAATGGTGTTCCTAGAGAAGATCATTTTGACATAACAGTAGCTAGTGAAGTTATGGCTATTTTGTGTTTAGCTACTTCTTTAGCTGATTTTAAAGAAAAAATAAATGATATGTTAGTTGCTTATACATATGACAAAAAGCCTGTAACTGTGCGCGATTTAGGTTGTGCTGGGGCGGTTACATTAGTGATGAAAGATGCCATTAAACCAAATCTTGTTCAAACTCTTGAACAGACACCAGCTATTATCCACGGGGGACCATTTGCTAATATTGCCCATGGCTGTAATAGTTTAATTGCTACTAAAATGGCTTTAGGTTTAGCAGATTATGTTGTTACAGAGGCTGGTTTTGGTGCTGATTTAGGGGCTGAAAAGTTCTTTGATATAAAATGTCGTAAAGGTAATATTAAGCCAGATGCCGTTGTTTTAGTAGCTACAATTAGAGCTTTAAAGATGCATGGTGGAGTTGCTAAAGAGGATTTAACTTTAGAAAATGTTGATGCTTTAAAACTAGGTTTAGCTAATTTAGCTCAGCATGCTAAAAACATCTCTAAGTTTGGCTTACCTTTAGTTATAGCTATAAATAGATTTAATTCGGATACTCAATCAGAAATAAAAGTATTAGAAGATTTTGCTAAAGAAAATAATTTAGAAATAGCTTTATCAGATGTTTTTGCAAATGGTAGTAAAGGTGGTATTGATTTAGCAAATAAAGTAATAGAACTGTGCTCTAAAGCTAATGATTTTAATTATTTATATGATATAAATTTAACTATTAAACAAAAAATAAGTAAAATATGTAAAGAAATTTATTATGCTAGTGATATAAATTATTCACAAACAGCTAAAAATTCTATAGCTCGTTTAACAAAATTAGGATATGACAAATTACCTATATGTATGGCAAAAACACAATATTCTTTTTCCGATAATCCTAAACTTTTAGGTGCTCCTAGAGATTTTACAATTGAGATTAAAGATGTACTTCCGGCAACCGGAGCTGGTTTTTTAGTAGTTTTAGCAGGTGATATTATGAGAATGCCTGGTTTACCAAAAGAACCGGCTGCCATGAAAATGGATGTCGTAAATGATAAAGTTGAAGGTTTATTTTAGGAGGTTTTCATGCAAAAATATGGTTATCAATTAACAGAGAAAATGCTTATATTAAACTTTACTAAAGTTTATTGTAAGAGTGCAACTGAAGTATTAAATAGTGATTGTTTTAAAGACGTTTTTACAGGTTTTGTGAAGCATTGTCGTAAACATGAAAAACTAGATATTTTAAAACTTTTAGATCTAACTGCTGATCCTATTAATGATTTTATAGATTTATTTAGATTAATTCATACTTTTGATTATGGAGAAATTGAAAACATTAATCCTAAATTTACGCGAGTTTTAAAAGAAAGAAAACAATTGTATGAATTAGTGGAAGAATTTTATGACTATTGGCGTAAACTTGAACGTTATAGTTATATAGTAGCTAAAAAAGTTGATGGTGGAGTTCAAGGTAATGTCTTTTTAGATACTAATAAGATTTTTACAGAAATTATTTTAAAGACATATCGTTCTATAACAGAAAAAATTGTAGGTCATAAATTCCAAGTTTATAGACAATTACCTTCTGGTATTAATGCCGCCTTATTAATTAGTCATTATGAATGGGCTGATTCTAATAGTATTTATAAAAAATTTAATGATGTACCTTGTATTGAATCAGTTTTAATTAGACCTCCTTTTATATCTTATACTAAAAAGAATAAAAGAACCGGTGTTTATCCAATTAGTAAAACTAATCCTTTAGAAAATTTAACTATTAATCCAAATAATTATTTATGTTATCCTATTAAAGTTGGTAGTTCCTTAGCTTTTGTATACTTCCATAAACATTTTATGACTCATGGTATAACTTTAGCTAACTTATTTGAAGTTGCTGATTTAAATAATAAAAATAATCAAAAACCAGATCTAGTTTATCTATTTGGTTATGGAAATAATGAATCCACCTATTATTATGATGAAGATAATGATTTATATATTGGGGTAGCTCCTTTAAGTGATGATGTTGATTATTTTGGTTATATGAAAAAGATGTTATTAACATTATATAACACGAAGATGATTAAAGAAGGTAATTTACCTATTCATGGAGCTTGTGTCAATATTAAATTAAAAGATAATAAAACCAAAACTGTAGTTATCATAGGCGATAGTGGAGCAGGTAAATCTGAAACCTTAGAAGCTTTAAGAGCTGTAGCTGGTGATGAAATTGTTTCTATGTCTACTATCTTTGATGATATGGGAACTTTTAAAATTGAAAATGATAAAGTTATAGCTTATGGAACAGAAATAGGTGCCTTTGTCCGTCTTGATGATATGTCTAGCGATTATGCATATAAAGAAATGGATAGAGCTATCTTCCTTAACCCTGATAAGATTAATTCCCGTTTAGTAATTCCGGTATCTACATATTATGAAATAATGTATGGCTATGAAGTAGATATGGTTTTATATGCTAATAATTATGAAAATAAAGAAGAATTAGAATTATTTACAAATAAAGAAGATGCCTTAAAAGTATTTACAAAAGGTGCTAGAATGGCTAAAGGTACCACTGGAGAAATTGGCTTAACTACTTCGTTTTTCGCTAATCCATTTGGCCCAGTTCAAATGGAAGATGAAACTAGAGTTATCTTAGATAAAATATATGATAAATTATTTGCTAATAATGTTTTAGTAGGTCAAATGTACACTCGTTTAGCCATTCCTGGCTATGAACAAGATGGCCCACATAAGATGGCTGAAATCTTACTAAAAATGATAGAGGAGGAGTAAGATGATTGGAGTAGTAATGGGCAGCATTTCAGATTATGAAGTAATGAAAGATGCATGTCAAACATTAGAAGAATTTAATGTGCCGTATGAAAAGAAAATTGTATCAGCGCATAGAACACCAGACCTTTTAGTTAGTTATGCTAAAACAGCTAAAGAGCGTGGTATTGATATAATTATTGCCGGAGCAGGAGGTGCTGCTCATCTTCCAGGTATGTTAGCAGCTAATACGACATTACCAGTAATTGGAGTGCCTGTTAAATCACGTACTCTAAATGGCTTAGATTCATTATTATCAATAGTGCAAATGCCAGGTGGTATTCCTGTTCTTACAGTAGCGATTAATGGTGCTAAAAATGCAGCATTAAGTGCCATAGCTATCCTAGCTATCAATGATAAAGATTTAGCCACTAAATTAGAAGTTTTTAGAGCTAAACAAACAGAAACGGTTTTAAATACAACTCTAGAATAGTGAAAGTTGGTGATTATATGATAGAAGATATTTTAATAGTTAATGGTCTAAGAAAAACTTTTAATATGTCACGCAAGCAACAAAAATTAGAAAAAACAAACTTAAAAGTCAAAGTTGCTGTCAATGACATCAGTTTTAATGTTCATAAAGGTGAAATATATGGCCTATTAGGACCTAATGGGGCAGGTAAAACTACTACTTTACGAATGCTTGCTACTTTAATTAAACCAGATAGTGGTGATGCTTTAGTTAATTCTTATAGTATAGTAAAAGAAGCTGATAAAGTAAGAGAAAATATTGGCTTTTTAACTAGTGAACTAAAATTAGAAGATTTTTTTACGCCAGACTATTTATTTGATTTTTTTGCCAGACTTCATCACATGGATGAAGATTTAATAAAAAAGCGTAAAGAAGAGCTTTTTTCAAAATTTGGCATCAATGAATTTAGAGAAGTTAAAGTGGCTGATCTATCTACAGGTATGAAGCAAAAAGTAAGTATAGTTATTGCCATTTGTCATAATCCTAGCATTGTCATTTTTGATGAACCAACTAATGGGTTAGATGTCCTTACAGCTAAAGTTGTGACTGATTATTTAATTGATTTAAAAAATGAAGGTAAAACAATTATTTTATCTACTCACATTTTTTCATTAGTTGAAAAGTTATGTGATAGAGTTGGTATCATTATAAATGGTAAGTTAGTTTTATCAGATGATGTTAAGACTATTACTAATGGTAGACCTTTAGAAGATGTTTTCTTTGATATTTATAAAGAAACTGTAGGTGAACAAAAATGAAAGATATTTTAACAGTCATAAAAAAAGAACTAAAAAGATTCTTTACTGATTACCGAATGTTAGCAGCTATGATATTACCAGGAATCTTAATATATGTAATTTATAGTTTTATGGGTCCTTTAATTTCTAGTAATTTTAATGCTAGTTCAGATTATAATTACCAAATTTATACAATAAATGTTGATGAGACAATTTTAAACACACTAAGTGAAGGATTTAAAACAAGTGAATATAATGTAACTTTTACAGAAACAACAGATTTAGCATCAGCTCAAACAGAAGTTAAGAATGAAAGTATTGATTTAATAATTGATTATAATAATACTACTGATATTCCTGTAATTAGTTTATACTATAATTCTGCTAAAACGGAATCGCAAGTGATTTATACAGCGTCTACAACTATTTTAAGTACAATTCAAGTAGACCCTGATAATTATAATTTTATTATCAATCCTAACACAGATTTAGCTTCGGCTGAACAATTAAGTTCAACAATGATATCAATGTTATTACCATTCCTATTATTAATTTTCTTATGTACTGGGGTTATGTCGGTAGCGCCAGAAAGCATAGCTGGTGAAAAGGATAGAGGAACTATAGCTACTTTACTTGTAACACCATTAAAAAGAACTCACTTAGCTATTGGTAAAATAATTAGTTTAGCTATCATTTCATTAGTTGGTGGTATTTCTAGTTTTATAGGTACTATTTTATCTTTACCAAATTTAATGAGTGCTCAAGGGGATTTAGAATTATTCTATACACCAATTGATTATGTATATTTACTATTTATTATCATATCTATTTTATTTTTGTTTGTCGGTTTATATAGTGTAGTTAGTGCTTTCGCTAAAAGTGTTAAAGAAGCCTCAGCCTATTCAACCCCTATTATGATAATTGTTATAATTATAGGTGTATTATCAATGGCTAGTTCACTACCTACAAATAATATAGGAATTTATTTTATCCCTATTTATAACAGTGTAGTTGCTATGTATACAATTTTATCACTTGAAGCAAATATAATAGGTATTGTTATATCAATAGTAAGTAATTTAGTTTATGCTGTTTTAATAGCAGTATTATTAGGTAAGATGTTTAATTCAGAAAAAATTATGTTTAATAAATAAAATGAAATATTTTGTCAGTTCAGATATTCATGGTTTTTTTACTTATTGGCAAGAGGCTTTAGTAGCAGCAAAGTTTGATATTAATAATCCTGAACATAAAATTGTTTTATGTGGCGATATTTTTGATAGAGGTAAGGAAGCTAAATTAATTATTCAATATATTTTAGCACATAAAGATAAGATTATTTTAATTAGAGGGAATCATGAAGATTTAATGCAAGATATGATAATTAGGAATTATCCTACTAGTAGCGATATACATAATGGAACCTATGATACGATAATTGATTTAGGTTATAACGAACTTATAAGCATGAAGAAAGTAGCAAATAAAAGTGGAATAAATGCTGTGTTAGATTTATGCGAAAACTTTTATGAAACCAAAAAATATATATTTTGTCATTCTTGGATTCCCACTACTTTAGATTTTCAATATGATGAATATTGGCGTTTAGCTAGTTACTTTGATTTTTATCGAGCTAGATGGATGAATCCGGTTTTAATGTATGAAATGGGTCTATTTGATAAAGAAAAAACTATTGTTTCTGGTCATTATCATGTTTCTTTTTTTCATGAACGTTTCGATTTAGATAAAGAAAAAGCTAAAACTAATTATCTTCCTTTTATTAGTCCTAAACTAATTAGTTTAGATGCTGCAACTGTCATAAGTCATAAAGTTAATTGTCTTGTTTTAGAAGATGAAGAATTAAATAAATGAGAAAAATTAGGGTTGTAAATCTAGAAGTGAGTTAATCATTACTAGACTAAAATCTAATAAAGTGTCTTTTTTGTTAACAGCCCGGCTCTCTTTTATAGAGAGTTTATATATGAAAACGTTTTAATTTAAAATAAACTTTTAAAAATTATTTACAAAAAATTAAAATTGACTATAATATTTGACATAGAAATAAAAAATGATAAGAGGAGCAAGACAGATTAGTACTTAGTGGAGGAGGCATCCGTTGAAACTAAGGAAAGGTAAGCTTGCCGAACGACTATTTAGGCATAAGTAGCTCGTGGGGTTGTAGATAACATCTACTTCACTCCTACTAAAATCTTTAGTAGAGGCGCTTAATATTTTTACATAAATATTGATATCAATTAAGCGTCTACTATGTGGACGCATTTTTTATTTTTAAATATAAAATAATAAATAGGAGTAAAAAATGAGAAAAATATTTAAAAGTTTATTTGTAGGCACTTTAAGTGCTTTAGCATTAACTGCATGTGCAAACAGCAATGCAGAGGTAAATAATGATACCTTAGTTATTGGAATGGAATGTAATTATCAACCATTTAATTGGACTACTTTCACAGAAACAGAATACACTTTACCAATTTCTGGAACAAATGGTGAATATGCAGATGGGTATGATGTTGCTGTAGCTAAATATCTAAGTGAAGCAACTGGCAAAGAAGTAGTAATTCAAAGACTTGTTTGGGATAATTTAATTCCATCATTAAATAGCGGTACAATTAATATGATTTTAGCTGGTATGACAGATACGCCAGAAAGAAGACAATCAATAGATTTTACAGACCCTTATTTATCTAGTGATTTAGCTTTTTTAATTAAAACAGCTGACTTAAATACTTATTTCCCTGATAATAGTGCAGAAAACCCTGCTACCTATGAGGAATTATTAGCTGCATTTTCTAATCAAATTTTAGTATGTCAAGCTAATGTTGTTGGTGATGATTTTATTGACACTTATTTTTCAAGTGTAGATAGTTCAATCATTCATAATTCGGCTGCTACGTCTTATCCATTAGCTTCTCAACAAGTATCTCAAGGTATTGCATTTGCAATGCCAGCAGAATTACCGGTAGTTGAAGCTATGACTAACATTAGTGATAATTTATCAGTTTTATATGTTGATGATAGTTTCTTACAAGGCGAAGATCAAAACGGTATGAAAGTTTCTATTGGTGTTAAAAAAGGTAATCAAGAATTAATAGATGAATTAAATGAAGCATTATCAAAATTATCTGATACTACAAGACAAGAAATGATGGGGGCAGCTGCTACGCGTTCAGCTAGTGTTGGTGCTTAATAATGATCAATTTTGAGCGTATAGGGGATATATTAAATAATTATAGTTATTTAATAGGTTATGGTATTTTATCAACTTTAATATTGTCAATTTTTGGAACATTTGTAGGTCTTATATTAGGTATATTTTTAGCCTATGGCAAAAATGTTAAGATTAAAGAAATGGATAATTTTATCATAAAAGGATTAAAATATTTAGTATTAGGTCTTTGTAATATTTACTCTATCATTTTTCGTGGTACGCCAATGATGGTACAAGCTCTAGTATTTCAATATGGATGCCAAGCATTAGGCTTTAACTGGGCTATTATTCAGTTTCCAAGCCCGTTATCTAACTTTTTAAATGGTTGGTTTTTAGCTGGTTTAATTGTTATAACTTTAAATACTGCTGCATATATGGGTGAGATTGTAAGAAGCGGTATGAATGGTGTAGATAATGGTCAATATGAAGGTGCTAGATCACTTGGTATGTCTGCATCCAGAACATCTATATCAATTATTTTACCACAAGCTTTACGTAATGCCTTACCTACGGTAGGAAATGAATTAATAGTTAATATTAAGGATTCATCTGTGTTAAATGTCATAGGTGTTACTGAACTTTATTATCGTTTATACATCACTATTGGTGGTAGAACATTTGCTTATTTAGAAGCATTAGTAATTGTGGCTATTATTTACTTAATATTAACTTTAATGGCTTCTTTAGTCTTTAAATTGATTGAGAAGAAATTAGACGGTGTTAAATTTAGTCTTAATCCGTTTAGATTTAAAAGAAGGAGTTTTGATTTATGAGTGATAATAAAACCATCCTAACAGTCAATAATTTAGCTAAATTTTTTGGTAGAAATAAAGTTTTAAAAGATATTAATCTTGATGTAAAAAAAGGTGATGTTATTTCAATTATAGGGCCATCTGGTAGTGGTAAATCAACATTTTTACGTTGTCTAGATTTACTTGAAACACCAACTAGAGGTACCTTAAGCTTTAATGGTGAAGTTTACTTTAATATTAATGCTTGTAAAGATGATTTTGTTGATTATGAAGCTTATAGTAAAGCTTTAAAAAATTATGAAGAAAAATTAGTTATAACAGAAGATGAAGTAGCTATTTGGGCTAATAAATTAATTGAACATAAAGATAAAGAATATAAAATTAAACTAAAAGAAGCTAAAAAAGCATTTAAAGAAGTAAGAAAAAAACCAGTATTAAAGCGGGATTTTTATAATAATGAAGCATATCTAGAAGCAATAGAAGCTAATCCTAATGTCATGATTGATTCTAAAGAGATTAATCATATTAGGTCTAAAGTAGTAATGGTTTTCCAAAGTTTTAATCTTTTTAATAACATGAATGTGTTAGAAAATTGTATTATAGCTCAAACTAAAGTATTAAAACGTAAATATGAAGAAGCTAAAGAGATAGCTATTAAACATTTAACAAGTGTTAATATGCAAGATAGAATGAATTATCGTATTTCTGAATTATCTGGTGGTCAAAAACAAAGAGTAGCAATTGCTAGAGCTTTGTGTATGGACCCTGAAATAATTTTATTTGATGAACCAACATCAGCTCTAGACCCAGAAATGGTAGGAGAAGTATTAGATGTTATGCAAAACTTAGCTAAATCAGGTTTAACAATGATTGTTGTTACTCATGAAATGGCATTTGCTAAAGATGTATCAAATAAAGTTATCTTTATGGAAAATGGATATATTGTTGAAGAGGGTAGCCCTAGTGCTATTTTTGATAACCCTCAAGAAGAGAGAACGAAAGAATTCTTAAAACGTTATTTAAATAGATAAAAATAGCCTTGAGATTTAATTCTCAAGGCTATTTTAATGTATTATATAATAGTTTATCTAAACCTAAGATATCACTATCTTTAGTAGAAAAAGATGTTACAAAACGCAATATATAAGAATCTTTAGTTGAACCATTTATTTCACAAGCTATTTGATCTTTAATTTTATCGTAAATATTTTTAGCTAATATTATAAATATTTGATTAGTATCATTTGTAATATAATATGATATATTATGTTTATTAAAGATAGCTCTTAATTTATTAGCTTGTTCATTAGCTTTTAAGCCAATTTTATAGAATAATTTATTAGTGAACAATCCTTTAAATTGTATTCCTAATAATCTACCTTTAGCTAAAACTGCGCCCTTATTTTTCATTATATATTTAAAATTAGGCTTTAGTTCATCATTAAGTATGACTAAAGCTTCACCAAACATCGCACCATTTTTTGTGCCACCAATATAAAAAATATCGCAGTATTTAGCCAAATCTTCAAAAGTAATATCACAAGATTTAGCTGTTAAGGCAGCCCCAAGTCTAGCCCCATCTACATATAAATATAGATTATGTTTATTGCAGAAATCTCTTAGTTTTATAAGTTCAGATTTTGTATAAATAGTACCTAATTCAGTACTATTAGATATATATAACATTTTAGGTAAAACCATATGAAAACTAGAAGTATTATTAATTAATTCTTCACAAGCATCTAAATCAATTTTACCATTTTTATTAGGAACAGTTAAAATTTTATGTCCTGTACTTTCAATAGCTCCACATTCATGAACATTAATATGACCAGTATCACAAGAAATAACCGCCTCATAAGGTTTTAATAAACTTATAACGCATAAATTAGTTTGCGTGCCACCTACTAAAAAGTGGATGTCTACACTATCATTATTTATTTCTTTTTTTATTAAAGCTATAGCTTCCTTAGTATAATCATCAAGCCCATATCCACAAGTTGATTCTAAGTTAGTTTTTGTTAAAGCTTTTAATATATCTTCATGACATCCTTCACTATAGTCATTTAAGAAGTAATACATTTTAGCCTCGCTTACTCATAAATTCTTCTATTTCATTAATTTCTTTTTTAATACCTAAACTTAAATTTTTACAGCCATTATGAGTAATTAGTAGATCATCTTCAATTCTAATACCTATTTTCCATTCAGGTATGTAAAGACCAGGTTCATTAGATATAACTGCCCCAGGTCTTAATTTATCATAAACACAAAAATCATGACAATCCATACCTAAATGATGAGATACCCCATGGAAGTAGTATTTTCTAATTTCTTCCTTTTTAGTAATTAATTTTAGTTTTTGTAAATGAGGTATAAAATAATTAATTAAAATATTATTTAAATCTTTAGTAGTTAAACCAGGTTTAGCACTTGCTTCAATTAATTTTTGACCATTTAAAACTATTTCATATACTCGTTTTTGTAGTTCAGTAAATTTACCATTAATTGGATAAGTTCTTGAAATATCAGCACAATATGTTTTATAACTAGCACCCAAATCAAATAAAATTAAATCCCCATCAACTAGAGTAGAAGTATTAGCACTATAATGAAGACAAGTAGAATTAATTCCACTAGCCGCAATTGTATTAAAAGAATAACCAGTAGCCCCGTTAAATTTTATTGCTTGGTCAAAATAAGATTCTATTTGATATTCTTTTAGACCAGGTTGTAAGTGTAATAAAATGTTGTCTAAACCAATATCAGTTATTTTATTAGCTTTTACAATCATATTTATTTCTTCATCATCTTTAATAGTTCTTAACTCTTTTAAGATATCATTACCATTTAAATAATCATAATTAAAACCTAAAGTTCTTTTAAAATAGTTTTCATATGAATAATTGTCATTTTCTTTAACTAACGTATAGATTTTAGTATTGTCATTTAAATATTCTTTTAAATCACTCATAAATTGATTGATATAACCAATTTCTGTGATTTGTGATATTTGTTTAGCTTCTTCAGGTCTTAATTTTTGTCCTGTCCATCTCTCTTCTTCTAAATCGATTGTATGAATGTATAGTTTAACAAATGATTTATAAGACTTAACAAACAATAAAATATCATCAAATTCATTAATGCCTGTTAAATAGTAAAAATTACGACAACAATCATAACTTTTAGCTTCTTCAAAAGGTCTTTTATTAAAAATAACAAAAACACTATTGTTATCCATTAAATTTAAAACTTTATTTTGTCTAAATTGATAATTCATAGTAAAATAGCCCCTTTTTCTTTAGCTTTTTTAATTTCATTATTTGGCCATAATGAAGCTTGTACTTCACCTATATGTATTTTATTTAATAATAACATACATATTCTAGATTGACCAATACCACCACCAATAGTTAGAGGTAGTTTGTTAGACATAATAGCCTTGTGATAATCAAAATCTAATTTCTTTAAATTATTTTTATATTCTAATTGTTTATATAGACTTTGATTATCTACTCTAATTCCCATACTAGAGATTTCAACAGCCTCATCTAAAATTGGGTGATAAACTAAAAGATCACCATTTAATAACCAATCATCATAATCGGCAGCTCTACCATCATGAGGTATACCACTTTTTAATGGCCAACCAATTTGACTAACAAAGATAACATGATGCTTTCTAGCTAATTCATTTTCTCTTTCTTTTGGCGTTAAATCAGGATATTTTGTTTCTAAATCAGAAGAAGTAATAAAATACACATCATCATTAACATATTCATCTAAAGCAGGATAAGAAGATTTTATTTCTTTTTGTACTAAATGAAGAGTATGAACAATGGTTTTAACAATTTGTTTTAAAAAATCTAAATTACGCATAGATTTATCAATTATTTTTTCCCAATCCCATTGATCGACATAAATAGAATGAAGATGATCGGGCTTCTCATCACGTCTAATAGCATTCATATCAGTATATAAACCAGTATTTGGTTTAAAATTGTAATGAGCTAAAGCCATTCTTTTCCACTTAGCTAAAGATTGAACAATTTCAATATTTTTATCATAACTTGGAGAATCAAAAGAAACCGGTCTTTCTACCCCGTTTAAATTATCATTTAATCCACTATCTGAATAAACAAATAAAGGTGCTGATACTCTAGTTAAATTAAGGGCATAAGCCAATTCTTTTTCAAATAAGTCTTTTACTTTTTTTATAGCTATTTCAGTAGTCATTAAATCTAGTTTTGGATTATACATATTAATAATCTCCTTTCAAAAATAACGGATTAATTATAACATAAGCTAATAAAAAGAGTAATAAAAACAACCTATTTATTTATAAAAGTTAATTAAAAAGTTAAGTTAAACTTTATAGAGTAGAAAAATTAAAAAAAATTAAAATAGGTATTGATTTCTATTTGAAATATGGTATAATTCTACATGCGCCGTAGTAGTACAATGGCTAGTACATCTGATTGCCATTCAGATGATGTGGGTTCGATTCCCATCTATGGCTCCATATTAGAACGACATGTCTGATACATTCTTAGTCGCTGACTAGGGGTGTGCAGACTTTTTTTGATTTTAGGCTTAAATAGCCACTTTTTAAATTTACGCCGTTGTAATAGTGAGAGCAAAAATCTTTAAAACTCAATGAAAAACCATCATTTTTAAGGCTCACTTTGAAACGGCAGGTGTACACTTATTACACGGTGACCACTATTTTGCACACCCTATCCTTTTTAACAATATTGATTGACCATCTGGTCCTTATCGAGCTAGGTGGTCTTTTTTATATATTAGAATCTAGAAAATAAGTTTGTTTTCAAGTATAATTAGCATAGCTAAGAAAGCAGGTGTTTACTAGTGAAATACGAAGAAAGCGACAAAGTTGAACTTAAGCGTGAGATAGTTAAAGATTTAGACAAAGAAATCATCGCTTTTTTGAATACCGAAGGTGGCACAATTTATGTTGGAGTCGAAGATGATGGAACAGTCGTTGGAATTGACTATAA
>CALUQZ010000019.1 GCA_944323055.1 uncultured Acholeplasmatales bacterium
AGTTAAGCACTTTAACGCCGATGGTAGTACTATGTGCAAGAGTAGGAAGCTGCCAGGCTGTCTCTTTTAATTTTATATATTTACTTTTAGTTCTTATGATGTTATAATCTTATCGCATCATAATTTATATTATACGCCTACGTAGCTCAGTTGGTTAGAGCATCTGACTGTTAATCAGAGGGTCCTTGGTTCGAGTCCGAGTGTGGGCGCCATTTTTTTATTTAAATAAAGTCAAATTATATTGCTATATATACAAAATTTCAGTTTTAATTTTGTGTATATAGCTTTTTTTATTTTCTTATTTAATTAAAATAGCGCTCTGAATATTGTCGTTTAAGACCTAAATTAATACATTTAAAATGTTATTTTTTATTAAGTGGATTACATGTTTCACAAACACTTGCTAAAGATTCATCTAAATAATCTAAATATCTAGAAGTAGTTTTAATATTTTGATGACCGAGCAATATTTGAACAAGTTTAATATTACCAGAATCACTTAATAATGTAGTAGCAAATAAATGTCTAAATCTAGTAGCACTTACTTTGATGTTTATATTCTTATTAATCCTTTTAATTAAGCTTTTAACCATACTAGGATTAAGTGGTAAGTCAGAATTTGTTAGTAAATAATTTCCTTCTTTACTAATGCTTTCTAAATAGTTAATTAAAACTGGTTTAAAAAGAGAATTAATATAGATATATCTAGACACTTTAGTTTTAGTGAAATCTAAAAATATTCTATCATTACTCAGATCTATGTTAGATATCTTAATATTACATAATTCATTTAATCTAATACCAGTACTAATTAATAAATAAATGATAACTTGATGTTTTAATTTTAAATTTTTAACATATTCTAATAATTTAAATAAATCATTATCGGCTATCATACTAATTCTTACCTGTTGAATTTTAATTGGTTTAAAAACTAAATTATTTTTGCTGATATATTTCAGCTCAGCTAAAAAGTTTAACATATATATTAAACATGTTATTCTTTTATTAATAGAGTTAGCACAGTTCTTTCTTTCTAAATAATGATTAGTTAATTCTAGTATTATTTCATTTGTCACTTCATGTGAATTATAAATATTAATACTATTTAAATAACTAATTACATTAATTAAATTTGTTTCATAATATCTTATTGTGCCGGCTCGCGCATTTAACTTTTTATGTTTAATAAAAAGTTCTAAACATTTTTTAAGGTCAAGACTTTTTAAATTCTCTTTAGCAGAAGATACAGCTTTTAAAAAGTCCTCTAGTTGATTTATAAGATTATTTTCCATAATGCCTCCTTGTTTTTAATTCTTAAAATCAACTCTATTATATACGCAAGCAGAATTATAACATAGTAGGTGAATTATGAAAAGCTATTTAAACTTTTTAAATAAAGCAAGTAGAGTTTTAGTAGATATAGTTGATTTTAAATTAATATGCTCTGATATGATTAATGCAGAAAATGGCAGTATAGATTTTAAGAAAATTTTAGAATTAATAAATGCCTTAAACGAAACTATTAGAGATTATAATGAAAATGAACTTATAGAAGATGAAATAATAACCATTGCTTTATCAGATGAGAAAATTAAACAAATATTTGAGGTAAAAAAATGAATAAATATGAGCAATTTTATATTTATTTGTGGCGTGTATTTGATTCATTGCCATATTTTGATAAGCACCCAGATGCATTAATTAATGAAGGTAAAATAATAATAGTTAAAGATAAAATATTTGATGAATATGCAAAGTTAATAGATAAATATAATTTTTATAATTTAGATGTAGTAATTGAATCAAGTGTAGGTAGAAAATATTTTCCACCATATGCTGAATATTTAATTACAGACAACGATATTATAATTAAAAATAAAGGTAGATTCTTATTAAAAACTATAAAACAAAATAAAGAATATCAGATATTAATACCTAAAAGCCAGTTTTTTAAAAATAAAATTAGAATATATTTAAATAGGTATTATGAACAACTATATGGAACATGTAGTCAAGCTTTATTAGGTGATAAATTAATTTTAATTCTCTATAATTCATACAATAAAAGCTAATAATAAAATTATTTATTTAATTTTATTGTTATAAACAAAAGACAAGGAAGGTGAGGCATATGAAAAAAGATTGGAATAATCATTTTATTGCAACAAAAGAATATTTTGATTCCCCTAAAGTTTGTGAGATTTATAAAGTATATACGCTAATTCTTAAATATTTAATTGATAATCCTACCCGTAAGTTTTTCTTTTCAATAACTAAGATTGGTCAAATCTTAAATATGCCTTACCAAACTGTCTATAGTGCGTTAAAACGATTAGAAAAAGACGAATTAATATCAATTATTAATGAAAAACAAACTATTAAATATAAAGGTAATGAATACCAAATATATCGAGAGATAGTTGTTAATTTTAAAAAAGCTAAAGAAATTATGCAAGTAATGTCATTAGATTCAAAAGCTTATAAAGATTTAAATAAACGTAGATATAGAAAATTATGTAAACAAAGACTATTAACATATATTGTTGATAAAGATAAAGTATATAAGCGTTATATTGAAGAAACTGGGTATGCTAAATACAAGTCTTTCAAACAAATGTTTTTAGAGTTCTGTAAAAATGTGTCAAAAAAATATTTTAATATTAAATTAAATTACATATCATTAGAAGAAGCAAATATTTATACAGAGGAGGAAACTAAATTAGCTGCTATTATAGATGATCCTATACCAGAAGATAATTTTGTCAGTGACCTTGTAGACTTCTTTAGAAATAAGAAAAAGGCCATAGCTTAATTAATTGTTTATTTTCTTTCCCTGCTCTTCTATGAAAGCCCTTTCAAAAACCTATTTTAGATAGGTTTTTTCTGCTTGTACTCCCGTTTTTACAAGTATTTTTTTATTTTTTCAACCATCAAACAGCATAACTTTAAATCAAACAGCATAATTCTAACATAAACAGCATAACATATATAAACTAGTATATATATTAACTATATAACTAAAGTATTAAATATATATGTATATTATACTTATTATTGAGGTTGATAATTTTCCAAAATCAACCTATTTATATTCCAATAAATTGAAATATTAAAGCACCAATAAATTTGTGCTTATTCTTTTTATTGCGCCTCTGGCGCTATAATAACATATTATAAACCCGCCATTTCATTATTGTATTAGATAAATTATAATGTTATAATTTGCTTAGGGTAATTGATTAGCGTATATCCTTTTTAGAAAGGATGTTTTTTTATGTTAAATTCTATTGAGGATATTTTTAAATTTAAAGAGAACTATCAAATGTTTCCTGAGTATGATTTATTATCTACTAAAGATAAACGTTTTTTCGACTCGTTGTTTTTATTATTAATTATTAATCCAGGTGTTAATATAACTAATGAATTTTTATCTAAAAGATTTAATATTCCTGATTCCACACTACAAAAGAAATTAAAAAGACTAGAAGATAAACATTTGATTTATCGAGAATGTCATAAGGTATTAAAAGATAATAAATATTGGATTACTGAACGAATGATTGTATTAGATCCCATTAAATTTGCTTTTGTAAATCTTAAAATAGATAATGGACTTAGTAATAAAGTTAAAAACAATTTAGATAAAGATTTTAAAGAAAAAAAGATTGATAAAAAGAAAGCTAGGATCATTAATGCCTAATCTAAGATATTATGATAAAACTAAATTAAAAAAAGAATTAAAAGATACTAAGTTTTCTTTAAGTCATTATTTAAAATGTATTTTTTCAACAATAATTATTAAAACATTTAATTATTTATCTAAGAAATTTAATGAAATTTATTACTATTCATATAACCATAAAACTAAAATATTTAATGTGTCATTTAGACTACTATTGATAGTAGGATTAATATTAACTATAACAGGTTTAGTTTTATTTTATCTTAACTATAATACCCATTTTTTAATATGGTTTATTTTAATAACTGTTTGTGTTCTTTATTTAATTATTTTTATCTTTTTAAAATTATACCATAAATATTTTGGTCGACTTATAATCTATGAATATGAGTTATCATTAACAAAAGAATATGTTGTTAACAAGTTGCCACATATAATAAAAATATACGGCAAAACGGGAGTTGGTAAAGATAGTTTATCAATTGGTTTAGCCAGTATATTAAGAGATAGTATGATGAATAATATTATTTTAGAATTAGCTAACTTAAAAAGAATTTTGTATATATTTAACTTTAACATTATTGAGAACTTTATTATGAATAATTATCGGTTATTTTCATCATTTTCTTATAAAATTAATATTAATAGATTATTTAATATTTTATACAAATATTATGGATTTATTAAAGAAAAATATAGATTAGAAATATCTTATCAAAGATTAGTAGAATATTATTTTTATCAACAAAAGTATCCTAATGCTTTTATTACTAAATATTCATTTTATGATGGGATTAAATATTATTCATTTTATGATTTATTACTTACGTATATACTTAAGTATATAAGAGTTTATATAGAACAAAACTTTATAATAAGTAATCAACCGGTAATAGAAGATACTGGCAATAATTTAACAGCTAAAAAATTTAGTATGAATTATTTACAAATAAAGGATTATGAAATTAAAAAAGGAAATAAAAAGTATATTACTAAATGCTTATTTCCTTGGAAAGATAATATTATAGTTTTAGAAACAGAATGTGGTAGCTGGTATTTTAATCGTGATAAAGAAAATTCTAAGGTTTTATATGAAACAGGGGTTAGAGATTTTAAAGCTTATAATAGACATTTTATTGATAATTTATATTGGTTTATGGTAGATCAAGATGCAGTTAGGGTTGATAAATTATTAAGAGAGCTAGATCACTCTTATGTTCAAGTATTAAATAAAGAAATAATAGCTGGTGGCATTAAAAGACAAGCTTTTTATGGCTTTTTGTTGAAATTTATAGAACACAAAATAAATAAGTTTGAATCTAAGCAAGTAAAGTTCTTAGATAAATTTAAAAAATATAAAAAACGATTAAAAATATATACTTATTTAAATAATGAAAATAAAATTAAATATTATGATCGAAAAATTAAAAAGTACAATTTAAATATTAAAAAACGTGATTATAGTTCATATTATAACAAAGCTAAAAAATATAGTGAATTAATTGCAAGAGCTAAAAATGATGGCTTTATACAAATATTAATAAATTTATCTGACAGTCCTACACCAGTTAATTTAAAGCAAACAACAATACAATCATTATTAAAACAAGATAAAGTTATATACCATGAATCTTATCAAATAACTTTAACATTCAAAATTAAAGATATTCATGGCAAATATGATACGCATTATATGAAAGCTGTATCAGAAGAAGTTGCAGGCAAGTCAGAACTAGATTTTGTAGATATTCCAAGATGGGATAGCAGTTTAAAATTAACAAAAGAAGATGCTTTAGAAATGGGATATCCAGCATCATTTAATATGTTTAATATTAAAACAGATGATTATATAGCAAATAGGTTTAAAGAAAAAAATAAAGAGAAAAATGAAGCTAATTCTTAAATAAAATTGAACTGACCTATGAATAATAAGAGAATAAAAGAATTATGTGATGAATTATATCAAAAGTAACAATAGATTATAAATATAATTCTAATAATAAAACATGATATAAATATCATCTAAAAACAATATAGATACTACTAAAAAATATTAGATGTTTTAAAATAAAAAGTCGCTAAATAAAGCTGTTTTTCATAAAATAACATTAGCGAAAATGGAGTTAATTTTTAAACGAAATTAAACTTGTTATTGACATAAGTTTATTTCACTTTTAGAATTAAATTGAAAATTAAAGATAGTTATCTAGATAAGTTTTTAACTTAAATGGATAACTATCTTTTTTTGCATTAAGGAGGATTAATATGGTAAATAAAAAAGCAAATAAAAAGGTAAATAGTGAAAACAAAAATTATAAAAAAGTAAAGTTTCCTTTTTGGGCTAGAGTAATATTTGATAAAAAGAGACCAACATTAGTTATAGATGAAGCTGAAGCTTTAGATAAAAATAAAAATGAATATGTACCAGGTTTTGTTCATAGAGAAGCTACACACACCTATAAAAAAGAATATGAAAAAATAGAACCTAACCCAAATCCTAAGGATAAAAGGGCAATGTATTTAAAAAGGCCTAAAAAAACGCCAAAATCATTTTTTGTAAAAGAATCAAGAAATTTTAAAATACCTAAATATTTAATAGAAAAGTATTCTAAAAATAATAAATAAAAAAAGAGCAGTTGAGGCCTTTCGCCATCCGCCTTTTATAAATAAAAGGTGTATCCGCTCTTTGTATGGCAATTGTAACAAAAATGAACAAATATGTCAATAAATTTTTAATAAATAGAAAAAGATGTTAATTGTAAAAGTAAATTCCGCTGATTAAAGTTGTAAGCTGCTAAACTAAATAGAAAAAGAAG
This sequence comes from uncultured Acholeplasmatales bacterium, assembly GCA_944323055.1. Lineage (GTDB taxonomy): Bacteria > Bacillota_I > Bacilli_A > Acholeplasmatales > Anaeroplasmataceae > CALUXS01. Next base: position 6,502 of record CALUQZ010000019.1, read on the forward strand.
GAGGACAAAAATGAAAGAAATAGTAGTTAAAAAGAATATGGGGAATATGACCAGAAAAGAATTATGTGCTGAATTATTTAATCTTTATAAAAAAGATGGTTTAGATCCAGATGGTAAAAAAATAACATTAACAGAAGCTGAATTCAATAAAAGATATTTAAAGGGAACTAAATATAGAAATAAAGAACAGCTTTCTAAAATGTTAGGGAAAAGATTAGAGAATAAGACAAATAGAAAAACAAGGTAGTTATGAATGATAGAGGAAAAAAATATTCTATTTATAAAAATCTAAAATCAGATGAGTATAACAAAAAACCAGTTATTAAAGGTTCTATTATAGTTGCAAACTTATCTGATTATGAAAAGCTTAATAGAAATGTTAAAGATCATAAAAGAGAATCAGTTGTAGTTTTAATTAGTAAAAATAAAAATTTAGGTGTTGTTTATTTACATGGACTAAATGATGTTAATGGTAAGCCTAGAAAATATAAAGAGGAGAGAGGAATATGGTTAAAGGTAACAAAGGATAATGGAGAAGTTGTATATGTAGATTTAGATATTAAAGATAAAGATAGGCATGGTAATCCTATAAAACAAGGAGATGTATTTAAAAATACTAATAGATATTTTAATAAAAATGAGCTTAATAGAATAGAAAATCATATTTTTAACCCACAAAAAAGAAAACATAGTATTAGAAAAATTGTATTAAAAAATAAAAAAACCAGTCAATAGTTGACTGGAATGGATTTTTAGTCGCCGTATATCGCTCCCGACCAAATCCTAACGTGTCTACATTCTATCAAAAAAACTTAAAAAGTCAATGTTTATAGATTAGTATTATAAAATAATTTGATATTTAACAATAAGAGTAGGGGTCATAGTATAAGAAAAAATATAAAAATTAATAAGGTAAATTAGAAAAAAGGAAGCACAGGTGCTTCCAATAGGCTTTTATTAATCCTTATATTGATACTCGACAAGCCTTAACGTGTCTATATTTTATCAAAAAAGTTTAAAAAGTCAATGTTTATAGATTGGCATTGTTAAATAATTAATCTAAATAGAAAAAAGAGAGGTATGAAATGAAAGGTAAAAAAATAATAGGTGGAGTAGCTTTAGGGCTATTAGGATTAGGTGTAGTAGGTGGAAGTTTATATGGTTCTGTAGAAGCAATAAAGGACTATAAACAGACTGAAATGTTTAAACAAAATGGACTTGTTAAGAATAATAAATTAAGTGCTTTGGCAAGAGCTGTTCAAAAACAAGAATATAATTTTAGTGGGGCAAAACTTATGATGTTATCTGCTTCAGGTGAAACTATTCCAAAGTTTTCATTAATAGTTTGTCAAAATATGACATCACAAAGTGCAATTGGCAGTTATTTGAATAGTTTTGGTGTAGATGTAACAGCTTTTATAACTCCAACATTAAATATAAATGTTATTAATGCTGTAAATAGTGGTTGTAAAATTTATTTTACTACTCAAGAATTTACTACTGGAATGGGTGGTTGGTCAGGAATGGATGGATTTTATTGGACTGCAACACCGTATCATTCAGTAAGTGATATAACAGGTGATTCAGAAGCTCCTTCTATTGATAAGGAAGCAGTATTTATTGTTAATGTTGACAATCCATTAAGTAAAGAAGAAATATTAAGTCATATTAGTGCCTATGATGAAGTCGATGGTTATGTAGAAGTAGAATTTACTAGTTGTGATTATGATCCTGATAATTTAGTTTTAGGGGAGCATAAAGCAGTAGTTAGCGCTACTGATTTAAGTGGTAATACAGCAACAGAAGAAATTATTATTAATGTTGTAGATATAGAAGCACCAACTATTAGTATTGGTAGTTTAGGTAATCTTTATTCAATGCGTTATGATGATACATTTAATGCAGATGAATTTTTGTCTAGAAATGTAATTGTTCAAGATAATTTTGATAGAACAGAAGATATTGATGTTAATATTATTTCAAATGATTATGTTGGTAATGAAGGTAGAGTTGGCACATATAATGTTGAAGTGGAAGCTATTGATTCAAGCGGAAATAGAGCAACAGCTACTAGTTATTTTGTTGTATATGATGACATTGCTCCAGAAATCACGGGACCTGATAGTTTAGAAGCTACAACGGAACACTTAATGACAGAAACTGAAATATTAGCTAATTTTAGTGCTGTTGATAGATACGATGGGGACATTGAATTAACTTTAGAAGATTATGATGAATATGCAAGTCAGTGGAGCGCTAAAATCCCATCAACTTCTATGACTGTAAAAGTAGTAGCAGTTGATTCGAATGGTAATAGAACAGAAAAAGCAGTTCATATGATCGTTAAAGATACTACACCACCCGTATTTTATGGAGGCATGGAAGGTGAAGTTGAAGTTTCATATGATGAGCCAATGACTTTACAATCAATTTTAGCGACAATTCAATTTAATGATAATTGGAGTGAATATGAAAATATTGCAGTTCAAATAAGTACAGAAAATTATACTGAAAATGAAAATAGAGTTGGTACTTATGAAATAAAAATTATAGCTAGAGATGAAGCTGGTAATGTTAGTGAAGAACATGTAATTCAAATGAAAGTTGTTGATAAAAAAGCTCCTATAATTACAGGAACACAAACAATAGAAATCGGACAAAATAAAGAATTAACTTTAGAAGAATTAAAAAGTAAAATTTTGGTAAATGATGGACATGATGGCGTTATAACTGATTATGAAATTAGTGGTTTTGATAATTATCAAGCAAATAAAAATAAAGTTGGTAATTATGAAGTCACTATTAAAGCTACAGATAAGAGCGGAAATAGCGCAACATTTACTATTACAATTAAGGTATTAGATACAGAAGCACCAATAATTGTATTTGATGATTACTTTATATTAGTTGATGAAGGTGAAGAATTAACTAAAGAACAAATTATAGAAATGGCTTCAAAGGTTTTAGGAATAGAAGCAAGCGAAATAGTTAGTGTTGATGGTGAATTTGATACTAACGAAGTAGGGAAATATAAAGTTAATTTAAAAACTATTGATAATCAAGTTTATACATTCACAATTTCAGTTAATGCAAATTATGAAAATACGACACAATATAGAGCATTAGAATGGCATGAATGGTTATGGAAATGGTTTAGCATTTTATTTAATTATGAAGTAGGTTATACAACTGAATCATTCTGGGATTTTGGTACTAGATGTGGTTATATAGCTGAAGTATATAGTACAGGTCAAATTAAAGTAGTAGGAGATAGTGATACAACTGAAGATGGAGGAAGCACAAATGAAGATACTGAGAACAAAGTTATTATTGAAGCTTTATCATATCATTTATGCTCAATTGAACAAAGTGATTTACAGTCAATTTATTATGAAAAAGGTCATATTTATTTGATTCCAAAAGGAACATATGAAGATGATGGTGATCAAGCAATATTAATAACTGATAAAGTCTCATTTTCTGATAACTATTTAAATGAATTAGTTGCAAATGAATTTGATGTTGTATTAGTTTTAGAAAATTCAGCCCCTAGTGATATGATGTTTACAAAATATGGAGTATCATTTGTAGTAATAGAAACTGATAATACTTATACAGAAGATGGCTTTAAAATGGAGGTAAATAATGAGTCTATTTAATCATGGTACTAAGTACGAAAATACAAGATATGTTAAAGCTAAAGATAATAAGCGGAATAATAGAGTAGAGTTAAAATTTAAAGATAGGCCTAATAATATTGTTAGAAATCATTTAAAACAAACAGGTTATAAATATGATTCTAATAGTAAAGTATGGTATGCACCACTATCTAAAAATAACATTGATACTACTAGAAAATTATTAGATGATTTAAAATAAAAAGTAGCTAAATAAAGCAGTTTTTCATAAAATAGTATTAGCAAAAATGGAGTTAATTTTTAAACGAAATTAAACTTGCTATTGACATAAGTTTGTTTCGTTTTTAGAATTAAATTGAAAACTAAAGATAGTTATCTAGATAAGGTTTTAACTTAAATGGATAACTATCTTTTTTTGCGTTAAGGAGGATTAATATGGTAAATAAAAAAGCAAATAAGAGAAAACAAATAGAAGTAGAATTAGATAAAAAGTACTTAAATAAAGTAAAGATTCTAAATGATAGTGTTTATATTAAAGATTATAAAGGTAATAATTCACACTTTTATTTAATAACAGGATATAAAATTAATCCAAAAAAATTAAATAAAGAAGAAGCTAATATCTTAGCAAATGGATTAACAAGTTTAACAGATAAAGAAGGTAATATAGATACAAATAAAAGAAGAAAATTAGAATATAACTTAATAATAGAAATACCAAATGAGATGAAAAATAAGAAAAGAAGATCAGGAATAAAAATTAATGTAGATGATTTTCATATTACAAAAAATAGAAAACTAAAAGTAAAAGATTTAAAGGAACCTAATACTCCATATATTATTAATGATAAGTTTATTAAAGAATTTAAAGATAATATTTTTGATAAAAATTCTACAGATAGATATCGTAAACGTAATGTAAGAATAAGTAAAAATTATAAAAAATAAAGGGGCTTTCGCCCCTAACTATATAGCCTCCAGTCAACTATACAGGTCTTAAATTATTTAAACTTAAAACTGGATTTATTTAAATAACCCACACACCGGTTGAAGTGGTGCATGTTTGGACTTGTGGCCATGCTAATAACACCGATAAACATATAGTTTATATTAAATGATGTTACTTAAAAGTTTAGGTTGAAGTCCTCCTTAAGTAACTAGATGTTAACAAAAACAAATAAATATGTCAATAAGTTTTTTAATGAACAGAAAAGGAAGGAGAACAAAATGAAAAAAATAATAGGATTAGTGATGATGTTATTTAGTATGATTACTTTAAGCTCATTTACTGAAAGAACAATTATAGAAGTTGGAATAATAAATGATGAGACAAGTATTAATAATGATTTGTCTATGCTTGGCTTAACATCTAGTGATTATGTAATATTAAATGATGGTATTTATGATGGAACTGTAAATCATTATGATCAAGTTTATTTAATTGGTGTTGGTGAAAATAGACATGAAAAAGATGTTACAGACATTTATTTTTATTTATATAATCCCTGTGATTATAGTAATGATTCTTTTAATGTTAAATTAGATTATTATTTATTTGATATAAAAATTAACAATAATAACTTTGATTTTATATATGTAGAAAATCCTACAAATGTTTCGCTTTATTATGATATAAATCCAAATGAGTATAATAATTTAAGCTTAATTGATTATTCAAAAGATAAAAACATTTGGAAGTTAAAATATAGTTATATAAATCATACTAACGATAGAATGTATGAATTAGGGAAAATACAAAGGGGAATGAGTTATTCTGAAAAAGATTATCCTGAATACGTAAGTTATATAAAAAATGATTTTACTAATCCATTTACAGCTACATTTAGAGAACGGGAAGAAGACGGTAGATTAGTTACAAGTTATGATTATAATTCTTTTATTTACATAACTGAAGATGTTTTAGTTCCAGTGTTATTAAAACCAGAGTTTAAATGGAATGAAGTTTTTGATTTTATTTTTAGTACAGATAAGAATCAAATGGCCTTTTTTTACAATTTTAGTTCAAGTAAAGAAATTAATCAAATTTTAGAACTAGATGTTATATTTAATACCAATTTTAAAGTAGTTCAAGAGCCTAGACCAGCAGATGGAAATAATCCATGTGTTGATGGTGTTCCTGGTTATAATGAGGGCTATGTTGAACCTAGAACAAATGTTACACGAACTTTATATAATGAAAAACAATCATATGATTGGTTATCATCACATTTAGAATTTGAAACATTTCAAACACCAGCTAAAGATAGATTTACTGATGAAGAGTTTGGTTACTTAGCTTTTACGGAAGAGCAAAAAAAACAATTTACTAATTATGAACATTCAGTATTAATTGGTTTAAGTGATGTTTATTTTCACTACATATCTATGATGGGTGCAGGATCGTGGGAATGCTATCATTATGAAGAAATAACCGATTTACAAGTAAAAAGAATAAAATTTGAAACAAATGGGCAAATTTATAATTCATATGTAGCTGATGATGTTGATGAACCAGTAGATCCAATTATACCAGACACACCTAAAAGTTTTTTAGAATCATTAGTTGATTGGGTAAAAGAAAATCCAGCTAGAGCAGTAGCAGTTATAATAGCTATTGTTGTTGGATTACCACTAGTTATTGCTTTTTTACCATACATAATCAAATTTATAGTTACTTTAATTAAAACTATAATTCAAGTAATAATTTATATATTAAGTTTGCCTTTTAAATTAATTAAATGGATTTTCACAGGAGGAAAGAAAAATGAGTAGCTTCTTTAAAGCAATAGGTAATGGATTATTAAAAATATTACAAGGTTTATTATACATATTGAAATTTATATTATCATTATCTATATTTGTAATTAGTTTATTGATTTATTTAATTATTAAATTTATGATACTTATTTATAATTTATTAGCTAAATTGTCAATTAAGCTATTTGAACCATTAACAAACATATATGAAAAATTAAAATAAATGAAAAGGAAAAGAGCATTTATTCTCTTTTCCTTTAGCATATAATAAATTACTTTAATAGATCATCGTAACTACATCTATATAGAGCTACTAATTTATAAATTATATTAATTGGTACTTGATTTTGGCCATATTCATATGACTGATAAGTCCGATAAGATATGCCTAATATTTGTGCTATTTCTTTTTGTGTATATTTATTTTTAATTCTAAATTGTTTCAAATTTTCTTTAATCATATATTTTTTTTCGCTTTCTACTTGTATTTAATAAAAAATATGGTAAACTATCTATGTCACATCTAAGATGTGTGCTTTGCATAAATAATAGAGTGATAATAAGAAAAATTTAATATTTTAATGAACTCAAATTAATGTGTATTCTAGCAATCTGACTGTTAATCAGAGGGTCCTTGGTTCGAGTCCGAGTGTGGGCGCCATTTTTTTATTTATATGACTTTTTAAGCTATGTCTAAATAATCAAGATATAGCTTTTTTTATAGTTAAAACTTATTTTTTATAATATAATAGATATGGATGTGATTATATGCAAAAATTTATGATTTCAGAAGCTGATTTTACAAATCGTACATTAAGTCCAGATTTAATATATCAATGTGTTAAAGTTTTGCGTTATAAAATTAATGATGAATTTATTGTAGGTTTAAACAACAAGAATTATCTTGTTGTTATAAGAAATATTACTGATAAAACATTAATATATGAGATAAAAGAAGAATTAAATATAGATACGGAACTTGATGTATTTGTAACAATTATTCAGGGCTATCCTAAAGGCGATAAATTTGAAGATATTATTAAACATGGGACGCAATTAGGAGCGGCTGCTTTTGTTCCATGTTTGATGAAGCGTAGTCAATTTAAGATAGATGAAAAGCGAATGAATAATAAAATAGAACGTTTTAAAAAGATAGCTAGAGAAGCTAGTGAACAATCATTTAGGAATCAAATACCAGATGTTTTACCTTTTATAACGTTAAATAAAATTGATTTATATTCATTTGATTTAATCTTTGTGTGTTATGAAGAAGAAGCAAAACATAATAATATAAAAGGTTTAAAAGAAACAATTAGGTGCTTACCTAAAGGGGCTAAAATAGCCTTTATAATTGGACCTGAAGGTGGTATTGATGAAAGTGAAATTATTTATTTAAAACAATTTAATAACATTAAATTTATTAGTTTAGGTAAAAGAATATTAAGAACAGAAATAGCTTCATTATATGCGCTTAGTACCATATCTTATGAAAGGGAATTAGAATGATGTTAAAAGTAGGATTTATAACTTTAGGATGCAAAGTAAATATTTATGAATCTAATGCATTAGAAGAACTATTAACTAAAAATAATTATCAAATTATTGAACCTTCACCTTTATGTGATGTATTTATAATTAATACGTGTTCTGTTACGAATACAGCCGATCAAAAATCTCGACAAATGATTAGTAAATGTAAAAAAATGAATGATAATGCTTTTATTGTTGTTATGGGATGTTATGTACAAACTAGTCATAATACGAATTTAGATGCTGATATAATTATTGGTAATGGAAATAAAGATGAAATAGTAGATTTATTAAAAAAGACTTTAGCAACAAAACAAAAACAAATAGCTATTAAAGATATTATGCAAATGAAAGAGTATGATAATTTGTTAGTATCAGCATATGACCATGCTAGAGCTTTTGTTAAAATAGAAGATGGATGTAATCAGTTTTGTTCATATTGTATTATTCCTTATGCTAGAGGTCCAATTAGATCAAAAAAAGCAGATATAGTTATAGATGAAATTAAACAAATTGTTTCTAATGGATTTAATGAAGTAGTTTTATCTGGTATTCATACCGGAAAATATAATGATAATGGCGTAAAATTAAGTGATTTAATTGAACGAATATTAAATGAAACAAATCTTAAGAGGCTTAGATTATCTTCAATTGAAATCAATGAAATAGATGATAAATTAATGGCCTTATTAAAGGAAAATTCAGTATTAGCTAATCATTTTCACTTGCCTCTTCAACAAGGAACGGATACTATTTTAAAACTTATGAATAGACCATATGATACTAAATATTTTAAAGATAAGGTAAATAGAATAAGAGAAATTAGGCCTAATATTTGTTTGACGACAGATGTGATAGTAGGATTTCCTTATGAAACGGATGAATTATATGAAGCTAGTAAACAATTTATTAAAGAAATTAATTTTTCTTATATACATGTATTTCCTTATAGTAAAAGAACAAATACTAAAGCTAGCTTAATGCCTCAGGTTAATGGTTTAATTAAAAAGATACGTTCAAAAGATTTAAATCAATTAGCTAATGAACTAAAAAAGAATTATTATATAAATAATCTTAATAATATAGAAGAAGTGTTATTTGAAAAAAGAGATGGAGAATATCTTTATGGGCATACTTCTAATTTTATTGAAGTTAAAGTAAAAACTAAAGAAGATTATATAAAACAAATTAAAAAAGTAAAATTAGATAGTTATGTTGATGATATTATTTTAGCTAGTTTAATTTAATACATATATTTTTCATTATTTTAACTATAACTAGTATTATAATAATTTCGGTGATTTATATGAGTTTACAAAATAAAAATAAATTAGTATCTATCTTTTTTTCAGGTATATTTTTACTCTTGTTTATTGTTGGTTTAATATATAATAAAGATAATTTAGCTAGTAAATGGTATACTTATACAATTGATGGTCTACTATCTATATTTGCTATTATAGTTTTCCCTCTTTTATCTAAGATGTTTAAAATTATAATAGCACCATTAATTAGAATATTAGTTTTGTCATTTGTTTTAGCAGCTGTTTATTTAGGCACCATCTTTGATTTTTATTCTAAAATTAGTTTTTGGGATCTATTACTTCATTTTAGTTCAGGTGTTATATTTACCTTTATTGGTTTTGTTATTGTTAAAAACTTATTTTTAGATAAATTAGAGCGTAAACAGTCATATTTATTTGCTTTAATAGTAGCTGTTTTATTGTCATTTTCTATTGCTTTTATGTGGGAAATACTAGAATTTACTGGCGATTCTATTACAGGTGGTAACGCTCAAAAATTTATACCAACTGTAAATAGTATATATAATGGTGGTAATTCCAATTTGCCTCTTTTAGGTGATAATAAAACTATTGCGGAATTTTTTAGAAGACCTGAAGGTTATCGTTATGCTTTATTTGATACAATGTATGATATGGTTGTATGTTTTGTCGGGACAATGTTGACAACAATAGTTTTAGGTATAAGTTATAACTTTGCGAATGCCTATAAGTTAGATAATTTAATTAAATATCAAAATCAAGTTGTATCTACTAAAATATAAGTAAAAATTAATAAACTTTAATTCAATAAAATTCATTTTAGTATTTACAAAAATATACTTTTTATGTATAATATACTTCGGAATTCGTCCTTGGAAGGAGGCTTAGCATGCCAAAGACAGTCGTTCATGAAAAAGAGAGTATTGAAGATGCCCTACGTCGTTTCAAACGCGATGTTTCAAGATCTGGTAACTTACAAGAGGCGAAAAAACGTCAATATTATCTAAAACCAAGCGATGTTCGCAAACAAAAACGTCAAGAAGCACGTAAAAAATATAAGTAAGAAAGAGGCTTTTAGCCTCTTTTATTATGTAAAGGAGATTCTTATGTTAAATATTAGACCTATTGAAAAAAAGGAAGTTTCTATTTTATATGATTTAATTTATGAAATGGCTTCTTTTGAGAAATTAACTAATGAACTTACTTTAACTAAAGAAAAATTAAATAAATATCTATTTGAAAATAAAGTAGTATCAGTTGATTTATTAAGAGAAGAAGATAAAATAATTGGTTATTTAATGTATTACTATACTTTCAGTTCTTTTACTGGTACTCCTAGTCTCTATCTAGAAGATATATATGTAAGAAATGAATATCGTCATCTAGGTTATGGGACTTATTGTTTTAAATATTTAGCTAAAAAAACTTTAGCTTTTGGGGCTGAAAGAATGGATTTTGTGTGTTTAGATTGGAACAAAAATGCTCAAAATTTCTATCAAAAAATGGGAGCTAAAGGACATAGTGAGTGGTTATTAGAACGGTTAGATTTAAATAGTCTTACTAAATTAGCGGAGGAAAAATGAGCGTATTAGAAGTTACTAATTTGACATTTTCTTTTGGTAATAAGTTAATATTAGAAGATGCTAATTTTGTGATGCAAAAAGGTGAACATATCGGCCTTATTGGAATGAATGGTGAAGGTAAATCAACTTTTATTAAACTCATTACGCATCAAATATCTCCAGATGAAGGGAAGATAGTATGGGCTAAAAACTTAACGACCGGATATTTAGATCAGTATCTAACCCTAGCTGCTGGAAAAACAATTAAAGAAGTTTTAGAAGAAGCTTTTTTACCTTTATTTACAAAAGAAAAAAAGATGTTTAAATTATATGAAGATTTAGCTTTAGAAGAAGATACTAATAAACAAAACTTAATGTTAGAAGAAATTGGGGAAATTCAATCAGAACTAGAACAAAGTGATTTTTATAATTTAGATAATAAAATCACAGAAGTTGCTTATGGGTTAGGTCTTAAAGAAGTAGGTCTTGATAAAGATGTTTCAATGCTATCAGGTGGACAAAGAAGTAAAGTTTTATTAACTAAGCTATTATTACAACAACCTACAATTTTAATATTAGATGAACCTACTAACTTCTTAGATGAAAATCAAGTTACTTGGTTAAAAGATTATTTAATTAATTATCCAAATGCTTTTATTTTAGTAAGTCATGATGAAGCTTTTTTAGATGGTGTTATTAATGTTGTTTATCATATTGAAGATGCTACTTTAACTAGATATACCGGTAACTTAACTAAGTTTCAAGAAATGTATGAAATAAAAAGAAGAAATCAAAATCAAGCTTATGAAAAACAACAAAAAGAAATAGTTAAACTAGAAACTTTTATTGCCAAAAATAAGGCTAGAGTAGCTACTACTAATTTAGCTAAATCTAGACAAAAAATTTTAGATAAAATGGAAATAATTGATAAAGCAAAGGAATTAGTAAAGCCAACATTTATCTTTAAAAAAGGACCAGCATCAGGTAAGTTTGTATTAAGCTCTGAAAATTTAGTTATCGGTTATAATGAACCATTATCTAAACCTTTAACATTAACGATAGAACGAGGCAAGAAAGTTTTAATTAAAGGTGTTAATGGTATAGGTAAAACGACATTACTTAAAACATTATTAGGTTTAATTAAACCGATTAGCGGACAAGCAGAAGTTGATTACAATATTAATTATGCATATTTTGAACAAGAATTAGAATTTGAATATATTACAGCCATTGATTATGTTTGGCAATTTTATAGTGAACTAACCAATAAAGAAGTAAGAGGTCTCTTAGCGGGGGTAGGAATTAATAAAGATAAAGCAGAGAGCCTAATGCCTGTTTTATCAGGTGGTGAAAAAGCTAGAATTAGACTTCAAGTTTTAGGAAATAGAGAAACTAATACTTTAATATTAGACGAACCAACTAATCATTTAGATAAACTAGCTAAAGAAGCTTTAAAAGAAGCTTTATTATCTTATAAAGGAACTATTATTTTAGTTTGTCATGAGAAAGAATTTTATGAAGGGCTAGTAGATGAAATAATAGATTTAGAAGCATATAGCACAAAAATAGTATAGCTATATGCTTTTTTATGTTATAATTAGCACAATCGGAGGATAAATTTATGTTAATAATTAATAATGTTACAAAAAAGTATGGAAATGGTTTAACAGCTAATGACAATATTTCATTAACTATAAATGATGGTGAAATATATGGCTTTATTGGCCCAAACGGAGCTGGTAAATCTACTTTGATAAAAAGCATTGTAGGACTTCATTCATTTGATTTTGGTGAAATTATATTAGATGATATTACATTAAAAACAAATCCACTTGAATATAAGAGAAAAATAGCTTATATCCCTGATAATCCGGATTTATATGAAAATGTTAGAGCAATTAATTACTTAAATTTTATAGCTGATGTATTTAAAATAGCTAAAGATAAGCGAATAGCATTAATAGAAAAATATGCTAACATCTTTGAAATAAAAGATAGTCTAAATATGCCTATTAAAACATTTTCACATGGTATGAAACAAAAATTAGCTATTATTGGTGCTTTAATTCATGAACCTAAATTATTAGTTTTAGATGAACCGTTTGTCGGTCTTGATCCTAAAAGTAGTCATAATTTAAAACTTTTAATGCAAGAATTAATGAATAAAGGTAGTATAATTTTCTTTTCAAGTCATGTTCTTGAAGTAGTAGAAAAACTATGTTCTCATATAGGTATAATAAATAAAGGTAAGTTAATATTTAATGGTTCTTTTAATGAAATGAAAGAAAATACATCACTTGAAGATTTCTTTTTGGAGTTAACAGAACATGAATAAATTGTTTAGTTTAGTAAAATTAGAATTAGAAGATTCTTTTAATAAATCTAGTAAAAAGAATTATGCTTTAAAAACATTAATAGCTATATATATAATATTAATGATTGTTATATCATTATTTATTAATTTACTATTTGCTAGTGCACTAGCTCAAAGCAAATATGCTTATTATTACCCTTTGTTTTTAGCAATAGGAGTAATAATATTCACTTTCTTTTCAAGTATTTATCGTGTTAAAGCAACTTTATTTTCACCTAAAGACAAAAACTTTTTAACACCTTTACCGTTAACTAAATCTAGTATTATTTTAGCTAAATTATTATTAACTTATTTAGAAGAATTAATCTTTAGTTTAATAATCTTTCTTCCTTGTGTTGTTTTATATAGCTTAATAGACTTAAGTTTTATCTTCTATGGGATAGTTTTAGTTTTAACTTTGCCACTATTTTCACTGTTATTAGCCTTCATTATAGGTTTTGCCTTACAAATGTTAACCTTACGCTTACCATGGTTAAAATATGTAGGTACATTTATTTATATTGCCTTTATTTTTGCTATGTGTTTTATCTACTTAATTTTAAATAATTTAGATTATGATGTAGCTAATGAACTAACTAATATAACAAATATTCATAAAATATTCCCATTCAATATTATTTATGAAGGATTTATAGAACATAATATTTTATATTTTTCATGCTATTTAGTAGTAGCTATAGCTTTATCTACTCTATTTATATCAGTATATTCTATTTTCTATGATAAAATATATGAAGCAATGGAATATGTTGGTAAAAAGCCTAAATTTACGGTTAAAAGTATCAATTCAAATAAAGTATCTTTTTCTATAATAAAAAATGATTTAAAAAGATTACTTAATAATCAAATGTTTTTAATAAGCGCAATTATGCCGGCCATATTAGTTTTAATTATCGGACTAAGTTTTTACTTCAGTCTTCACGCTAATATGGATTCATTACCTGATGAAGATAATTCACAAGCTTTACAAAGCTTATATAATATAATGCCTTTTGTTATATTACTTTTTTTAGGTTTAGCTACTTATACATCATTTAGTATAACTTTAGAAGGTAAAACTTTTTGGATAGTTAAAACATTACCTATTAAAGAAAAAACTTATATTAATGTGAAATTAATGGAAAATCAATTAATTATAGGTGTTTTAACCTTAATCTTTACGATTGTAATAGCTGTACTTTATAACTTGAGTGTTTTAGGAATTGTGTTTATCGTTATAGTTCCACAATTATACATATATGCTATAGGTGTTGTAGGACTTTGTTTTAACCTTAAATATCCGAAATTAGTTTGGTCTAGTTATAGACAAGTTAAGAATATGGCCTCTAATGTGTTAACTATGTTAGTAGGTTTTGTATCAGGTATATTTTTAGTATCTTTAGGAATTTTCTTATATTTTATTAAAGGTGAAGTAATAGCATATATAACTTTATTTGGAATAGTTATTTTAATGTTTGTTTTAGCTTTTGTTTTGTTAAAAACAATAGCCCCTAAATTGTTAAAAAGGATTGATGTATAATGCGTTGTATAGATAATGATTTTAAAGGTGATGGGATTTTTATTATTAATGATAAAAAAATCTTTGTATCTGGTGTATTAAAAGATGAAGAAGTAGAATTAGTTAAAAATAAGCATTATGAATTAGTTAAAATAATAAAACCAAGTCCTGATAGAATCAATTTAATTTGTCCATCTTTTTATTATTGTGGAGGTTGTCAATACCTTCATATTAGCTATGAAAAAGAAATTGAAATTAAAACTAAATATATCAATAAACTATTTAATAGAAAAGATTTAGTTATTACTAAAATGGATAATTATCTACATTATAGAAATAAAATTAGTTATGTAATTGAACATAAAGGTTCTTTAAGTACTGGCTTTTATAAAGAAGGTAGCCATGATTTTATCAAGATAAATAAATGTCATTTACATAATGAAGTTTTAGATGAAATAGCTATGTATTTAAAAGAATTATTACTTAAATATAAAATAAAAGCTTATGATAAATTTAGTAAGACTGGATTAATAAAACATATCTTACTTAAAGGAAATAAAGATATGTCTGAAGTATTAGTATGTTTAATTTTAGCTAATAATGTCTTACCTAAAAGAAAAGAAATTATTAGAGATTTAGTTAATAAATATAATAATGTCAAAACAGTTGTAGAAAACTACAATTATAGAGATACATCTATTGTTTTAGGAGAAGATGTAAAAGTTACTTATGGTAGTGGTTTTATTAAAGATGAAATATTAGGTTATAAATTTTTAATAGGTTCAGACACCTTTTATCAAATTAATCATGAAGGTGTAGAAAAATTATATTCTAAAGCTTTAGAATTATTAAAACCTAATAAGAATATGACTATAATAGACGCCTATAGTGGTGTAGGTACTATTGGTTTAATTGCAAGTTCAAGGGTCAAAGAAGTTATAAGTATTGAATTAAATAAAAGTTCAATATTTATAGCAAAAGAAAATGCTAGAATTAACAATGTTAAAAACATTAAATTTATTAATGGTGATGCGACTAACGTATTATACAATTTAAGTAAAAATAAATTAAAAGTAGATGCCCTAATCTTAGATCCACCTAGGAGCGGCTCTACTAAAGGTTTTATAAAAACTATTAGTATGTTAAAGATTAAACAAGTAGTATATATATCTTGTGAACCACAAACTTTAAAAAGAGATTTAGAAGAATTTAAAAATTTAGGATATGTAGTTAAAGAAATGACTGCCGTTGATATGTTTCCAAGAACTTTTAATGTCGAAATGGTAGTTAGTTTGACTTATCAAAAATAATTTATTATGTAAATGTGTTAGCGCTAAAGATTTGCCAGTAGAACAAAAGTAAAAAGCCATGATATAATGAAGGCCTGGTAAAAAGTGTGTTAATGTCAATATAACAGGAGGATACTGAAATGATTTTAAAAGATGATATGAGAAAAGAAAGTAAAATATTTGGATTTTCAGCAGGATTATTTTTAATTCTAGCCGTTGTTGGAACTATCTTTTTCGAAGGTGATGATGTAAAACTAGCAATAGTTTATTGGTTAATATTTGCTTTTTGTATATTTGCTTTTTTATCACAATTCACGTATAAAGTAGAATTGTATGAAGATAAAATTATAATTTCTTGGTTTATATTTATTAAGAAAGAAATTATAATTAAAGACATAAAAGAATTTAATTATAAAAAATATGGTTTTGGAAGATTTTATACATTCATTCTTATAGCTAATAAAAAATATAAATTTTATACTAAAAGAATGGAAGAAATAAAAGCACATTTAGAACATAATATTAATCAATCTCATATTGTCTAGTTATTAATTCATATTTAGTTACTGCTATGTGGTGAGGTTTGATAGTGATTTAACAATTGTTCAAATCTTTCTCAGCTCCACCAGAGGAGTATTATTCGCACACCTATTTTTTCCCAGGAGGGTTCGCAATAGTTGTTCCGATTACACATAAATCAAGGCCGTTACCTAAAAAGTAACGACTTTTTAATAATTAATTATTGAGGAACTAGGATTAATTAGTTTACATTACACTCCTACAATTAAAAAAGGAAAGAAAGCCTTAGATGTAGAATCAATAGAAGAATTAATAAAATTACTATAAACTCAAGTTGTAGCTACCATCCTACAACTTTTAATCGTGTTTTAAAAAATAAAAAAGCTCGCAACTAAGCGAAACTTTGAATTCTTATTAATGGCAGGGGTAGTAGGATTCGAACCCACACTAAAGGTTTTGGAGACCCGCGTGCTACCATTGACACCATACCCCTAATTAAGTTGTAACTAAAGGATTATTTAATAATAATATGAAGATATTATTTTAAATAAATTTAATAATTACTCCTAAAAGCTCTATAATTCTAGCACATTGTAGTCTAATTTGCAATACTATGTTTTTTAAAAAAGTTAAAAATAGTATGAAAAAAATGTGTAAAATGAAGTATAATTATATTGTCTTAGTTTATAATATAATTAACTATTGTAAGGAGTGGTAAATGTGTTAGAACAAATACTAAACTTTATTGAACAAAATCAAAGTTGGATCATGATTGTCCCAACCATTTTATTTGTTGTTATTGTTGTTTTATGGACAATTAGAGGCTTTATGAAAGGCTTTAGAAAAGGTATAATTCAATTCATTTTGATGTTAGTAGCTATAGCTTTATCTGTGTTAGTTTTCGCTTTACTAACAGCTGATAGAGGTAAAATGCTATATCAACTTTTTGGTAGTTCAATTTGTGAATCAACAGGTATTTCAATGCCTGATGATTTTAATCAGATATTAAATACTAATGTGCGCCCAGAAGATGTTACCTTAATAGATTGTTTATTTACAGCAATCTTTAAACAAGCCGAAATAGAGGCTGGAGGTATTGAATATATTCCGATTGAGGCCTATGATTCTATTTCTGCTGTTGCTGAAATGACCTTTAGAATTGGCGTTGCTCTTATAGCTTTAATTGCCTTCTTTATCTTTAAAATTTTACTTTATTTATTAGTTTATCTACCATTTTTTAAAGAAAAAAGATATCAAAAGAAACTTGAAAGAAGAAAAAAAGTTTATAAGAAAAGACGTATTTTAGGTGGAGTAGTTGGTCTTGTTAGAGGCGGTATAGTTGGCGTTTGTTGTGTTGGTTTAATTGGAACTTTATTGTATCTTGTTACAGCTGGTAGAGAACCACAAGAAACTAAGTTTACTGATGAAACAATATCAAATGTTTATGATATAGATAATATGTTAAAAGAATTTGGTAATACTGGTATTTTAAAAGCTTTTAATAATATTAAAGTAGACGATGTTCCTTTTTATATTTTCTTTGTTAACTCTATCGTACAGGCTGAATCAACAGAAACTGGTGAAGTATATTATTTTGTAAATGAAATAACTTCACTTACCGGATTAGGTCAAGATTTGTTAGATGTATTTAATCTTTATGGTGGTGAATCTATTACTATTGACCATATTAAAGGAAGTGAAGATACATTACAGGCTTTAACAGATTTATTTAATAGTGATAATAAATTAGAATATGATGGTGACATGTTAACCTTTGAGGAAGCTTTAACACGAGTTGTTGAGAAATATGAAGGTACAGTTTTATTCTTTAATTTAGCTAAAGCGGCTATTTCTACTTGTGTTTTAAATATTGAAACATTAACAGAAGGAACAGGATTAGAAGATAGTTATATGGTTAATGTTGTTACAACAATGTTTGCAAGTGAAGATAATGATCCTTATTACATCAGTCCTTATGATTTAGTTACAGGTAATGATATTAAAGAAATATTAGTTGGATTAACAAAAAGTATTGGTGAAATCTTA
The DNA here is from genome assembly GCA_944323055.1 of uncultured Acholeplasmatales bacterium. Lineage (GTDB taxonomy): Bacteria > Bacillota_I > Bacilli_A > Acholeplasmatales > Anaeroplasmataceae > CALUXS01. The sequence continues at coordinate 24,998 of CALUQZ010000019.1, forward strand.
GATTTAATGAATTATAAAGATACAACAGATCCTAATTCAAATACTTATAATATTGGACAAATAAATAGAACATTTGCTATTATTAGTCCTATTCAAGAATCATTAAATAATTTGTCGATTTTTACTAATAATCCTGAAGATGTTGTTGAAAATGATGAATTAATTGTAAAAGAAAAAAGAACTAAAATTAATCGTTCGCTTGATCGAGCTATTGATTACTCATTTAAATATTTTAGTGAAGAATTAGGTAATAATTATGAAAATCCTTATTTAAATATAAATACGGATTGGTTAAATGATTTAGATGATATAATAGCTTCAGTTAATGATATTTCACAAATTACTCTTTCAATAGAAAATGAGATGATAGAAGCAAATACTAATCTCTTTGGTGGATTAGATATGGTATTTGCTGCTGATTATCAAAATAGAGAAGTTATAGATAATGCTTATGATGAGGTAGTTAATAAAATTGCTGATTTTGATTCAGTAAGTACTTTATTTGAATCTGATTTAATGTATGATTTAGTATATGATAATTATTTAAATCAAATGTTAAATTCAGTAAATAATACAACTGATAGCAATATTAAAATGCCACGTAATATCACATGGCAAGATGAAGGTGATACACCAGGTGAATTTAGAGTATTATTTAATACCTTAAGAGAATTAGTTAGATCTGGCGTTTTAGATGAATTAGCTAATGAAAATTATAATTTAATAACTGTTGATAGTATATTAGCTACTTTAAGTGAACAATATGATGAAGATGAAACATTGATTAACTATACTTTAAATTCTAAAGTTTTATATTATAGTATGAGTTTATTATTAACTAACTTACATGTTGATGACTTAGAAGTTTTAGTACCAGATGAAGCTATGAGTGAAGTTGAAGGTGTAAAACTAATAAATAAAGAAGAATTAGCTAACCTACTTTTAACTGTTAAACCGGTTGTTAGTGAGTTAATAGCTAGAGATGTTATAGAATTTGCCGATATTACAGCTGATATAAATGTTTTATTAGATGTTATGTCTTTAGAAAATGTCCAAGATAGTATTATTAGTTCAGATATTTTAGTAGCGACAGCTTCTAATTATTTAGTAAATACGGTAGATAGTGATGAATCTATAGCTAATTATATTGTTATTCCTAGTTATTTAGCTTATACAGATGATAATGAAACTAATCAAATTATTATGAAAAATTGGTTAGGTGAACAAGGTGAATTTGCTAATTTACTACATGCTTTAACTTTAACAAATGAAGATGGCAGCAAAGTTTTAGATATTGAAAAATTAATTAATAATGATACTAATTATTATGTATCATTAATGAATATTAGTAGACCTAATTTTGATTCTTTAATAGCTTCAGATATAATGCATTATAGTTTTACTAATATTTTAACAACTATGCCATCACAAGATTCATTTAGTTTAATTATTCCTAAATCAGCTTATGATGTAAACTATGAGGGAAATGTAATTAGTAGTGATGAATTATATAATACGCTTCATGCCGCTAGTCTTATAGCTTATGTTAATGAAAATAATGAATTAGATTATAATTTAGATAATGTACAAGATAATAGTAGTGATGTTTTAAAATCTATGATTATACATGCTTCTTTAATAAATAGTATTTATCAAGTATCTCTTGATAATGATTATATTAAATTGCCTAATGTTTATAACAATTTAAATTATGATTCTAATAGCGATGATTATATATTTAATCAAGATTTTGATACAATTACTTGGGTTGCCAATAAAGAAATATTAAATATCTTAGAAGCTACTAAAGCTTTAGATATTAAATTAAATAGTTTAATAGATGGTAGTTTTAATCAAGATGAAATGACTAATAAAATCCTTTTATTAAATGATGAATTGATAGAAGGAACTAATAAAGGTAAATATATAATTGAAGTAGTTGATGCATCTAAAGTATTAGCTATGACAATGACTAATTTATTATCTAGCGAAGACTTATCAGCTTATGTAAGTGTTCCTGATACAGCTAAAACAGGAGCTGATAATTATGGTGATAGTTATGTTAAAGATAGTGAATGGTATCAATTAGTTTCAGGTCTTGAATATTCTTTAGGTATTAATGCAAGTAATGAAGAAAGTGTTTTAGAACAACTTCAAAACATTAATAATTATGTTAGTAATATTTTTATAGGTGATTATAAAGCTTATGAAGATAAACGCGATATTTTATTAAAATCATATATATTAGAGGCTACAGTAGTAACAAATATTTATAGTAATCTAGAAAATAACGATACTTTAGTTATACCTAATTACTTAAGTCAAGATGAATATGTAAATTGGTATACTGAAAAGACAGAAAATAATGATGCCAATTTAGCTCGTAGAATTTCTATTGTTGAAACAGGTAGAAAAGAGTTAAGTAATATTATGGATGTCTTTAAAGTTACAGAAATCGGAGAAATTTATGGTGAACCTAATTTTGAAGATGAAGTAGCTAGTAAAGTTACAGTTTATAGTTTAGTTATCGTACAATCTGATTATGAAAATGTAGATGAGTTTGATACAATTAAAACTAATAAATTAAATGTTCAAGCTACATTAGTAAAAAGTAATGTTTTAAAAGCTAGTACTTTAAATACTATTTTAAGAACTAATGCAGTAGATATTCCATCTGTTGATAGAACGTTGTTAGATTATGAAAAAGATAATTATAATGATATTGTTAAAACTAATATTAGTGAAGAGTATCTAAATATCTCTTTCATAAATGAGGACTATAATACTGATGATGAGATGAAATACATCTTTGATGCGTTAAATGAATTAGCCTTAAATGTTTCAGAAGTAGAACCTAATACAATTAATATGAATGCTAATGTCATTTTAACTTTAAATGAAGAATCTATGATTCAAAGTGGTACTAAGTTAACTAATGTTGTAAATTCAACAGTATTAAGTTTAACTTTAACTAATGAATTAGATAGTGCAATTGATTTTATTACATTAAATAATTTAGAAAATGATAAAGAACAAAAATATGCTGTAGAAATTATTAATGGTGATATGTATGTTCGTGAAAGTGAATGGTCAAGATTAATTGATTCATTAGGCGAACAAGGTTTAGGTTTATCAGAAAATGATGATATAGCTGAAAAATTAGCTAATCCGATTGGACTTGTTAATAATGTTATAGGTGAAGCTAATGATGATCCGGCAAGTGATGATGAATATATTGCTAGACGTGATACAATATTTGGTTCAGTTATTTTAGAAGCTGCTATTAAAGTTAAGGTAGAAGAGAGTATTTCAAGTAATGAAAGTAGTGAAGATGAAGTAGCTACTGTAGTTCCGATTGATACACCGTGGTATTTAACAAGAAAAGACAATGGTGAAGTTGATATTAATAGTAGTAGTGAAATGACTAATGTCTTAGATGTATTTAAGATTATTGGGGTTGAAGATGGTAATGAAAATTATGGTGAAGTAATCTCAAATAAATTAAATGCAGCTGATATTTTAGTTTTAAGTACAGATGATGAGAGTACAATTTCTCATAAAATAGCTTTACAACAACAATTATTAAATAGCTACATTTTACATGCTACAATGATTAATAATGTTATGGGAATTGAATCTTTAGTTAAACCTAGTGTTTTAACAAGAATTACTAATGATATGGAATTAAGTACTTCATTATGGTTACAAAATGAAGAAATGGCTAACTTGTTTGGTGTAGCAGATATGTTACAATTAACCGGTGAAGGTAATCAAATTAATTTCGATGTTGATAATATTATAAGTAGTTTAAAATCAAGTGCCGATAATAAACCAATTGTTAGATTATATAGTAGTTCATTAGCTTATTTAACGGTTTCTAATAATGTTTTAGATACAACTACAAATGCGACTTTAGGCATTATGATATTAAGTGATGATGTAAGAGAATATAGTGGTAATTATAATGATTTAGCAATTACAAGTATTGAATTACAAGCGTTAATAGATGATCTAAATTATTTAGGTATTTCTAGTATTTCTAATGAGACAGAAGCAATTAAAGTTCCAGGAAATGATATATTAAATAATGAAGCTTTATTTAGCTCAAATACATTAAGGATTACTATATCTAATAAGATTATAACCAACACGATGAATGATAGTACAGCTTATGTAACATATATTCCTACTGATAATGAAGATATATTATCTAAAAATATCATAACTAAGGTTGAAGGTAGTTATATTCCTAGTGAACAAAAGTATTATTACTTTGATGCAGCAGAACTTAGAGCTTTCATAAAAGCTATTAATGTGATGACAGAAAGTAGTTCTGACAATACTTCATTTACATTTAGTATTTATAATTTAAGTGATATTACCAATATGGAATCTAATGATTTAAATACTGTATTAGATAGTAAGATAGCACATGGTATTTTATCTAACTTCTTAATTAGTGTTAATGAGGCTAGTGGTTCTGAATTCATAACACCTACAGAAGGTTTAGTATATCATGTAACAGAAATTACTTTAGAAAGTGTTACAGAAAAATATATAGCTAAAGAAACAATTAAACAATACGTTCAAAACAACTAATTATAAAATGGGGCTGTGAAAAAATAAATTTCTAATATTTAATTAGAGGCTTATTTCACAGCCTTTTTATTTTTAGTCAAAAAAA
>CALUQZ010000020.1 GCA_944323055.1 uncultured Acholeplasmatales bacterium
AAATAAAAAAGTGATTTTGATGGGTAAAAAGGTTCAAAACCACTTAATATAGTAAAAAGTGTATGCGTAATCACTAGTCATTGTAAAAAAAAGTTTTTATGATATAATTTAAAACGAAGCTAGATTTCTATACATAAAAGATTTGGTTAGTTTTTAAAACAATAGTTTTGATATATATACATTGCTTCTTTATTAAATGGCAAATTCTTCTCGTGTAAATATTATAAATTAATTTGATGAAAGGTGGTGCTGTTTTGTGTGGGAAACTCCTGAAATTTTAATTTCACAAAATTCAATAACCGAAGATGATTTAAAGGTTTATGATATGTCAAAGCCATGCATAGTTATTGTCAATTTTTCTGTTGCATGTGATCACATTCGTTGTTGTTAATTATTTTAATTTTATAATTATATACATAATACACGAGGAGAATTTTTATTGTTTTTTTAAGTTAAATTTTAATTTTAAACCACCTTATAAATAAAAATTAGGATATTATAGAAACAATTATGCAAATGTGGGGGAGGTTTTTATAGTGGAAAAAGATTTATTTTTGTATTTTCAAACTAAGGCGTTAACAATCAATTCGTTATTTCAAGTGGAGTTTGATGTTACTAATAGATGCAATGCCAATTGTATTTTTTGTTTTCAAGGAGAACATAAAGAATCACAAACAGAATTATCTACTGTAGAAATTAAAGCAATTTTAAATGATTTAAGGGATATGGGGGTTTATTCTATAGGATTTTCTGGTGGTGAACCATTTTGTAGAGACGATTTTTTGGATATTTTACAATATGCTAGAAATTTACACTTTAGAATATCTATTATCACTAACGCCATGTTAATTGATAGAAAAATAATAGAAAAATTAAATGAAATTTCAATAGAAAGAATAACAATTAGTTTTCATAGTATTATTCCGAATAATTATTCTTTTTTATTTGGAATTAAAGATAAATCTAACTATAATAAAGTTATAGATAACATAAAATATATGATTGATTTGAAAATGAATATAGGTATTGCGGTAACAGTAACAAAACATAACGTAAACGAGTTATCTAATATACAGCACTTTTTTAATGAACTAGGTATTACAAATGTAAATATAAGTTTTAATACATTGTTACAAGGAAAAAAGCAAATAGATAGTCTACTGCCTTCTTATGAAGAAATGATGAAACAAAAGAGTGTTTTTAAACTAAGTGAAAAAGCTTTATTTGACAGGAAGAAAGATGAAATTAGATGCATTGCTGGTAGGACATCCTGTTCGATAGATTCTTCAGGAAATGTTTATCCATGTACATTTTTTAATACTCCTATTGGTAATTTGAAGCGTACATCAATTAAAGTTCTTTGGGAAACGTCGCACATACTTAAAATAATTAGGTCAATAAAAAGAGAACATTTTGAAAAATGTAACACATGTGAATATATTAACAATTGTTCTATATGTATTTGTGATAATTTAAATCATACAGGTAATGCTTTTATACCAGCGAAAAAATATTGTGAGACAAGGAAGGCTAGGTTAAAAAATGTATAAAATATCCAAATTTGTAAGTTATGGTACAGTTGGAGATGAGTCTCTGATATACAATTTCTTAACCAATACATCAGTTTGTGTCAAAACAACGTCCAAATTTATATGGGAAAGTATTGCAGCAGGATTGGATTTTGAAGATATTGTCGAAAAGTGTTGTAAAAAATATAATGTTATTGATGATAAAGAAAAAGTTAGTAAAGACGTTAGTGATTTTATTGATAATCTCGAAAAACTGAAAATTATTTTTAAAGAATAAGTAGATGTGTTTATCATAATCAAGATAAAAGTATATAGAATCTAAAAAAATATAAGCAGGTTATAGTTATGTTAAAAGAATATAAAATTAAAAAATTTATGATATTTTCAAGTATAATTTATATCATAATATCAGCAATTAGTTTAATTTCACCATATGTTATGGGGATAATAGTAGATGATTTTATACCTAATAGAAATTTAAATGGATTAATTATTGGTATAATATTATTCATAACACTTCCATTTATTAGTGTTGGTTTAAATTTGTTCTATAATTATATAATGATTAAATTAGTTAGGAATAAAGGTAATGATTTAAGCATTGATGTTATGAGTAAATTAATTTATCAAGATTATACATATTTTGATAAAGAGAATTCTTTAGAATTGTTGTCATATGTATCTAAAGAAATAGTTGGTTATTTAAATTTTTATGTTATATCATTACCAAGGTATTATATAGATATTTTAATGAGTATTGTTACATTAATTTTAATGATAACTATTAATCCGATATTAGGATGTGTTCAAATATTATATTTACCTCTAATTTTATTACCAATGAAAAAAATAATGAAAAGCACAGAAAATGAGATTAATATAGTCGTAGAAAACAATGCTAAGATGACCCAAGTAAAAGGTGACATTTTTAAAGCTATAGAATTTATTAAAACAGCACGTTTAGAAGAAAGGAAATTAACAGAAATTAAACAAGCTAATACTAAAATAAATCAAGTTTGGGGTAAAGTTGCAGCTTTAGACACACTTACAGGGATTTGGTCAAGTGGATTTATGACATTGTTGTTTACAGGTGTTACTTTTGGCTTAGGTGCATATTTTATTTTTGATGATTTATTTGCGTTTACATTAGGTTCATTAGTCACAATAATGAGTTATGTTAGTACATATTATGCAAAAGTTAATGTTGTTTTAAATACGAAGGTTAATAAGAAAAAAGAAGATGCTAATTTTAAAGAGGTTATGTCTTATTTAAAATTAAAAGATGAAAGAGAAGATAATAATAATCTTTCTAATTTTGAATTTAAAGATAATATTATATTTAATAATTTAACATTTAGTTATGATAATGAAAAAACCATATTAGAAAATTTGAATTTAGAAATTAAATATAATAAATGGACTAGTATCATCGGTGAAACTGGTAGTGGTAAATCTACATTGTTTGATCTAATATTGAAATTATATTTAGCAAAAGAAAATGAAATATTGATAGATGGTATAGATATATTACAAGTTAACGCATTTAGTATTAGAGAAAATATAACAAAAGTTAGTCAAAATATTTATTTATTTCCAGGGACTATTTTAGATAATATGAAGTTAATTAAATCTGAATTAACGGATGATGATATTAATGAAGTTTTAGAAATTGCTTGTTTACGTGACTTTATAAGTAGTTTGCCGAATGGTTTAAATACCGATATTGGTGAAATGGGCAAATTAATGAGTGGTGGGGAAAAACAAAGATTAAGTTTAGCTATGGGACTTTTAAGAGGTTGTAAAGTTTTATTGTTAGATGAAGTCACATCTAATCTAGATAGTCAAACCACAATAAAACTTGAAGCGAATTTAAAACAATTAATTGCTAAGGGTTATACTATAGTTTCAATTAGCCATAATAAAGATTTTTTAAATGCTAGTGATGTAATTTATGAAATAAAAGATAAACAAGCTATTAAAATATTGTAATTAAAGAGGCTTTCTTAGAAATTTGGATTATATTTCTTAAGGAAGCCTCAATAATTTTACATTTTTACCTTAAAATCATTAATTTTTTAAAATAAAAATGTTATAATATAACGACTATGAGCTTTAGAGGTGTAGTATTTGCATAAAGTATTAGTATTAGTTAATAATAAAACTGATTTCAAGTTTAAACAAGCGTGTAATTTAAAAGATTATCAAGTTACATTTTTAGATATAGAATGTAGTCTTTTAAAGAATAATTTAGCTAAAATTAGAACTGATATATTAATTTTAAATAAAGAGTATTTAGGTAATATGACTAATTTATTAGCTTTACTTGTTGCTAATAAAAATATGTTGGTCGTTTATGTTTCTAAATCTTTAGAATACGGTCAATTATATAATATTATTAATGAGTCTAATTTTATTTTATTAGAAGAAAAAAATATATCTGGATTAGACGATGTTTTACGTTATGCGATTAAAACATATAATTGTTTAATTAACTTAGAGAAAAAAGTAATGCGATTAGAAGAAGAAATTAAAACAAATGATTTAGTAAGACAAGCTAAATTAAAACTAATGCATGAAAAAAAATTAACTGAAGATGAAGCTTATAAATATATAATAAATTTAGCAATGCAAAAAAGAATGAAAAAAAGCGAATTAGCCAAGTTGATTATAGGAGGAATGATTTTATGATTGCTAAAACAAGAGCAATATCTGATGTATTAAACATGACAACATCACTACCTACAATTCATTTTACCAATCCTAAAAGAGTTTATGTTTCTATTACTAATGCTCGTTGTAAGACGGCTGATGTTTATGTAAAACCAGGGGATAAAGTAAAAATAGGGACTGTTATCGGTAAAAGAAATGGTGGCTATTTTGAACAAAATATGCATTCTACAGTTAGTGGTACTGTTTTAGGGACAGTTAAAAAATGGCACCGTACTGGTAAAATGCTTGAGTTCATTGAGATTGAAAATGATTTTAAAGATGAATATGAGCCTACTATTTATGAGCGTAGTGATGAAGAAGTAGATAGTTATACAAGAGAAGATATAATTCAAAGGGTTAAAGATAATTCTTGTATTGGTCTTGGTGGTTCTACATTCCCGACATATGTTAAATTAGAGTCTTGTCAAAATATTGATACATTAATCATTAATGGGGTAGAGTGTGAACCTTATTTAACAACTGACCATCGTATTTTACTTGAATATCCTAATAAGATAATGGAAGGTATTAAATATCTTTTAAAGGCTACAGGTGCTAAAAAAGCTTATTTATGTTTTAAAAAGAAATATGATGATTTATTTCAAGTTTTAACAGCTGTTAGAAAAAGACATTTAGATATTCCTGTTGAAATAAAAAGAGTTGAAAACTTTTATCCTCAAGGTTGGGAAATAGCTTTGATTAAAACCGTTACAGGAAAAACAATTCCACATGGCGATTTACCTAGTAAACATGGTGTTATTGTGTTTAATGCTTCATCAACTTTAGGTGTGTATAGGGCAGTTAGACTTAATATGCCGGTTATTGAACGTAATTTTACTATGACTGGTGATGGTATTAAATATCCATCAAATATTAGAATGCGTATTGGTACCCATTTAACTGATTTATTAGAGATTTGTGGCGGCTATGTTGATGATAGCGATAAAGTCTTAATCATGGGTGGTCCGATGATGGGGGCTTGTTTGTTACGTGATGATGCAGTATGTAGTGCTTCTTGTACTTCAGCTATTGTTTTACAAGCTAAAGATTATAAAGAAGAACCATGTATTAGATGCGCATCTTGTGTTTATTCTTGTCCTTGTGGTTTACAACCTGTTTTAATTATGAAAGCATGTAAAATAAAAGATATTGATGCACTTAAGAAGTTAAGAGTTAATGAATGTATTGAATGTGGTATGTGTGGTTATACTTGTACTTCTAAGATTAATTTAACAGATTATATGCGTCAAGCAAAAAAACTTATAAAATAGGGTGAATAATTATGGTTTTTAGAAGAGAAACTAGTCCGTATATAAGAAAAAAAGTATCAGTTAAGCGTATGATGCTTGATGTAATAATTGCGTTAATACCAATTTTATTATTTGCGATGATTCAAAATGGTTGGAATGGTATTTATGTCATTTTAACAGCAGTAATAACTATGCTATTGACGGAATTTATTGCAGTTGCCTTAATTAAATGGCCAGATGGTATGTTAAGAAGAGAATTATTTTCAAAAGTTGGATTTAAAAGAGTATTAGAAGGATTTAATATAAATAACATTTTATGCCCTTTAATTTCAGCCTTTATCTTTTCATTACTTTTACCGGCTGCTACTCCGGTTTATGTAGTAATTGTCGGTTCTTTAGTCGGTATTTTATTTGGTAAATTAGTTTATGGCCCGTACGGCAGTAATATTTTTAATCCGGCAGCTGTTGGGTTTATATTTGTTTTATTATGTTTTAGTTCACAACTTGATGCGGCTAGAAATGTAGCTGCAGGAGTTGTTAGACCTGATTTAGTAGTTGATGGCGTTTTGGCTGGCGGTACACCTTTAGCTCAAATAGCTGGTAATTTAAGTAATTTTGGTAATGCTTTAGCTAATTATAGTATTTCTGATTTATTTTTAGGTAATGTTCCGGGAGCTATGGGTGAAGTTTGTTCATTATTAATAATTGTAGCTTTTATCTATTTATTAATAAGAAGGGCTATTGATGTTCGTTCAACTTTAGGTATGTTACTTGGCTTCAGTGTAGTAGCTTTAAGTGTAGGTATTACTTTATATTGTATTAATGGTACTGATGTTTGGAATTTCTATTTATATCAAATGTTAGCAGGTGGTTTATTATTTGCCTCTGTATTTATGATTACCGACCCTGTTACAAGTCCAGTTACTAAATTTGGTCGTTTATTTGTCGGTGTATTTGCCGGTTTAATGGTTGGTTTAATTCGTTTTATCGGTAGTTACCCAGAAGGTACAGCTTTTGCTATTTTATTTGCCAATATGATTGCCGCAGCTTTAGATTATTTCATGCAAGGCAAGAAAAATACTTATTCGTGGATTCAATTATTAGTGACATTTGTAGTAATGATAGCTATATGTTTAATAATATGTTATACCGTTGCTGGTAGAACAAGTAATCTAGAAGTTGCCTTTTATGTAGGAGGTAGCCTACAATGAAAAAATATTTAAAGATTTGTTTAATTTTATTTAGTATTTGTTTAGTTTGTGCAGTAGCTACTGCCGGTGTAAATATGTTTACAGCACCTAAAATAGCTGAATACAAAGAAGAACAAAAAATGGCAGCATATTTAGAATTATTCCCAGAAATGTCTGCAAGTAATTCTGAATTTATAAATTCTGGTTTTAGTTCAAGTTATGTTAAAGAAAAATGTATTGTTAAAGATGCTAATGGCAATAATTTAGGTTATGGTTTCCAAGTTAGTGGAGCTAATACTTATGGTACTATTACTTTAGTAGTAGCTTTAGATAATGAAGGTAATTTACGCAGTATTAAAGCTACAGAAAATAGTCAAACTGGTGGCCGTAATACTATGATTGATGAATATATTGCTGGTTTTACATCAGGTATGACAGCCGAAGATGTAGCAAATAAGGATGTATATGCCGGAGCTACATATGGTTCTAATTTAGTTAAAAACTTATTAGCAGCAGCTTTTGCTGAAGCTGGTATTATGTCACCTACTCAAGAATTATTAGTTGGTATTTTTGGAGATAGTGTTGATATGGGTCAAACTGTTGAAGATACACAATTCATTTATGCTCAACAAGTTAAAGTTGGTTATGAAGTTAAAGATTCTGCCGGTACAGTTTTAGGTTATTATTATGAAGTTAATGTTACTAATAAATTTGGTAATATCAATTTAGGTGTAGCCTTAAATAATGATTATACTTTAAAACAAGTAGAAGCTATTGAAATTGTACAAAAACCATATGGAGAAGTAGATACAAATGAAATTACTTCAGAATATGTTGGTGGTATGACTGCAAACTCAAGCTATGATGATATTAGTAATTTAACTCCAGTTGCGGGGGCTACATATTCAACAACAAGTGCTAAAGTAGCTATTTTAGTAGCTATGAAAGAAGCACAAAATACATTTGATGAAACTTTAGCTTTAAGAATAATGTTTAATAAAGATTATGCAAGCATATCAGATTTAGAAGCTACAGTTGATGGCGTAGATAAATATCAAAGTGTAAAAGATGCTGAAGATACTGAAGTTGGTAAAGCTGTTACAGTAGTTGGTTCTAACGATTATGGTAATATTAAATTATATGTTGGTATTAGTAGTAGTAATACTTTAGCTGGTATATTTATTTTAGAAAATGGTCAAACAGCAGGTAGAGCTGATTCATTAACTGACTTCATTCCACAATTTACAACAGGTATGACAGGTGAAGAAGCAGTTAGTGTAGATGGTGTTGCTGGTGCTACTTTTGCATCTAATACGGCTAAAGATTTAATTGCCACAGCCTTTGAACAAGTAACAGGTGAAAGACCTCAAGCTGGTTATGATAAATATTATATTAATGCATTTGCTAATGTCGATTTAAGTCAAAGCATAGATATTACTGAATTCAAGAGTGAGAGTGTAGAAGAAGGTAAATTATTAAAAGATAGTTCAGGAAACGAACTTGGTTACGCTTTTGTTGTAACTAGTAAAAATGAACTTAATGGTGTATTGACATTAATGGTAGCTGTTAATAGTAATGGAACTCTAGCTAATGTTCAAGATATACAAAATGCTCAAACAGGAAGTGCATCAGGTTTATTAAATGATTACCATAATAGCTTTACAGATGGCATGAGTTCTTCAGATATTGATGGTGTTGCAAATGTCGCAGGTGCTACAGTTGGTTCTAACCAATACAAGCAACTAGTTAAAGATGCTTTAAGTGAAGTAGTAAGTTATACTTCTTACTATGAAGAAGCATTTGGCGCAAATGCTACATTTGAACAAATTGCTGATTTAAATAGAGATGAAATAATACAAGGTATTACAGCTAAAGATTCTACAGGTAAAGTTTTAGGTTATGCTTATATTATTCGTCTTGAAAATGTTTATGGTTATAATGTTGTATGTATTGCCTTAGATAAAGATGGTAAATTTAAGGATGCTATTGATGTTGAAAATAATCACTCTAATTTAGATGAAACAATGGATGAATATGGTGAAACTGTATTTAAACCAGGATTAAGTTTTGATGATGTTACTAACATTGATTATAATCCTACTGATGATCCTGAGGCTCATGGTTCATATACAATTGAAACATTAAGATTAGCTATTTTAATTGCTATGGATGCTAATGGAAATAATTTATCTGAAAGTGTAACAGACGAATTATATATTAAACAATTATTTAATAATGCAGTTATGACAAGAACGGTAAAATTAGAATCAGTTGTTAACAATCCAACTATTACTAAAGCTTATGAAGTTCATGGTACAAGTAATTACGTTGATGATTCAATTATTGGTTATGTATATTTCTTAACTGTTGAAAATGAAGATATAGTAATGAGTTTAGTAGTTGGTGTTGATGCAAATCACAATTATGTTGGTTCAATTATGACTAATTATGAAACTAAAGTAAGTATTAATATTAGTGGTTCATTCAGCGATACATTACAAGGCAGAGTAGTGACTTATTTAGATTCATTTAAAGGTATGAGTGATAGTGATATTCAAATGACCAATCTACCTTCAGGTATGAGTTATGCTGCTCAACTTGTAAAATATGCTTTAAGATTATGTATAGCTGAATCTAATGCTAAGACTTTTGCAAAACTAGATTTATATAATGATTCACAAATTTATTTAAATGCTATTCCTAATTTAGATATTACAAATATTAAGAAAGTTTATGATGAAAAAGAATTCCTATATTCAGAAACAATTTCTGGTATTGAATTAATAGATGGTAGTAAAGCTTTCATCATTAATAGAATGGATGTTTACTCTCACAATTATGTATTAGTTTATTTAGATGCTGATAATAAACTAATCAGTGTATATGATGTAGAAAATAATCATGGTTCAATTTCAGGAGTAACTAATTTCTTCCCAGCAGGTATGGAAGAAAATGATATTTATGATATCAGTTATAATCCTAATAATGACCCAGAAGCTCATAGTTCATATACTGTTGAAATGACTAGACTTGCTATCTTAATTGCTATGGCTGAAGCTAAAGGAACAGCTACTAATACTACAAGTATTGAAATGGCAATTAAAGAATTATTCCCATTTGCTATTTATACAAGAGGAGAAGAAATTGAAGCAACTAATACAAGTATTACCTTTGCTATGCAAGTTAAAGGTGTAAATAATTACGTAGCTGGTCAAAATTTAGGTCAAGCTTATGTAATTAATGACATCTTATTTGGAGTAGATAATTTAGGAACTTATATTGGTTATGTGGCATTAAAAGACATTACAGGAACAGAAGAAGAAAAATTCTATAATAGTATTGAAGTCGGAACTACATTAGCTGATATTGAAAGTTTAACTGGTGATGAAACTGCTAAAAATAATGCTCTAGCTGTTTTAGAAGAAGCTAGATTACATTCAAATTTAACTGAATGTGATAACTTAATACTAGAAGCTTTCCCAAGTTTTGTTCCATCTGAATCTATGCTAAAGCCAAGTGATGAAATCTATAATAAAGAGGATGTCTTAAAAGCTGTAGATGTTAAAGATGTTAATAATACTACAATAGGTTATGCTTATATTATTAGACTTGAAAATGCTTATGGTTATAATATAGTATGTGTTGCCTTAGATAAAGATGGTAAATTTGTTGATGCAATGGATGTTGAAAATAACCATTCAAATGTTGATGATACTATGGAAAGTAATAAAGATTACTTTAAACCAGGTATGACAGCAGAAGAAATTAGTGCAATAACTTGGAATCCAGGAAATGATCCGGAAGCTCATGGCTCATTCAGTGTTGAAACAGTTAGACTTGCTATCTTAATTGCAATGCAAGAATATAACCCAACGACTATTAATAATAGTTTATACGAATCAACTGCTAAGAAAGTATTCCCTAATATGGTAGCTACTAGATCAGAAGTATTAGAAAAATTTGATGATGCTAGTATATTATTTGGTTATAAAGTTTTAGGTACTGCTAATTATCAAGATGGTGCTGATTTAGGTTACTTCTTAGTAGTAACAGGAGAAAATAGATTTGGTGTAATTACTCTAGGTGTAGGTATTGATACTGAAGGTAAATTAGTAGGTATCTCTATCATTGAAAATGGTCAAACAGGTGGTAGGGCTACCAAGATTATTGAATATGTTGCTAAATTTACAGCAGGTATGACAGCTGATGAAGTGGCAGCAGTAGAAACAACTGCTAATGCAACAGTTGGTACTCAATTAGTCAAAGATTTATTAGCAAAAGCATTTAGTGCTAGTGAAACTCTAAAAGGAGGTAATAACTAATGAAGGAAAAAGTTAATCAAACTAAGAACTTTGTTAAAGGTATAATAGTTGAAAACCCAGTGTTAGTTGGTTTGCTAGGGTGTTGTCCTACTCTAGCAACCACAACTTCAATTGAATCAGCAATTGGGATGTCAATATTATTCTTATTAGTATTAATTGGTTCAAACGTTTTAATTTCTTTATTAAGAAATATAATTCCGGCCGAAGTTAAAATTCCCGCTTACATTGTTATTATTGCGACTTTCGTTACAATAGTTAAAATGCTTTGTGAAGCCTTCTTACCTGAGTTATATTCAACTCTTGGTGTATTTATTTCCTTAATTGTTGTTAACTGTATTATCTTAGGAAGAGCTGAGGCATATGCTAGTAAAAATGGTCCTTTATCAAGTTTAGTAGATGCTCTCGGTATGTCAGTTGGTTTTGCGATGGCATTATTAATTATGGCAGTAATAAGAGAATTTATTGGTACAGGTGGCTTTAGTTTTGGTAAAATATTTACATTTATTCCTGAAGTTTCTTGGACACCACTTGCCACATATAAAATTGATATGTTTGTTCAATCTCCAGGTGGTTTCTTAACACTAGGATGTGTTTTAGCAGTTATTCAATATCATAAAAATCATAAAGCTGAAAAAGCAATTCGAGCAGAAAAAGCTAGAATAGAAGAATTAAAAAAAGCAAAACTTGCTAAAATGCAAGCAGAACAACAAACACAAGCAAAGGAGGTAGCATAGTATGTTTTTAGCATTCATTTTAGGTATTGTTAATGCAATGTTAATTAATAACGTTACATTATCAAGATTCTATGGTATCTGTCCTTTTCTTGGGGTTTCTAAAAAACCTTCATCAGCAATAGGTATGGGTGCTGCGGTAGTATTTGTTATTGTTATTGCAGCTGCTGTATGTTGGCCAATCTATAATTATGTTTTAGTTCCTGCTAATATAGCATTTATGGACACTTTAGTTTATATTTTAGTTATTGCTTCTTTAGTTCAACTTGTAGAAATGATAATTAAAAAATATAGTCCAGGATTATATAGTGCTTTAGGTGTATATTTACCACTTATTACTACAAATTGTGCGGTTCTTGGGGTTGCACAAGAAAATAGTAATAATGCCTATGATTTCTTAACTTCAATGGGTAATGCAATTGGTACATCTTTAGGTTTTGCGTTAGTAATTTTCTTATTCTCAACAATTAGAATTAGAATGGAATCTTCAAACATCCCTAAGGCATTTAAAGGAATTCCAATCGCATTAATTACAGCCTTTATTATGGCTTTAGCTTTTATGGGAATTAAAGGAATGATTCAATAGTGTTACCTTTAATTATAGCAATTATTGTAATAGTCCTATTAATTGGTTTGTTCTTTGTGACTTTTGTGATTAACAAAAAGACACCAGTTCCACCAGAATGTAAGGACTTATCTGATAGTTTGAAGTGTGAAAGTTGTACGGAAGCAAGTTGTGCATTAAATAAAATTCACACAGAAATACGAAAGGAAGAAAAATAAAATGGAAATTTTATGGGCTGTTTTAGTTTTAGCAGGCTTAGGTGCTATCTTTGGTTTTGGTTTAGCTTTTGCTGCTAAGATATTCTATGTTAAAGAAGATACAAGAGTAACAGATATTACGGCAATTTTACCTAATGCTAATTGTGGAGCTTGTGGTTTCCCAGGCTGTCAAGGTTATGCTAATGCAATTGTAAAAGGTGATACTAAGAATTTAGATTTATGTAAACCAGGTGCAAAAGCTGGCGTAGCTACTAAAATTAAAGAATATTTAGCTGAGCATCCAGCAGATAGTAAATAATAGGGTAGGAGATTTTCCCCACCCTTTATTTTTTCTAGTATTAAGCTTTATTTAATGGTATAATGACATAAAATTGGAGGTGTTAATTATGGTTTTAGATAGGGAAAAAATCTTAAATTTGTTACAACAAAAAGAATCTGTAACCTTAGAATTTAAAACATGTACTAATAAAATAAGTAATAGTGTATATGAAACAGTATGTGCCTTTCTTAACACAATTGGTGGTTATATATTTTTAGGTGTTGAAGATAATGGGAATATTGTAGGAGTTAATGAAGAATTTGTTAAAGATTTAAGAGTTGACTTTTCTAACACTTTAAATAGTCAAGATAAACTAGATCCTCCTATGCCAATTATGTTAAATGAGGCTTATATTGATGGTAAGATAATATTATATGCCTATATTGCAGAAAGTTCAGAGATTCACCAATTAAATAGAAAAATATATTATAGATCTAATGAAGGAGATAGAGATATAACTAAGAACAGAATAATGATTAAAAAGTTATATAATCGTAAGTCAAATTATACAGCAGATTCTATAGTGTATCCAAATTTAAAAATTGATGACTTTGATGAAAATACAATTACTTTCTTTAAAACTCATTTACCTATGAATCATCCTTTTAAAGATTTAGATAATGAAACAATATTGAAGCAAGATATGTTTTATAAAACTGATGAACTTACAGGTAGGATGGGTTATACAAGATCAGCATTACTATTATTCGGTAAATCAATAGTTATATCTAATTTATTACCTTGGTATAGAGTAGATATTTTAAAAAGAATTAATGATATAATTAGATATGATGATAGGTTTATTAGTGAAAATAATTTAATTAAAGCTTATACTGAAGTTATTGACTATCTTTGCAAGAATGTTGATAAGCCATTCTTTTTAAAAGAATTTAGGACTTATGATGCAGTATCTGACTTAATTAGAGAAATAGTATCTAATATTATAATTCATAGAGATTATGTTTCTCCTGAACCGACAAGAATATATATTTATAAAGATAGGTTGGAATTTATAAATCCTAATGTTCCACTTACATATTCCGAGGTTAATTTAAATAACTATATGCCAATGTCTAAAAATTTAACTATTTCTAAAGTTTTTAGATTAATTAAATATGCTGATGAAATTGGTTCTGGTTTTATTAAAATTAATGACATATGTAAGAACTATTTAAAAACTACACCTATGATATTTGATGATGAATATTTTAAAATTCAAATATTCTTAAAAGAAAGTAATATTTTAAATAATGATAATTTAAAAGAAGAACTTAATTTATCTAGTGAAGAGAAAATATTAAATTATATTAAACTAAATGGTAAGATTACTAATGAAGAATGTAGAAAACTATTAGATATTGAAAGAGCCAGAGTAAAACAATTATTTGCTAAACTGGTTAAGGAAAATAAAATAAAAAAAGAAGGAAATGGTCCTTCAACGTATTATGTCTTACATAATTAGATTTTATCACAGATAAAATCGGCTACTATCGGCTACTATTGGCTACTATCGGCTACATACTATATTCCTATTAGGGGATTAATTACGGACTTTAGAAATGAGGTTTTATATTGAAAAAAATAATATATTTATTAAGTATATTTATATTAATTTTTGGTTTATCTAGTTGCATGTATGATACGAATAAAATTCCTGATGATTCTGGTTCAGTTATTGATCCAGATACAGGAGAAGAATATAAGTCATATTCTGGTGGTTTTGCTAGTATGGGAACTTATATATCTTTACAAGTATATTCTACTAGTAAGGAAGAAGCAGATAAGATATACAACGGTATTAAAAGTATTTATGATACTTATGATAGTATATCAGATGATGGTTATGACTCTATTTATGGTCAAAGTTATGATAGTGAATTAGCTAGGTTAAATAGAGATAGAAGTTTAAAAGTTTCTGATGAATTATATGATTTATTAAAATTTGCAGTAAGTATGCAAGAATATACAAATGGTTATTATAATCCTTTTATGGGTAGATTAAATCATATGTGGAAAGATTATATTAATTATGTAGGAACTATGCCAAGTCAAGGTGAACAGCAAATATATGCAAGTATTGCTAGAAACACCTATTTAGAATTTGGGGAAGATAATTTAGTAACTATTAAAAATGATTTAGATGAAATATATCCTGGTGAAGAACCTCTAATTGATTTAGGTGGATGTGCTAAAGGTTATGCAACTAACATAGCTTATAATTATTTAGTTGAAAATAATGTTAAATATTATTTATTAAATGCTGGTAGTTCAAATTTATTAATGGGTGAAAAACCAAGTAAAGATGGTTATAATGTTATTTTATCTTATGTTTATGGTTATCCAAATCAAAACCCAGTCATTGAAATTAAAGATGGTTATTGGTACATCGATGGTAGAAATACTAATTTAGAAGCTAAAGAAGGAGCTAAATCATATTATGGTAGTAAATCACCTGATAGTGTAAATGGTAAAGAGGGAGATCTCTATTTTCTATTTAATTCACAAGTATGTGCTATCTATATTAAAGAAGGTTCATATTGGCGTAATAAATTAAATTGGGGTATTGCTAATATAAATGTAGAGAATGAAGCAGTAGTAACATCAAGTCCATCAGAACAACATCGTTTAGAAGATGGGATATATTATCATCATTTAATATCACCAGTTACTGGTAAGCCTGAAAACTATATTGATGGTATAAGTGTTATAGGAACTGATTCTGGTAAATTAGATGCTTTATCAACAGCTTTATTTGTAATGCCAGATGACATTAGACAAGAATATATTGTAGAACATAATTTAGAAGTAATCATTTCTAAAGATGGTAAGATAATTTATGAGACAGTAGGGTTAACTAATGAAAATGCATTGGTATGATTATGCTATAATTTTAGCTATTATTAGTGGTGTTATTATCATATCTTTATTTATCTATTTAAGACCACATAGTGTAGGTACTCATAAATATATGGAAATAAGCCGTGAAAATGAAGTTATATATAAACTTGATTTAAATACGGTATTAGATGAAGTTTCAATTAGTATTGATGGTAAAATGTCAGAAATGACGATAATAGCTGATCATGATGGTTGTTATGTCCTAAATTCAGGTTGTCCGGACCATGTATGTATTGAAACAGGAAAAATCATTGATAGCAATGATAATCCAATTATTTGTGTACCTAATGCCATTCAAATAAGGATTGTGTATGAATAGAGTTAAGATTAATAAAATTATCATTTTAGCCTTTTATTTAGCCATTTCTATTATCGTTTCTTATGTAGAAACCTTTATTCCAATACCTATTCCTGGTGTTAAATTAGGCTTAGCTAATGTCATAATATTATTCTTACTTTATGAAGATAATTTTTATGATGCCCTACTTATATTAATTGGCCGAATTTTAATAGTCTCTTTTATAAGAGGTACATTTTTAAATGTTACTTTCTTTATGTCTTTAGGTGGTGGGGTAGCTTCTTATTTAGCAATGTTAATTTTTTCTAAATTTAAAATATTAGCTGCTGTTACAGTATCAGTTATAGGTAGTATATTTCATGTCTCTGGTCAAATATTAGTAGCGTATTTATATACTTCTACAATAGGTGTTTTATATTATTATCCTATTATTTTAATATTATCTATTATTACAGGTATTTTAAGTGGTATTATTTGTATGGCTATGCGTAAACGTAGTAAATTATTATTAGGTAGACTTAGTTAAATAAAATTAAGTCTACTTTTATTTATCTTTAATTTATGTTACAATTCTTTAAGAAAGAAAGTGATAACATGGTAATTAATTTGCCAGCTTATATAAAAGAAATATTAAATATTTTAAATCAAAAAGGTGAAGCATTTGTCGTAGGTGGTTGTGTTAGAGATTATTTATTAGGACTAACACCACATGATTGGGATATTACAACAGATAGATTGCCAGAAGAGGTTAAAGAAATATTTAAGGATTATAAGATAATAAATAATAATGGGGAAAAACATGGAACAGTTACAATTATTTATAAACATAAACAAGTAGAGATAACGACTTATCGTATTGATAAAGATTATTTAGATGGTAGACATCCAAGTACAGTTTCATTTAGCCGTTCTTTAAATAACGATTTAGCTAGACGTGATTTTACAATTAATGCTTTAGCATATAATGAAGAAAAAGGGTTAGTCGATTTATATGATGGTTTAAACGATTTAAGAGATGGATTAATTAAAACTGTTAGAACGGCAGAACAAAGGTTTTTAGAAGATTACTTAAGAATTTTAAGAGGAGTAAGATTTGTTTCTAAATTAGGATTTAAGATGGAAACAAAGACTTATGAGGCTAGTATTAAATTAGCCCCTAATATTTTAAAATATATTTCAGGTGAACGAATTAGAGAAGAATTAAAGGGGGTGTTGTTAGGGAAAAATGTGTTAAACACATTGCTTAATTATCAAGAAATTATTTTTGCCGTCATTCCTGAATTAAAACCTTGTTATAAATTTAAACAAAATAATCCTCATCATAAGCATGATGTTTATACACATATTTGTTATGTAACTAGTTATACTAAGCCTTATTTTACTTTAAGACTTTCAGCTTTACTTCATGATATAGCTAAACCAATGTGTTATACAGAAGAAATAAAAGGTAGTGAGGTTATAGGTCATTTTTACGGTCATGCTGAAAAAGGAGTTAATATAGTTAGTAATATTTGTGATAGATTAAAATTATCAAATATAGAAAAAGAAGAAGTATTATATTTAGTTAAGGAACATGATTCAGTTATTCTACCAAATAAAAAAGTTCTTAAAAGATTATTAATAAGAACTCCTTCTAATAATATAGATTTAATTTATAAATTATTAGATTTAAAAAAAGCTGATAATAAAGATCATTTAATGATTAATGAACTTAATGAAAAAGAAATCATTAAAACATTAGATAGTATAATTAAAGAAAAAGAAGCTATTAAAGTGACCGATTTAGCTATTAAAGGAACAGATTTAATAAAATTAGGTTTTAAAGGTCAAGCTATAGGACTAATGTTAAATAAACTATTAGATTTAGTTGTAGAAGAAAAGTTAAAAAATAATAAAGAAGAATTAATTACATATGTAAAAAAGACCCTAGTTTAGCTAGGGCTTTGTTCATTTATTTTACCGGCCATATTAAACTCGCCAGACCATTCAAAAGCTTTTTAGCTATTATAGCAGCTATGATTTCATTAATAATAGCCGCTGCTATAGTTCCTCAAACGATATTAGCTAATCAGGAGCGCTATTTGTTAAAATATTGACAGCTATTCCTCTAAAGACTAATGATACGCCAGAAAGAGGTAGTAAAGTTAGGCCTAAATATTTCTTGACTGTTTTAGGTGATTTTGTTATAGTTGAGCCAAATAATGCTCCTAAATATTTGCCAATAGTTCGTGATAATATATAAACTAAATTAAATATTTTAGCTCCTAACATTAAGTGATAATCTAAAGGAGCCCTGAGATTTATGATAACAATTAATAATAAAACATTTAAAATAAGATTAAATAATTTATTAATTTGTTCAAGTCTACTATCAAGAATCATATTAGCTAAAGCTATATCACCAAATATTAATGATACTAGTGAAAAAGTTCCTAGTGATTTGGTTAAGGTTGTAATGATTATTTGTTTACCATAACTTTTAATTTTGCGCCATACTAATTCATTACCAATCATTAAACTAACACCACATTCTAAAATATGGATAATATCTTAATTAATTCTAGAATCTAATAAATCTTTAAATAAAAGATCTAAAGTAACTAATATAAATCATCTTTATTTTTAAAATTATGATATATTAATCCTTTTGATATATTATATTTTTTACATATATCATTTGTAGAAGTATTCTTATAAGAATTATTACCAAATTCAATTAAACTGGCTTTTAATATTTTTGCCTTGGTTATTTTTATTTTAGTTGCTTTTCCACATTCATCACCTAATTAATTACAGCAATTATAGACTACTTGGTCAATAATATGATTGTTTAGATTTTTGACTTATTGTGGTATAATTAATTTAGATATAGAAAAGGGTGATGGAAATTGAAAAAAGTTATATTATTTTTAGTTGTAGGTTTTTTATTAATTATAACGCCTTTAGTAGGGGCTGATTTTGGACCTAAAGAATCTTTAACTATTAATTTTACTAATTATAGTGATAGTATGTATGTAACTATAATATCAAATAATGTTTATTACGGACCACATATACCAATTAATGAAGATTCTAATGCTGATGAGATAGCTCAGTATAAGGAAATTTATGCTCGTGAAGTTCCAGATGAAGTTTTTTATGCTTTTTTAGATTATGTTAGTGATGATTATAGTTTAGGTTATGACATAATAAAAATTACAGAAACTTATCGTTGTGGTTATTATCCTCCTAATAATTTTAAAGTCTTAATTTATGATACTAGTGATGCTAGTTTTATGGTTAGTGATGTCTATGAACAGTATGCTTTTAGTAGTTATTATACGGTAGATTTAAGTAGAGATGGTATCATTTTAGTTAATAGTTATGATTATGTAAGAGAGACTATATATTTAATTATAAGAATAATAGTGACAATAATATTAGAGATTTTAGTAGCAATATTATTTAGAATTAAAGGTAAAAGGAATTATATTATTATAATTATAACTAATGTAGTTACGCAGGTTCTTTTAAATGTCGGGTTAAATGTAGTTAATTATTTTAATAGTTTCTTTATCTTTGAATTCTTATTATTGTTGTTTGCAGAATGTATTGTCTTTGTGGTTGAATTTTTAATTTATATGTTTACCTTAAAAGACACCTCAAATTCAAAAGCTGTCTTATATGCTTTAGCAGCTAATGTATTATCAGCGGTAACAGGGTTTATATTCTTTTTATTATTACATTAATATTTACTTAAATAAAGCCATTTTATGGCTTTATTTAATGTCAATACTTGTTTTTTTCAAAATAATAATATATCATTTAAAAACGGAGGAATTAAATATGGATTTTGTCATTAGACTTGTGGCATTTCTATTGCCAATTTTATTTGGAGCCTTTTCAGCTAGGAGACTCAATTTTATTCATGGCTTTTTAGTAACTATAGCTTGGTACTTAGTTATAGCTGGAGGATGTATATTAATTTATATTTATTTAGCAGATAATCAAACGGTAATTGAATTTATTAATAAATATTTAATATATATAATTACTATTCCTAATTTAGTGGCAGCTGAGTTATTAGATTTATTTAATGAAGTTGGGGAAAACTTTTATACAATTATAGGTATTGCATATATTGTTGTCCCGATTGTTATTGTATGTATTAGTGGCTTTTTAGCTAGAATGTTTAGAAGAAAAAGATAAATAAAAAAGCATTTTTTAGATTTAAACTAAGAAATGCTTTTTTAATCTTTATATTTAATTTAAATGGTTAATGTAGTTCATTACCTCACTAATACCATTATATTTATGATTATCTATTACTAAAGAAGGTGCTTGTAAAACTTGATATTTATCAATTAAATCTGGTCTATCTTCAGCATTAATTAATTGGTATTTAAGATGTTTTTCATCTAGTAGACGTTTTACCATTTTACAGTTTGGACAAGTATTAGTTGTAAATAATAAGATATTATCATCATTATTTATAGTTATTTTAGAATCAGTTTTAATTTCTGTTTTAAAATCAACTAAACCTTTTAAAATATTATCAGCTAGTTTATATTCTTTTCTTTCTTTAAATTCTTGAGCTTTACCATCATTCCAATTAGAAATTGGTCTATAGTAACCAGTGATTCTTGACCATACTTCAGTTTTTTTACCACAAATTGGGCATATATATTGTTCACCATTTAAATAGCCATGTTCTTCACATATAGAATAGGTTGGGGAAATAGTGTAGTAAGGTAGATGATAGTTTTCAGCTATTTTACGCACTAAAGTCATTGCAGATTGCCATGAAGGTAGTTTCTCACCTAAAAAAGCATGGAATACAGTTCCAGAAGTATAAAGAGTTTGTAATTCATCTTCAATATCTAAAGCTTCAAAAATATCGTCGGTATAACCAACTGGTAGGTGAGAACTATTAGTATAATAAGGTTTGCTATCATTTGAAGATGCAGTTATGATATCTTTATATTTAGCTTTGTCGTGTTTAGCTAAACGATAAGTTGTAGATTCAGCAGGAGTAGCTTCAAGATTATATAAATCACCATATTCTTCTTGATAAATAACTAAACGATTACGCATATGATTTAATACTTCAATCGCAAAATCTTTAGTTTCTTTATGAGTTAAATCTTTTCTTAACCAATTAGCATTTAGTCCAACTTCATTCATACCAATTAAACCAATAGTTGAAAAATGGTTTTTAAAAGTTCCTAAATAACGTTTAGTATAAGGATATAGACCTTCTTCTAATAGTTTAGTGATAACATTCCTTTTAATTTTAAGTGAGCGGGCTGCAATATCCATTAATTTATCTAGTCTATCATAAAATTCTTTTTTATCTTTAGCTAAATAAGCTATTCTTGGTAAATTAATAGTAACAACTCCGACACTACCAGTTGATTCACCACTACCAAAATAGCCACCACTCTTTTTTCTAAGCTCTCTTAAATCTAGTCTTAAACGGCAACACATTGAACGGATATCACTAGGTTTCATATCGCTATTTACATAGTTTGAAAAATAAGGAGTTCCGTATTTAGCAGTCATTTCAAATAGTAATTTATTATTTTCTGTTTCTGACCAATCAAAATCTTTAGTGATTGAATAAGTAGGAATAGGGTATTGAAAACCTCTGCCATTAGCATCGCCCTCAATCATTACTTCAATAAAGGCTTTATTGATCATATCCATTTCTTTTTTACAATCTTTATATTTAAAGTTTTGTTCTTTACCACCTACAATGGCATATTGCTCAGCTAAATCTTCAGGCACCGTCCAATCTAAGGTGATATTAGTAAATGGAGCTTGTGTTCCCCAACGGCTAGGAGTGTTAACACCATAAATAAATGATTCAATAGAATGTTTTACTTGATCATAAGTTAAATTGTCAACTTTTACAAAAGGTGCTAAATAAGTGTCAAAAGAAGAAAAAGCTTGTGCCCCAGCCCATTCGTTTTGCATAATGCCTAAGAAATTAACCATTTGATTACATAGACTAGTTAAATGTTTAGCTGGTTTAGAAGTGATTTTGCCAGGAATGCCACCTAAACCTTCAACTATTAGTTGTTTTAATGACCAACCAGCACAATACCCAGTTAGCATAGATAAATCATGAATATGCATATCGCCATCTTTATGAGCATTAGCTATTTCATCATCATATATTTCTGATAACCAGTAATTAGCAGTTATAGCCCCACTGTTACTTAAGATAAGACCACCTACTGAATATGTGACAGTAGAGTTTTCTTTAACTCGCCAATCAGTAGCTTTGACATAACTATCTACTAAAGCTTTATAATCTAACATAGTATTTTTAACATTTCTAACTTTTTCTCTTTGTTTGCGATATAAAATATAAGCTTTAGCTACTTCGCCATAACCTGATTCAATTAACACTTGTTCAACACTATCTTGAATATCTTCAACATGAATTAGATTATCTTTAATTTTATTTTGAAAATTAGCTGTTACTCTTAAAGCTAGTAATTCAATGATTTGATCATTATAGGAAGTCTCTTTAGCTTTAAAAGCTTTTTTAATCGCAATTTCAATTTTACTGATGTTAAATTCAACAATTGTTTTATCTCTTTTAATTACATTATACATATTATAACCCCCTTATTATAACTTCTTTAATATCAGTTTCTAGTATTTTTTTATATTCATTAAGCTCATCAATTGTTGGTGAATTTAAGCTTTTATTAATACAATTATCACTTTTCCTAAATGCTTGTAAACAATATCTTTTAGCACCTTTAAGCCATATTTTAATATTATTAATGCTAGAAATATCATGAAATTCTTTGACTATAGTTGTTCTAAATTCATAATCAACTAAGTTTTCTTTTAATAAGCTTATACTCTTATCTATATTACTTAAATCTAAATCTTTAAGTCCACAAGTAGCAGCATACTTATCTTTAGAGTTTTTAACATCTAACGCTACATAATCCACTAATTTAAGTTCAATTAATTCTTTTAAATAATTATAATTATAACCATTAGTATCTAATTTTACGAGTAAACCTAATTCTTTAACTTTAATGATAAAATCTTTTAAACCTTTATGCAGTAGTGGCTCACCACCACTAATACATATGCCATCTAATAAACCTTTACGGCTTTCTAAAAAATTTAATATATCATTTTCACTCAGTTCTTTCATTCCTTCAGGTAAAAAAACCAAGTCACTATTATGACAAAAAGGACAACAAAAATTACAACCGCCAGTAAATATAGTTGCTGCTAATTTATGAGGATAATCTAATAATGTGGTTTTTTGGAGACCAAAGAATTTAATATCGTTAACCAGGTTTTCCATATCAAGATAGTTTTTAGCCTTATTAACTAATTGTTCTTGTATTTTTAGATAATGCTTAATATCATTAATATCAATATCTTTAGATAAATATTCCCACCAATTTTGTTTAACTAAAAACAATCTAGCTAAAATACTTTTAGCTTTAGAAGTTAAGTATAGTCCTTTAACTCTTTTATCTATTAAATTGTTTTGTTGGGTTAAATAACCTTTTTCTTCTAATTTTTGTACCCCTTTAGTAACTGTTCCTTTATCAAAACTACAAATATTAGCTAGTTTAACTAATGATAAGCCCTCTTCTTCAGAAATAATGGTTAAAAAATTAACTTGGGCTGCTGAAATATCTAAATCATTTAAAGCTAAATCGTAATATTTGTGCATACAACGATACAAAATAGAAAAATCTAAGGATATGTTTCTTTTATAATCCATAGTTTTTTCACCTCTTATTAATATTGTCGTACAAATTAGTTGAATATTCAACTGTTTTTTTATTTTTTTATATTTAGTTAAGTGACTATCAGTTGTAAAAAGTATATAATAAATCAAGGAAGTGAATATTATGTTCTATTTTATGTTTAAAAAGATTTATTATAAAATAAGAGATGAGATTAATGCTGGTAATAAAAAAAGATTAGATAGGGAAGTTTTAGATAAAAACATTACCGTTAATACATATCAATATAAAGATAATCTAGCTTTTAACATATATTCAAAAGATAATTCAAGTAATACTTTAGTAATTGACATTCATGGTGGCGGCTGGATTTGTGGTGATAAGGATACTAATAGAGGATTTTGTTATGAACTAGCTAAAGCGAATTTTAAAGTTTGTAGTTTAGACTACCGATTAATTGATAAAGTGACTATTAAAGAACAAATAGAAGATATTTTTTGTTTATTTAAATATTTAGAAACAAATAAAGATATATTTAATTTAAAATTAGATAATGTGATATTAACTGGTGATAGTGCAGGAGGACAATTAGCTTTGCTTTCATATATTATTAATGAAAGAACAGATTTAAGAGAAATCTTTAATGTTGATAAAATAAATTTTAATATTAAAGGATTAATATTAAATCATAGTGTTTGCAATTTAGATTTAGCAGCAAATTTAAGAGGATATAGATTATTGTCTAAATATGTTAGTATTCCTGGTTTACTAAGAATGTTATATGGTAAAGGATATAAAAATAAAGAAATCTATCAAAGGACAGCTGATCCAAAAAAATATATCTATAAAGAAACTAAGTTACCTAAAATTCTTATTATATCTAGTTTAGGTGATAAAGAATATAAATATCAAAGTGATATTTTAGTATCTTTATTAAATGAAAAAGGAAAAGAATGTTTCTATTATTTAGAACAAAGTGATGCAGAACATGTATTTAATATTGCTAGACCTAATAGTGAAGAAGGTATAAAGTGTAATTTAGAGATTATTAATTTTATAAATGGTTTAATATGAAATAAGTCTAATTTAAGAGATATTTTATATATCCATAATAGAAAAAAGAGGTTGAAAAACAACCTCTTTTAAATTATATCAGTTTTATTTTACCAAATTACAAGTCTTTTTTCAGGAGCTAAATACATTTTATCAGTGGATTTAATGTTAAATGTATCATAGAATTCTTCAAAATTTCTAACTTGCATATTAGCTCTATAGTAACTAGGACCATGAACATCAACAGTTAATAATAATTTAGTGTATTCTGGTCTTGATTTTTGACACCAAATTCTAGCATAATTGAAGAAGAATAATTTTAAATCACAATCTGGTTTAATTCTTTTTAAAGACTCTAAAGAAGAAGCAACACCACCATTATCAGCAATATTTTCAGATACAGATAATTTACCATTGACTGTTGCACCTGCAAGAGGTAAACCATCAAATTCAGCTGTCATTAGATCAATTTTAGTTTGGAAATTTTTATAATCTTCTTCAGTCCACCAATTATTGATATTACCTAATTCATCCATTTGAGCACCATTGTTATCAAAAGCATGAGATATTTCGTGTCCTATTACACAACCAATACCACCATAATTTTCTTCAACAGTTTGTTTAATAGAATAAAATGGAGCTTGTAATATAGCAGCTGGGAAAGTTATATCGTTAAATGATGGATTATAACAAGCATTTACGGTGTTGCCTGACATAACCCAAGCTGATTTGTCGACTGGTTTATATAATTTAGTATCAGCATAAGCAGAAGCTATTTTATTTAAATTATCAACAACTTCTATTAAAGGTGCATTTAAATCAAATACAAAGTTATAATATCTTTTATCAATAGTATCAGGATAGCCAATTTTAATAGCCATTTTATCTAATTTATTTATAGCTTTATCAATTGTTTGTCTTGATAACCATTTATTTTCATTTAAACGACGTTTGTAGCTAGTGATTAAGTTTTTAACGATACTTATAACATCAGCTTTAGCTTCTTCACCAAAATATTTTTTACCATAATAAACTCCAATTACTTCGTCGTAGTAACTAGAAGCTAAACGATAGGCATATTTATCTTTAGAAATCATTTTAGTAGTACCGTTAATAGCTCTATTAAAAGTGCCAGCTAAATCTCTAAACTCTTCAGATAAAAGACTAACATTACCTAATATTAGTGAAACTTTAGCCCAAGCTTGATATAAACTATAATCACTCATTAAATCTTTGTAGTTTTCAATAAAACGAGGTTCATAAACAATTACTGTATCTGGCAAAATACCATAACGAGAAACAACTAAAGATTTAAAATTAAAATCAAAATAATTAATTAAATCATTAATAGAATAAGGATTATAAGCCTTAATATAATCAGCCCATTCTTCACTTGATTTAACTATCTTACTTAATTTATCATCAAATTCTAGTGTTTTATTTAATAAATCAAGAGCATTAGGAATTTCTAGTTTATTTAAAATAGTTAAAGCCATTTCTTTATAAACGTTTAATAACTGTTCCTTATTAGGAGTATTATACATACTAGTATCAGGTAAAATAGTATGAGGGCCCATTAAACATAATGCATGTTTAGTGGCATCTTTCATATCTTCAGAAACACCCATTGAGAAAGGTAAAGGATAGTTATTATCATATAAATAGTAGACAGCTTCATTGAAAGAAGTATTATCTTTAATATTATCTAAATAATTAGCTTTATCTAAAAGATAAGATTTACCTTTTATTCTTTCATCTTCATTCATAGCTTTATTATAAAGATTTAAAGCTCTGTTAAATAATTCATCTTTAGTAAGTTTTTGTGAATATTTTTTGAAATCTTTAAGTAATGTTTTTTCTACACCATCTTGTAGATTTATAAATCCACCAGTAGTTGGTTTATCTGCCGGTATTTTGGCTTTACTTATCCATTTTCCGTTTACATAATTATATAAGTCATCTTCTAATCTAACAGTTTCATCAAAATCGTAATTCATGTTTTTTCTCCTTTATTTTTTTATTAATATTTTATTACTTAAGTTATTAAAATACAAGTAAAGTGTAATTAAGCCCCTTGTGATTTAGATAAATAAGTGTAACTTAAATCGTCAAATTTAATGGTTGTTCCTTTAGTAGCATATAATCCTACATACATGTAATTTGTATCAACAGCAAAAAAATCAAAGTCAGTATAAGTTTTATTATAAACCTTATCTTTATATTCTAACGTTAACTCTACTACTTGACCTAATCTTTTTAAAGTTAGTTTAAAACTGTCACCAACTTTGTAGTAAGGCATTAAATATTCTGAAGGCTTTAGTATTTTATTTTCTCTAGAGTATAAGATATGTGAACAAGAATTATCATTATAAATACCACAAGCTACATAATTAGATAATATAGAAGCATCAGGTATGTTTTGATTTGTGTAAATGTCATCTCTTAACATTAAACCAAAACCACTTTCAAAATCTGCTTTTTTTGTTATAACTGTAGCATTACAGCTAACTATAAAATTATCTTCTTTAGGAACTTGATGAAATAAGAAAACAATTCCTTCCGTTTCCCCGATTCTTCCTTTTAGATAGGCACCATCTTGTCCGACTAAATAGGTATTATCGTTAGATTTTACAAAATAACCAGTAGATTCAAGCAAAGGGTTAGAACCATTATCACCAAATGCAGTAGCAAACCAGAAATCATCATTCAATTTAAAGTTGTTAGTAGGGTTATATAGGTTTTTATCAAAAGGTTTATATGGGAGTTCTATATAATCAGGATTTGCTATAAGAGAATCATTAATATTTGGCTCAGTTATATCATTTTTTAAATAATTAGCTAAATGATTATTTGTTTTAGCTAATTCTTTTGCAAATAAATAGGCTACCATATCAGCCCCGTATATATTTAAGTGTGTTGTATCTACAGTGGACCTATTATTTTTAGCCCATGCATGAAAATAGATAGCTTTATCAAATTTTATTTTTTGATATAGTTCTTTTGTTTTAGTAGTTAAATCTATAACAGTAGTATTAGTGTTTTTTCCTAAATCAATTATAGCTTTTCTATAATTACCATTTTTTGTAATATGAGCACTATTACTTGTATAATTTTCATTTTTATCAGCTCTAACAATTGGCGTACATAAAATTGGACAAGCTCCTTTGTCGTAAGCTAATTTAACATAATAGTTATATAAGTAATAAGTAAAAGAATGGTTATCAGTTACTGGTAAATTAGCGCTTGTAAAACGATTAGGATCTTCATCTTTTTCATCATTATGGCCAAAACCAATTATTAAATAATCACCTTTTTTAATATTACTTAGTAAATAAGAATATTCTTTATCTTTTAAATAAGATTTAGAACTACGTCCTGATATAGCTATATTAATAACATTTATATCATCATTAAAATATTTCTTAATTTTCGTGCCATAGCCATAGCGAGGATAATAATAATCATCTTTAAAACTAGCTAAGGTTGAATCACCAACAATATATAAATTAATCATAAAACACCTATGTATAATTTAAATTATACATTATTCCTTTCTTTTAATTACTAATATAATATTCTAAAAAATAAGTTATTGCAATAAATGAACATATTAAATTATAAACAATTTAGTTATATTATTAAAATAGAATTAGGATAAACGCATGAAATATGTCCAAAAACATAGCATACTACAAACTAAGCTGAAAACCTTAGGTAGTATGCTA
>CALUQZ010000021.1 GCA_944323055.1 uncultured Acholeplasmatales bacterium
CGCTACTATCTGCTGCTGGACGAAGTGCAGGAAATCGACGGTTGGGAAAAAGCTGTAAATAGTCTGCTGGAAAATGCCAACACCGATATTTATGTGACCGGCTCCAATTCCAAGATGATGTCTAGCGAAATCTCAACCTATTTGACGGGGCGGTATATTTCCATCCCGGTCTATACCCTGTCCTTTACGGAATATTTAGATTTCAAAAAATCGGATTTCCGTTCCCCAAAGGAGCTGTTAAACGAATATCTGAGATTGGGCGGCTTCCCGATTGTGGCACTGGGCAAATTTGACGAACGCTCGGCTTATCAGATTGTGGAGGGAATCTATAGTTCTGTTATTACCAACGATATTACAAAACGGCACAATATTATGAATTTTGATTTATTTAACCGTGTTGTAAAGTATATCGTAGAAAATGTCGGCAAGACCTTTTCGGCCAATGCTATTGCCAATTTTCTCAAAAGCGAGGGGCGTTCCTTATCTGTGGAGGCGATTTACAAATATCTAAACTGGCTGGAAAAGGCGTTTGTGATCTATCGCTGCCAACGGTATGACTTGCAGGGGAAATCCGTGTTGAAAACACAGGAAAAGTTTTATTTGGCAGATGCTTCCTTAAAATACTGTATCCTGGGCTTTAATCCGAAGTCGATTGCCGCTATGCTTGAGAATATCGTGTATTTTGAACTGCGGCGGCGAGGCTATGAGGTCTATATCGGGAAGAACGAAACGAAAGAGATTGATTTTGTGGCAATGCAGCGCGACGAGCGTATCTACGTTCAGGTGTGCCGCAAACTGCCTGATAAATCTGATCG
The DNA here is from genome assembly GCA_944323055.1 of uncultured Acholeplasmatales bacterium. GTDB lineage: Bacteria > Bacillota_I > Bacilli_A > Acholeplasmatales > Anaeroplasmataceae > CALUXS01. The sequence continues at coordinate 816 of CALUQZ010000021.1, forward strand.
GGAGGTTGCCAACCTCCTTGAAATCAAAGATCACTACCCCAAATATGTGGTAACGCTAGACGAACTGGCCGCAGGAAATATCAACGGGGTGAAAATTGTGCATTTGGCGGACTTCCTGCTGAATGACGAATACTAATGAACATTCATAATACAGATTTTTGCCGATTGGAGCAATCCAGTCGGCTTTTTACGTGTGCCGGGCTAATAGTAATGTTAAGGCACAAAATAAGAGTTATAATAGTCAAACAATGGAAAAAACCACTTAGAATATATAAAAACCTAGAGAAATTAAATAATAAATATAAGAATAATTTTTCATCTGAGGATTTATTTAAAGTGGCAAATTCTAGATTAGGATATAAACAATGTGGCTTAAATGTTATTAATTTTATTTTATCGCCAAAAATACTAAAAACGCCAAATATTAAAAGAGGTAGACCAGAACTAAACTGGTCAACCCCTTAAATTACTACCTAAGTAGTTTGTGAATAATATAAATGTAGCGCCGTATACAAGACCCATACGTACGGTGCAATGGGAGGGACAAAGGTTTAAATCTTTTCTCTACCCTATATAGATTCAATAATTTTTTCTATATCATTAGGAAGAAATTCCATTTGTTTTAATAATTCTTTTAATTTATCTTTTCCGCTTAATTCTAAGACTATTTTAAATGGTAAAAGAATATTGCTAGCAACGCTACGAGCGGTAAAGAATGGTTTATCATAAACGACATAAGTATCTTTAAAATACCCACCAAAATCTTGATTTAAAGCGGGGAAACAAACATAGTTTTTGCCTTTTAAATAACCAAGATTACCAAAATAAGTAGGGCCACTACAGATAGCAGCTAAATATTTATTATGTTCTACAAAATAAGTTATTGTTTGATTAGTACTTAAACTAGGTGTGTAGCCACCACCAGGTAAAAAGAGTAAGTCATAATCTTTTAAATTTAAATCTTTTAATAGTTTTAGATGTTCATAAGCTATTTGATGCTTGCCCACTACACAAGTTGTATCACCAGCTAAAGTAACTTCGTAACCAGCTCTTTTTAAAGTGATGATAGTGCCAGTAGCTTCTAGTTCTTCAAACCCATTATTTAAAATGACAAGTATTTTCATATTATTTATTTTCTGCCCTTTTTTTATAACAATAATCTTCTATTTCTTTAGCCACCATTTTAGATACAGCAACAGCTTCTACAACAGTTTTAGCACCATAAACAACATCACCAGCAGCAAAAACACCAGGACGGGTTGTTTCTCCATTTAAAGTGGTTTGAATTAGGCCACGTTGATTTGTATCAATATTTTTACTTGTTGAAACAATATTAGATTGTGGTCCCTGACCGATGGCTATTATGACAGAAGTAGCCGGTATTTTATAGGCGTTATTAGAGGCATTAATATAAGTGTCATTACCATTTTCATCTGTTTGTTTGATGACTGGTTCAACGATTATACCATCTTTTTCAATTTTTACAGTATTAAGATAGTAGCACATATTAACACCATCTAAAATAGCTAAATTTAATTCTTCATCAGTAGCAGTGACCTCTTCCCTGCCTCTAAAGAAGATGACATTTACTTTAGCATGAGTTTTTCTAAGTATAGTTCTAGCTACGTCCATTGCTACATTACCAGCTCCGATAATCGCAATATTATCACCTAAATTTTGATATGAATCAGGATTTTTTAAGTAATCAATGGCAAAGTGAACATTACCTAAAGATTCTCCAGGTATTTTTAATCTATTAGGCTTCCAAACACCAGTACCAATAAAGATTGCATCATAGCCATCTCTAAACATATCATCAATTGTAATACCAGGACCTATTAAGGTATTAGGTCTAAACTTAATATTTAAATCATACATTCTAATTAGTAGTTTATCTAATAATTCTTTAGGTAATCTAAATTCTGGTATACCATAACGTAAGACACCACCAATTTTATCTTTAGAATCAATTATAGTAATATCAAAACCTTTTTCTGCTAGTATAATAGCTATAGTTATACCAGCTGGTCCGGCACCAATAATACCAATACTAAAACCATTTGGTTCTGCCTTTTTAAGTCTAGCTTTCTCTAGATAGAAACTAGAAATATAGTTTTCTACTTCATAAAATTTAATTGGACTTCCTTTTCTGTTTAATACACAATGTCCGGTACAATTTTTTTCATGTGGACAGATTAACGCACAAATGGCAGATAAAGGATTGTTAGAAAAAAGAATTTCCCCTGCCTCGTCCATTTTGCCATCTAAAAACATTTGCATAATTTCATTGATTGGTGTTCTAACCGGACACCCTTCTTTACATAATGGTCTTTTACATTTTAAACAACGTTTAGCTTCTTCAATTACATCGGCCATAACTTTTCACCTCACGAGCTTTATTATAACAAATTTTGTAAATAATTGAAAGCGTTTTACAAGCTTTTTTCATAATAATTATGGTATTATTTAAGTATGGAAAAGAAAATAATTGAATTTAAAAGTATAATTAGTGCTCCTTTAAGTGAAGTATTAAAATTGAAGTTTTCTAAAAAGTTTTATCGCAGATTAAAATTTTTAAATGCTCTTATTTTTGTCAATGGAGATGCTTTAGCTAGATACCAAAAAGTAAATAAAGGAGATACTATAAAAATTGAATATATTGAAAATGCTAATAGTAACTGGGAACCTATTAAATCTGATTTAGATATCTATTATGAAGATAGTCATTATTTAATTTGTTATAAAGAGGCTAATTTGTTAACTATTCCGACAAAAGGTTGTCCGATTAGTTTATATCAACAGTTATTATATTATTTAAAAGATGAATCTCATATTTCTTTTATTAACCGTTTAGATAGAGAAACCCAAGGTTTAGTTTTAGTAGCTAAAGATACTTATAGTGCTAATTTATTAGTCCCTATAAAAGATAACGTAAAAAGAAAATATTTAGCTTTAGTATGCGGTTATTTAACTGGTGAAGGAATAATTAATAAAAAGATTAAAAGAAGTTTAGATTCAAATAAAAGGATTATTGCAGAAGATGGAAAAGAAGCTATAACCTACTTTAAAGTATTAAAAAATATAGGTGACAAATCTTTAGTTGAACTTGAATTAGCTACAGGTAGAACTCATCAAATAAGAGTTCATTTAGCTAGTATTGGTCATCCTATATATGGTGATTTGTTGTATAGCAATACAATAAATGATATAATGTGTTTAGAGAGTTATTATTTAGAATTTAAAAATCCTTATAATAATCAAATAATAAAAAGAGAGGTTTCTAAGGCTCGATGGAAAAACGAAAATTGAGTAAAAATGATCTTAGAAGAGTCATTATAACAAGTATAATTTTAGCAATTTTTGTTGCTTTAATTGTAACCTTTATTGTTTTATTTTGGGATGATATTTATGGTTTAATTAAAAAAGATGAGGAAACTATAAAAAAGATTGAAAATTTATTACATGAAACAGGCTCATGGGCTTGGTTAGTATTATTGTTTTTTATGGTTTTACAAGTGGTTTTAGCTGTCTTACCAAATGGCCCATTTGAGATGATGGCAGGTTTAATGTATGGTACACCTATTGGAATTATTTTAGCCTTAGTTGGGACAACGCTTGGCACACTAGTAGTAATATTACTAGTCAAATTATTTGGCAAGGGTTTTGCTAGTTTATTTGTTGATTTAAGTGACGGCAATAAATATAAACTTTTAAAAGATAGAAAACGCTGTTTAGTCATGATGTTTGGATTACTTTTAATTCCGGCTTTACCAAAAGATTTTTTAGCTTTTTTAGTTCCTTTTACTAAAGTTAAAACATGGGAATATTTAATAATCAATTTAATAGCTAGGGCACCAGCTATTATATTTTCTGTTTTATTTGGCAATTCACTTAAAGAAGGTAATTTTACGGTAGTCATAGTATTAGGTGTTATAGCAGCTATCATCGGAATAATATGTGTAATCTTTAATAAAAAGATTATTATGTTATTAGATAGAAAAAGTAAACAAGATGGAGCTAGTGAATAAAATAATAAATTGCTAGTGATAAGTTGTGGCAAAAGTGCTATAATTTAAATAAGAGGTGAGACAATGAAATATGTAATAACTATTAGTAGAGAGTATGGTTCAGGGGGACGTTTTGTCGGACAAAAATTAGCTGAGCGCTTAGGTATTAATTTTTACGATAATGAACTATTAGCTAAAGCTAGTGAACAAAGTGGCTTGTCTCAAGCTGTCTTTGAAAATTATGATGAAAGAAAAGATGGTATATTTAGTGGCATAATTCCGACAAGCTATGGTTTTGATATGTCAATGGGACAAAAAGTTTTTTTAGCTCAATTTGAAGCAATTAGAAATATCGCAAGTAAGGAATCTTGTGTAATTATTGGTAGATGTGCTGATTACGTTTTACGTGATATGAAAAATGTAGTAACTGTTTTTATTCATGCATCTATGGAACGAAAAATTGAAAGAGCTGTTAAATATTACGGTGTAAATCCTAATAAAGCTAAAGACACTATTATTAAGATGGATAAAAAGAGAAGAAATTATTATAATTTTTATAGTGATAGAGATTGGGGTAAAGCAACAACTTATGATTTATGTTTAACTTCAGATATTGGTCTTGAAGAAACAGTTGATGCTATTAAAACATTTGCTGAAAGAAAACTTAAATTTAAATTAGAAGCTGAGAAAGAAAATGGATAAAAGATTGTTAAGAGAGTATGCTAAATTAATCGTAAAAAAAGGTGTAAATGTAGCTAAAGACCAAATTGTAGTAATAAAAGCTTCGGTTGAAGTCTATGATTTTGTTAGAATGGTAGTTGAAGAAGCTTATAAAGCGGGAGCTAAGAAAGTAATTGTTGACTATCAAGATGTATATAATACACGCTTTGATTATTTATACCAAGAACTTAAAACATTAGAAGAAGTTGCAGATTATGATGTTTTAAAAAGAAAGTATTTAGTTGATAATAAATATTGTCAAATATCATTAACTAGCCCAAATCTTGAAGCTTTAAAAGGTATTGACCCAATTAAAATGCAAACTAGAGATAAAGTTTTAGGGGAAAAAATCAAGTTTGCTAGTGACTATCTTATGAATAATGATGGACAATGGACAGTTGCGGCGGTAAGTTCAAAAGCTTGGGCAGCTAAAGTTTTCCCTAATGATGAAAATGCGGTTGATAAATTATGGGATGCCATTTTAAAAGCTTGTCATGTCGATGAATTCAATACAATTGAGAATTGGACTAAACATAGTGAATTAATTAGCGAGCATGCTAAAATGCTAAATGACCTAAATTTAGAAAAATTACATTTTAAAAATAGTTTAGGAACTGATTTAGAAGTCTATTTAGCCTGTGATAATATTTTTTGTGGGGGCGATGAATATTCAACTACTAATATTCGTTTTAGCCCGAATATTCCTACAGAAGAAGTTTTTGGCATGCCTTATAAAACTAAAGTAAATGGTACAGTTGTTTCTACTAAGCCTTTAAATTATGGTGGTTCTTTAATAGAAGATTTTAAATTGACTTTTAAAGATGGAAAAGTAGTAGAATATGAAGCACGTCAAGGACTTGAAAATCTTAAATCTCTTCTTACTTTTGATGAAGGTAGTTCTTACTTAGGTGAAGTAGCTTTAATTAGTTATGATTCACCAATTTCTAATATGAATATATTATTTTATAATACTTTATTTGATGAGAATGCTTCTTGTCATTTAGCTTTAGGTAGAGCTTATCCGTCAAATATTAAAGGTGGAACAAATATGACAAAAGAAGAACTTGAAAAATTAGGCTGTAATTTTAGTAATACCCATGTTGATTTTATGTTTGGTTCAAAAGATATGGAAGTTATTGGGATAACTAAAGATAAAAAAGTAGTTAAAATATTTGAAAATGGCAATTTTGTCATATAAGAAAAAGCACTTTAGTTGTTTGGCTAAAGTGCTTTTCGTTTATTTAACTATAATTTGTAACTCATTTCTTATAACATCTAAAACATAAGGAATATTTGGCTTAATATCGCCTTTTATTATTTTAGTAGCTATAAAAGTTTCAATGTATTTAGTGATAAATCTTTTAATTGGTCTAGCTCCATAAGTTACATCAAAACTTTGATCTAAGATGTATTGTTTTAAATTATCAGTAAAGGTAATATTGATATTTTGAGCTAGTAGTCTAACATCAAGGTCATGTAATAATTTAGTAACAATCTTTAATTGAACATCTTTATCAAGAGGTTTGAAACAAATTATTTCATCAATACGATTTAAAAACTCTGGTTTAAAGTATTGTTTTAATAAATTTGTAACCTCTTTTTCACTTTTTTCTTGTAATAATAATTCACTACCTATATTAGATGTCATAATGATAATAGTATTTTTAAAATCAACCGTACGTCCTTGACTATCAGTTAACCTACCATCATCTAGTATTTGTAATAAAATATTGAAAACATCATGATGAGCTTTTTCAATTTCATCAAATAAAATAATAGAATAAGGATTTCGTCTAACTTTTTCAGTTAATTGTCCACCCTCGTCATAACCGACATAGCCAGGAGGAGCACCAATTAATTTAGCCACACTATGAGGTTCCATAAACTCAGACATATCTAATCTAATAATATGACTTTCACTATCAAATAAAGCTTCAGCTAATGATTTAGCTAATTCAGTTTTACCAACACCAGTAGGTCCTAAGAATAAGAAAGAACCAATTGGTTTATTTTCATCTTTAATACCGGCACGTTGTCTAATAATAGCATCAGATACTAAGTTAACAGCATTGTCTTGACCGATTACTCGTTTTTTAAGTGTCTCAGCTAAATTTAAGATTTTTTCTCTTTCACCTTGCATCAATTTGCTAACAGGTATATTTGTAGTTTTTGATACAACATTAGCAATATCACTTTCATAAACAGTATCAGATATCATTCTATTTTCTTTATTTTGTTCTTGAAAATTTTTGATATTTTTTTCTAAATCTGGAATTATTTTATATTGAAGTTCAGATGCTTTTTTATAATCACCATCATTAAAAGCTTTATCTAACTCAAACTTTTTTTGATCAAGCTTTTGTTTAGCCTCTTTATAAGCATTTAATTCTTTTAATTCTTTTTGCCATTCTGCTGTTAAAGCATCACGATTTTTTTCCTCATTTTTTAACTCTATTTCTAGTTTTTCAAGTCTTTGTTTACTAGCTGCGTCATTTTCTTTCTTTAAAGCCATTTGTTCAATCTTTAATTGCGTTATTTTTCTTTCGGCATCATCAAGAGCAACTGGTCTTGAATCTATTTCCATACGCAAAGAAGCACAGGCTTCATCAATTAAATCAATAGCTTTATCAGGTAAAAAACGATCTGTTATATATCTATTTGCCATAGTAGCAGCCGCAACAATAGCGTTATCGGTAATGTGAACTCCATGATGCATTTCAAAACGTTCTTTTATTCCTCTTAAAATTGAAATAGTATCAACAACACTAGGTTCAGCGACTAGAACTTTTTGAAAACGTCTTTCAAGTGCACTATCTTTTTCAATATATTCACGATATTCTTTTAAAGTAGTAGCACCTATACAATGAAGTTCGCCTCTAGCTAACATTGGTTTTAACATATTTGAAGCATCTAATGCCCCATCAGCTTTACCAGCTCCGACTATAAGGTGAATTTCATCAATAAACATGATGATTTTACCTTCAGATTCTTTTATTTTATTTAAAACGGCCTTTAAACGTTCCTCAAATTCACCACGATATTTAGCACCAGCTACAAGTGAACCCATATCTAATTCATATATTTCTTTATCTTTTAAAGAAATAGGTACGTCATTAGCAACGATTCTTCTAGCTAGTCCTTCAATAATAGCTGTTTTACCAACCCCTGGCTCACCAATTAAAACAGGGTTATTTTTAGTTTTTCTAGTTAATATTTTAATAATATGTCTGATTTCTTCATCACGACCTATTACAGGATCAATTTTTCCTTCTTTAGCTAAACTAACGATATTGCGTCCGAATTTTTCTAAAACGTTAGGATCGTTTTGATAATTCATTTCTTCTTGCATAATTACACCTCCAAACAAGGTTTTCTAAACCTTACAATCATATTATACTCCATTTTTTGGCACTGTCAAGTATAGAGTGCCAAAAAGTATTATTTACGGCACATAGTAAAGAAAGTTTTACAATTTTTTTATTGTGTTTAGTAAAAACAAAAATTATAATTAAACATGAATAGATAATTGATGAAAGGAGAATAAATAAGACAACTTATTTATTATTAAAATATGCCAGCTATTTATGCACACAAATTAATTGCTAGTGAAACAATAAATAAATATTATAATGAAGTAAATGAAATAATTAATAATAATTTAAATGCTTATCAAGTAGGATCTTTAGGCCCTGATCCACTATATTTTTATGGTTTTACTAAAGGATTACCTAAGACTTCTAAGGCAGATATAATACATCGCACTACGGCTAAGGAATTATTTAAAAAAGCCCTTTATAAAGATTATGAATTAGCTTATTTATTTGGCTTTATTACTCATTTTACTCTAGATAAAAATGTTCATAAATATATTCATCAAGTAGAAAACACATATTCACACATTAAATTAGAAAGAGAATTAGAGTATTATTTGTTAAAAACTAATAATATAAATATTAAGCATTATAATTTTTATGAACATATAAATTTAGATTCTAATTTTTTATATATAGCTAAGAATCTATTAAATGAAGATGATAAAGTTATAATAGATGCATATAAAGATACTAAATTCATTGTTAAATATGCTTATAATATTAGTAAACCAACTCGTTTTTTAGTTAATGTAGTAATGAAATTAACTAAAACATATGAAAATAATAAAGATATGTTGTTAAGTAAAGATTTAGATATTTTATATAATGAACCATTACAAGAAATATATAAATTATGGCAACAAAGTAAAAATGAGATAGTAGTAAATATAAATAATTTTTATGATTATTTATTTAAAGATTTACCTTTAAACGATAATTTTAATTATAATTTTGAAGGAGAGTATCATGACTAAAAAAGAAAAATCATGGATTTTATATGATGTTGGTAATTCGGCATTTACTTTAATGATATCAACAATATTTCCGATATATTTTAATGGTTTAGCTAGTGCGGCTAATATCAGTGAAACAAATTATTTAGCTTATTGGGGATATACAGCCTCAATAGTTACGATAATAGTAGCAGTTATCGGACCTATATTAGGTAGTCTATCTGATTATAACAAGTTTAAAATGCCAATATTTTTAACGACTGTTTTAATTGGAGTAATTGGTTGTGTAGCACTAGCAATTCCGATGTCTTGGATTTTATTTTTAGTAATATTTGCGATTGCTAAAGTTGGTTATAGTTCAAGTTTAATTTTTTATGATTCAATGTTAAGTGATATTACAACAGAAGATAGGTTTGATAAAATTTCATCAGCGGGTTATGCTTATGGTTATATTGGTAGTTGTATACCATTTTTAATTTCTTTGTTAATTGTCTTATTTTATGACAAAATTGGCTTATCATTTGAAGTTGGAATGGGTTTAGCTATTGGTGTAGTAGCAGTTTGGTGGTTTGTTATGACTATACCACTTTTGAAAAATTATAAACAAAATAATTCACTTAGTATTAAGCCAAATATTAAAAAAACCTTTGTTAATTTAGGTAAGACATTAGTTGATATTGTTAAAAATCCTAAAGTATTAGTATTCTTATTAGCCTTTTTCTTTTATATAGATGGTGTATATACGATTATTGATATGGCCACTGCTTATGGTACAGCTTTAGGATTACAACAAGAAATGTTATTAATAGCTTTATTAGTGACTCAAATAGTAGCTTTCCCATTTGCTATATTGTTTGGTTATTTATCTAAGAAATTTAGGGTGTATATATTGTTAGGAATAACAATTGTTGCATATCTAGGTATAGGAATCTATGCGGTATTTTTAGATAGCCAACTAGATTTTTGGATTTTAGCTGTTTTAGTTGGAATGTTTCAAGGTGGTGTTCAAGCCTTATCACGTTCTTACTTTATTAAAATATCGCCAAAAGAAAAAACAGGTAGCTATTTTTCTATTATGGATATATGTGGTAAAGGAGCCTCATTTTTAGGGACTTTCCTAGTATCAGTTTTTACCCAAATCACTAACTCTACTAGTGGTGGTATAGCAGTATTGCCGGTTATGTTTGCGATTGGATTAATTTTATTTGGCGTAGCTATTTATCTAAATGAAAAAAAGAAAAATTAACTATTGATTTTAACGTCTTAATTTGCTAGAATAATAAGGCGTTAAGGCCCTGTAGCCAAGTGGTAAGGCACGGCACTGCAACTGCCTGATCATCAGTTCAAATCTGTTCGGGGCCTCCATATTTAATAATAAAAATACGTAAATGTATTTATTAGATATAGATGACTTATTAAAATAAGTATGTTGTGATTAATTTAAGAGGTTTAAAAGACCTCTTTTTTTTAGCTACTTATCGTCTAAATCTATTATTATTCTGCATTTAGTTATTACATAAGAAAGTAGTAAAGAATTAATCTGAAATACTGACAAAAAAGGATTGTAAATAAACTTAATTAGGTAAATTATAAAAGTAAATTTTGTAGTGAGTAATTGTAAAAAATCAACAGTTGATAATAATATTTTAGCTAAATAGAGCCAAAAATAACCTCGTTAGTTAATTATATAAATGATTTTGTAAAAAAGTATTTACAATTTAATTTTTAGGTTGTAAAAGAAAATAAACTTTGTTACAATACACGTGGCATAAGTATGCTGTCCCCCCGCACTTTTTAGTTGCGCAAAATTAAAAACCAGATACTAAAATGCTAAAAATCTAGGAGGAAAACATGAAACTTAAAACTCTTTTGGCAAGTTTAGTACTTGCGATTTTTAGTGTCTTTGTACTTGCTTCATGTGAAAATAAGACAGACGGGTACAATGTGATTTTTGAGGTAAATGGTGGAAGTCAAATTGAAAGTATTGTTTCTACTGATGGTAAAGTAACAGAACCTACAACTCCAACTAAAGATGGTTATGCTTTTGGTGGTTGGTTTAAAGATGAAGCTTTAACTGATGATTTTGACTTTGCAAATGATACTATTTCTGGTGATACTACATTATATGCATCATGGCGTTATTATACTGTAGCTGAACTTATTGAAAAGGCTAGTTTTTATGAAGAAACATCAAAAGAAAGATTTTATGTAGAAGCTACTATTGTATCTATTGATAATCCTACTTATGGTGAAATGACTATTTCAGATGATACAGGTAAAATATCTGTATATGGCACATATGGCGCTGATGGTGAAGATAGATATAGTGAATTAGAAGAAAAACCTGTTGCTGGAGATTTAGTTTTATTATATGCTAATGTCCACACATTTAATGGTGAACCAGAAATTAATTCAGGTTGGATTATTTCTTTTGAAAAACAAGAACCAACTTTTGATTTGGCTGATTATGAAGAATTAACAATAAGTGAAGCTAGAACTAAAGAAGTAGATTCTAAAGTTTTAGTAAGTGGTGTTGTTGCTAAATTAACATATAACACTAATTTAAATCCAATTGGTTTTATTTTAGTTGATGATACAGCTTCTATCTATGTTTATGATAGTCAAATAGCTCCACAAGTTGAAGAAGGAAATCAAGTTCAAATTGCTGGTACTCGTGATAACTGGATTTTAGCTGATGAACAATCTAGTGCTGATAAATTTGGTTATGATGGTTGTATTCAAATCGCTAGTTGTTATTTAGTTGAAAATGATAACGGAGAACATGAATTTGCTAAAGATTGGATCGAAACAAGCACAGTTAAGAAAATGTTAAATACTGATGTTAGTGAAGAAAACATTACTACAACTATTTATAAAGTTAATGCTTTAGTAAAAGAAAAACCAGGTACTGGGTTTACTAATTTCTATTTCTATGATATCGATGAAACAACTGGTTCATATACTTATTCACAAGCTAGTGGTAATGATTTTACTTGGTTAAGAGAATTTGATGGTAAAATTTGTACGGTTTATTTAATGGTATTAAATTATAAATCAGAAACATCAGGCCTTATTCCTCGTCTTTTACCTATAGCTGTATATGATGAAGGATATGAATTTGATTTAAATGAAACAACTCAAACTGTTTTAGATTATTATGTAGCTGACAACTTTAAAGTAGATACATATTATGCAAATCCTAATTTATCATTACCAAGTGTAGTTAATAATGCTACTTTAGGCTTTGAAGGTGTAAAAGTAAGTTATACAGCTAGTGATAGTGCTATTACATTTGTTCCTGGTGAAGATGATAATGTTTTCATGAATATTGATGCGAGCGCATCAAAAGATGTAACAGTAACAGTTACTATTACATATAATGATCAAACATTAACAAAAGAATATGTAATTCATATTGGTTCTCTTGAAGATTTTGATTATATTAGTGTAACAGAAGCTATTAATTCACCATTATATGACGCTAATCCTGAACAAGAAACAGAGATAGTAGTTAGAGGTATTGTTGGTCCTTCATTAGTTAATAGATCTGGTTTCTATTTAATGGATGATGAAGCTTTAATAGCTGTTATTACAGATGATGCTACTTTAGCTACTGTTAATTTAGGTGATGAAGTAATTTTATCTGGTCATAGAGAACAATTTAGAAAAGATACTACAAAAGTTCACGGCCAAACATGTATTGTTGATGCTGAAGTTTTAGTAAATTTATATGGCGATAATGAAATTCCTACAAGTTATTTTATTACAGATAAAGATTTAGCTTATTTATATGATTTAGATCCAAATGAAGATCATTCAACAGAGGTTTATATAGTAACAGCTACTATTAACCTTATTGAGGATAAATATTATACATCTATATCATTAATAGATGGTGATATTGAATATAATTTATATATGGCTAATTCTAATCAATATAGCTTCTTATTACCATATGTTAATCAAGAAGTTACATTAGCTATTGCACCATGTAATTGGAATGATAAGAATTTCTATCGTGGATGTGTATTATACATTCAATTAGCCGATGGCACTAGAATTTATAACACATTAAATTTTGATTAATAGAAGGTTTAGGCCTTCTTTTTTTTTAGTTTAAAGTAGGGTATAATAAAGCTAATTAAACAAGATAATTTGAAAGGATTTAATTATGGAAAATGTAATAATTGAAAGTACATATGATAATTTAAATATTGCTATGTCAAAATATATTGTTGATAATGCTAAAGCTAATATTTTAATTATACATGGGATGATTGAACATAGAATGCGCTATGATGATTTTGCTAAATATTTAAATAAACATAACTATAATGTTTATACTTATGATAAAAGAGGCCATGGAGAATCTATTAATGATTACATACCTCATGGGTATTTTAGCGATTTAGAAGGTAAAGATGCTTTATTAAGTGACATATTAGATGTAATAAAATATATTAAGACAGAAAATGCAAAACCACTTTATCTTTTTGCTCATTCAATGGGGACAATAGAAACACGTTGCTTTTTACAATTAAATAGTCATTTAGTTAGTAAAGTTGTTTTATCTGGAGCTCCTAATTATCAAAAAGGTACTAAATTAGGAATATTATTAGCTAAATTATTGTCTTTAGGTGATGGGGCAAAAAAGAGTAGTAAATTAATTTATAACTTAAGTTTAGGTAAGTTTGCTAATGAAATTAAAGATAGTGAAACTAATTTAGATTGGTTAAGTTATAATAAAGAAAATGTTAAGAAATATCAAAAAGATCCTTATTGTAGTTTTAACTTTACTAATAATGGGTATTTAACATTATTTACTTTAGTTAACCAAATGCATAAACCTAGTCTTTATTTAAGTACTAAAGAAAATCCTATTTTATTTATTTATGGTAAAGAAGATCCTTGTACAGGTTATGAAAAAGGGATTAATGACTCGGTAAATACTTTAAAAAAAGCTGGATTTAATAATATTAGTGTTAGTCCTTTTGAAAATATGCGTCATGAAATTATAAATGAAGATGCTAAAGAAAAAGTTTATGAGGAAGTTTTAAAATTTTATGAACGGTAATTATACATATTGTCCGGATTGTGGAGCTAAATTAGATTTAAAAGAGATTAAAGATGAAGGATTAATACCTTATTGTTCTCATTGTTTAAAATTTTATTTTCCACATTTTAATGTAGCTTGTAGTATGATTGTTAGATATAAAGAAGAAGTTTTATTAATTAAACAATATAATGCTAATGATTATATTTTAGTAGCCGGATATTTAAAACAAGGAGAAAGTGCCGAAGAGGCTGCTGTTAGAGAGTTAAAAGAAGAAGTTAATTTAGTTGGTCAAGTTACTAAAATATTGAAAACTAAATATTTTAGTAAAAGTAACACTTTAATGATTAATTTATTAGTTGATGTAGTTAGTAAAGATGTTAAAATGAATTATGAAGTTGATTCTTTTAAATGGTTTAATTATGACAAAGCTTTAATAAACATTAAACCAAATAGTTTAGCTAAAGAGTTTTATGTCAATTTTTATAATAATTATAGGTGAAATATGAAATATTTTTTAGTTATTGATGAAGGTACGACTAGTGTTAGAGTTATATCTTATTCTTTAGAAGGTAAGATACTAGCTATAAAACAAAAAGAATATGAACAAATTTATACTAAACCTGGCTATGTAGAACAAGATATCAATGACATTATTAAATCTTTAGATCGGTGTGTTTTAGAAACAATTAAAGAATTAGGCGATGACATTATATCAATTGGCATTGCTAATCAAAGAGAAACTACAGTTTTGTTTACTAAAGATGCTAAACCTATTTATAACGCTATATCATGGCAATGTAGGAGAACTAGTTCCCTTTGTGAAACATTAAAACAACAAGGCTTAGAAGCTAAAATAAAGGCTAAAACTGGCCTTAAAATAGACCCTTATTTTTCGGCTACTAAGATTTATTGGCTTTTACATAACGTCCCGCATGCGCTTGATTTAGCTAATAATGGCAAATTGTTATTTGGAACAATTGATACTTATTTAATGTATTATTTATCTAATGGTAAAATATTTAAGACAGATGTAACTAATGCCTCTAGAACTATGCTTTATAATATTTATAGTAAAGAATGGGATAAAGAGTTGTGTAAACTTTTAGATATTCCTTTAAGTATGTTAGCTAATGTGTATCCTTCTAAACATTTATTTGGATATACATCATGTGATTCTATATTTAAAAAAGAAATTCCTATTATGGGAGTAGCAGGTGATCAACAAGCTGCGTTGTTTGGTCATTTAGGCATTAACAAAGGTGATACTAAAATCACTTATGGGACAGGTTGTTTTATCTTAACTAATATGTGTGAAGATTATCAAAATATTGACGATAGTTTAATTACAACATTAGGGGTAGAGTATGATAATAAGACTAATTATTTAGCTGAAGGCAGTGTGTTTTATGGTGGTTCTTTAATTAAATGGATTAGAGATAATTTAGGTTTAATTAAAACAGCTAAAGAAAGTGAGGCATGTGCTTTAGCAGTAAAAGATAATTTAGGTATTTATATTGTTCCGGCATTTACAGGGTTAGGTGCTCCTTATTGGTCTCCTGAAGCTCGCGGGATAATATGTGGGTTAACGGCAGGAGCTAACAAAAATCATATTGTAAGGGCAGCTTTAGAAGCTATTTGTTATCAAGTAAATGATGTTTTAAGTTTGATTGCTAAAAACAATAAATTAAATAATGTATATGTTGATGGTGGAGCGGCAGTTAATGATTTTTTAATGCAATTTCAAGCTGATATTTCTAATATGCAAATTAAAAGACCTAATAATATTGAAAGAACTAGTTTAGGTATTTATTATCTTTTAGCTTTAGCTTATGGTATTAATATTTGTGATTTAGTTAAGGATGATTATAACTTAATTTACCCATTAATGAATAAAAAAGAAAGAGAAAACTTATTAGATGGTTATAAAAAAGCAGTCTTAAAAGCTTTAAATAATTAAGAGGTAAAAGATGAAAGAATTAGAAAATTATATTTTAAAATATGGTAAGGTTTTAAGTAATGATATTTTAAAAGTTGATTCTTTTTTAAATCAACAAATAGATATTAATCTTTTAGAATTATTAGCTTCTAAATGGTATCAGGAATTTAAAGATAAAAATATTACTAAAATATTAACAATTGAGGCTTCTGGTATAGCTTTAGCTACTTTAACTGCTTATAAGTTTAATGTCCATTTAGTTTTTGCTAAAAAGAGTAAAAGTAGTAATATGTCTGATAACTTATATAAAGCTAAAGTTTTTTCTTATACTCATCATATTAATAATGAAATATATGTAGATAAAGCATATTTAAATGAATTTGATAATGTTTTAATTATTGATGATTTTTTAGCTAATGGAGAAGCAGTTACAGGACTTATTAATCTAACTAGACAAGCTAATGCTAAAGTAGTAGGGGTTGGTATAGCTATTGAAAAGGGATTTCAAAAAGCTGGTGATATCTTAAGAAACAAAGGTTTAAATGTTAAAAGTTTAGCTATAATAGATAAAATGGATGAAATAACGAAAGAAATAGTTTTTAGAGAATTATAGGGGTAATTTCCTTAAAAATTATAAAAAAATTTATTGCTTTTAGATAGTAGATTTGATAGAATAAAAAGGCTGAGGTGATTTAAATGAAGTTTACTTTAGCTCAATTAAATAAATTTTCTTTTCCTTATTCATTTAGTGAAGATATGAACTTAAGTGATGATTTAGAAGGAATAGAAGATATTTTAAAAGTTTTAGAAGTAAAAGTTACTGGTATTATAACATCATTATATGAAGATTGTTATAAAATTGATTTTACGTTGCATGCTAAATTAATTTTAGAATGTGCGGCTTCTTTAAAAGAAGTTCCTTATACTATTGATACTACATTTAGTGAAAAGTTTTCAATAGATAAGGATGATGAAGATGCTTTTTTAATTGAAGGTCAAACTCTTGATACTAAAGAAGCTATTATTACTAATTTATTAATTTCTAAACCTACTAAAGTTTATGCAGAAGGTGAAAATTTTATTAGTGATGAAGAAGTTAAAGAAGAAAAAATAAATCCAGCTTTTAAATCGCTTAAGGATCTATTGTAGGAGGTGTAAACATGGCTGTACCTTTTCGTAGAGTATCTAAGATGAAGAAGGGAATGAGACGTTCTCATCAAGCATTAAGCGTTCCTGGTATGATTGTATGCCCTAATTGTGGTGAATTAACTTTAGCTCATAGAGTATGTTCAAATTGTGGTTATTACAAGGGCAAAGCTGTTGTTGTAAAAGCAACAGAAGAGAACGCAGAATAATTGCGAAATAGTCGGATAGAAATAGATGCATGTGGCATCTATTTTCTATTTATGGAGGATTTTTATGTACGAACATATATCAGTTTTACTCAATGAAAGTATTAAAGCTTTAGATATTAAACCTAGTGGTATTTATGTCGATATGACTTGTGGTGGTGGTGGACATAGTAGTGAAATTTTAAAAAGATTAACTACAGGACATCTCTATTCTTTTGATCAAGATAGTTATGCTTTAAATAGAAGTAAAGATAGATTAAGTCAAATAAGTAATAATTTTACTTTAATTAAAAGTAATTTTAGATATATTAAAGAAAAATTAAATGAATTAGGGATTAATAAAGTTGATGGCATTTTATATGATTTAGGAGTATCAAGCTTTCAATTAGATATGAAAGAAAGAGGATTTTCTTATAATGAAGATGCACCTTTAGATATGCGGATGAATGAAGATGCTAATCTTACCGCTGAAATTGTTGTCAATAGTTATAAATATGAAGATTTAGTTAGAATTTTATATAGATATGGCGATGAAATTAATGCTAAGAAAATAGCTAGTGCGATTTGTAAAGCTAGAGAAATAAAACCTATTAAAACAACTTTAGAATTAGTTTCAATTATTAAAAGTGCTTTGCCACAAAAAGTATTAAAACAAAAAGGACATCCTGCTAAACTTACTTTTCAAGCATTAAGAATTGAAGTTAACGATGAACTTAAAGCTTTAGAAGAAAGTTTAAATGACGCTTTAACATTATTAAATGTTAATGGTGTTATTGCGGTTATAACCTTTCAACCAGAAGAAGATAAAATTGTTAAACATATATTTAAAAAAGCTTCTATAGTCAATTTACCAGAAAAACTACCAATTGCTAATATTAAGGATGCACCTTTTGCCTTAGATAGAAAAGTTATTTTACCTAGTGAAGAAGAATTAAATAGTAATCACAGAGCTCATAGTGCTAGATTAAGAGTTTTAAGGAGAATATATGAAGGCGATTGATTTAGGTAATGATAGTATTAATAAAACTATCTTAAGATTAGCAATACCTGCTATGTTAGGTCAATTAGTTAATGTTTTATATGGCATAGTTGATAGAATGTATATTGGTAATATAGCAAATATTGGCGATATAGCTTTAGGTGGTGTTGGTGTATCTGTTCCTATTACGACATTACTTACTAGTTTTAGTTATTTAATTGGTGTTGGTGGAGCACCACTTTTAGCAATGAATTTAGGAGCTAAAAAAGAAGATGAAGCTAAGAAAATATTATCTAATGGTTTTTTAGCAATGTTAGTTTTATCTATTATTATTCCTATTATCACTTTATGTTGTCTTTCTCCGTTATTAGAGGCTTTTGGGGCAACAAATGAAAACTTAGAATATGCTTATGAATATATGTTTATCTATTTATTTGGGGCACCATTTGCGATAATGGCGTTAGGCTTAAACCAATTTATTATATGCCAAGGTAACTCGATGGCAGGTATGAAAACCATGCTTATAGGAGCAATTGTAAATATTATATTAGACCCTATTTTCATTTTTGCCCTAAATTTAAATGTCGCTGGAGCTGCTATAGCTACTGTTATTGCTCAATTTGCTAGTTTTGCCTATACAGTTTATATATTACTTAGAAAAACCCAAGTTAAAATCAATTTTGGTAATTATGATTTAAAATTAATAGGTCGTATTATGATAATGGGTCTATCTCCATTTATTATTTTAGCTACTGATAGTGTTGTAAATATTTGTTTAAATGCCTCATTAAAAAACTATGGTGGTTTAGATGCTAATATGTATTTGACGGTATCAACAATTACAACCTCTTTTTTTCAGTTAGTTACAATGCCTTTAATGGGTATATCAAGTGGAACTCAAGCTTTTATATCTTATAATTATGGAGCTAATAATCGTGATAGGTTAATGCATGGCGAAAGAAATATTTTAATATTTGCCATTATATTTTGTGCTATTTGTTTTGGCATATCTTTTCTAATAGCTAAGCCATTTATAAGCATTTTTACTAGCGATCAAAGAATTACAGAAGTAACAACGTCAAGTATTCGTATTTTTATGTTTGGCATAATTCCTTTAGCTTTCCAATATTGTTTTGTTGATTGCTTAACGGCCTTAGCTAAACCTAAAGCAGCTGCTTTTTGTTCATTATTTAGAAAAGCTTTAATAATTTCTACAACATTTATTTTACCTATTTTTATGGGTGCAATGGGTTGTTTTTATGCTGAGATGATTAGTGATTGTATTTCTAGTTTAGTAACAGCTATATTCTTTTTGTTTGCTTTTCCAAGAATAATGCATAGAAGACTTTTACTTAATCCTATTTTTAAATTTAAGACAAGTAAAGAGTAAAAACATATTTATAAAATGCCGGGATATAATTAAGATTTAATCTTATTATAAATCGGCTTTTTTTGTATTTAGTATTATAAATATCTGATAATTGCTACACTTAATTTAATAATAACATTAAAAATTTACTAGTTTTTTACAATTTCTTTACAAGTTTATGGTAGATTCAAAAAATAATTTGTTATAGCATATTGATAAAGGGAAATTAAGCCCTTAAAAATATGTTGGGAGAGTAGTGTGAAATTTTTCATATTTCATCATTTGGAACTATTTGATTTACTGGTTATTTTTATAATTTTAATTCATAAATATAATAGTAAACTAAATGTAGAATTAGAAAATATTAAAAAAAGAGTACAAAAAGATATTAAAATGATAAGTATGTTGAAAGAAAACTTTAAAGGTGGTGATGATTTTGCTTAAAAAAGGATTAAGATATCGCATTAATTCTATGTAAGGTTATTCGTTTTTTTCTTTAATAATGGCAATTATTTTTCTTACTATAGTATCATTAATTTTTCTTATTGTTTTTTTAAGGATTAATTACATTAACTATGCAATCATAGTAGGTATCGCATATATAATTGTTATGATTATAATAATTGCTTCATATTTATGGGATAGAAGAATATTTAATGAAAATCTTAAGGAGCTAGATAAGTTACAAAATGGTACTGATAAAGAAAAAATGGAAGAATTAGAATATTTAATTAATAAAAATAGAGAGAAATAAATTATGGTAGCTAAATAAATAATAAAACTTAGGGTGTAGTTAATAAAGGTAATTTAAAAACAATTATTTGGACAACGGGAGTATTATTTTGGCAAGAAACCCATACATTTAATCAAGTATAATATGTTAAAAATAGTGCAGTAGGTAAAGATAACTAAATAAAGAAAGTATAAAAAACAGCTTAATTAAGCTGCTTTTTCAATTTGATTATTTCGTTTTGGATATTCTAATTTTTTTACTTTATACCTAATGATGAAAACAATAGCTTTAGCTAACCAATCAATTACCATCGCTATCCAAACCCCTAAAGCTCCTAAGGCTAAGGTATAGTGAAATAGATAAGAAAAACCTATTCTAAAGATAAACATTGATAAGACACTTACGACCATTGTAAATACAACATCATTACTAGCTCTTAAAGCATTTGGTAAAGTGAAGGCAGCCGGCCATAAAAGCATCGCAAAGCCATCATGAATTAAAACAAGGTAAATAGTTAATTCTTGAGCTTCTGGACTTATATTATAAGCTTTTACACATAAAGGAATAGTTGCACAAATAATGATATTTAAACCGATAGTCATAATATAAGTTAATTTTAACAACTTATTAGTATAATATCTAGCCATCTTATAATCTTTAGCACCGATCATTTGACCGACTACTGTAATCATTGCTAAATTCATGGCTGAACCAGGAATACAACCAAGGGAATCAAAAGTATTAGCAACACTATTAGCTGATACTTGGAAAGTTGGGTACAAACTTATTAAAGAAACAACTAATATTCTACCTAGTTGAAATAAACCATTTTCTATAGCAGAAGGAATACCATATTTTAAGATTGTACCAATTGTTTTAAAGTCTAATTTAACTAAATCAATTAAATTTAAATGTAACATTTGTTTCTTATTAATTAATAAACATAAAATTATTATACAGGCAACACCTCTAGATATAACGGTAGGAATAGCTACCCCAGCCACTCCCATTTTCACGCCATAAACTAAAATAGCATTACCTACACAGTTTATAATATTCATTATAATACTAACAGACATTGATACTTTAGAATTGCCAATACTACGATATATTGCAGCACTACTATTATAAACAGCTAAAAAAGTAAAAGAAATAGAAGTAATTCTTAAGTATGTTAAACTAGCATCCATTACAGCTGTTTCAACATGTCCATATAATAAATTTAGGATTTGTTTACCTAAAGTTAAAGTCAAAATCATGATAATTAAACCGATAAAAAGGGAGATTGTTATTAGTTGATTACAAGCTTTATTAGCATCTTTAATAGCTTTTTTACCAATGGCTTGACTAATAACAACAGCCCCACCTGTAGCTAAAGCACTGAATATATTAATAAGTAAAACATTAATCATATCAGATAAAGATACTCCAGAAACAGCTGTATCACCAAAATAAGAAACCATTAAGACGTCTAGTAGGCCGACTAATATGGCTAAAGTTTGTTCGATTAATAAAGGTATTATAAGTCGTTTTAAATCACTTTTAGTGAAATACTTAGTGTCTGTCATATAAATCACCTTTTTAAATTATATGACTATTTAATTAAAAAATAAATATCTAAAGCAATAAATTATTGACAAAACTAAATTGAAGTCTATAATTTATTTAGTGTTTTGGAGGGATATGATATGTTTTTAACAAACTGGTTTTATACAGAACCAGAACCATATATGTATGTTATATTTTGTCTTGCCGTAATTTTATTTGTTTCTAAATCTTTAGGTATTTTAGCAAGACGAATTGGCTTGCCACAAGTTGTCGGACAAGTTATTGCTGGTCTTTTAATTGGTCCTGCCTTTTTTGTTGGACTTGATAATTTTCACGGTATTTTAAATCCTAATGCTGAAGAAATGGATATTTTGCATGTATTCAGTCAAATTGGGGTTATCTTTATTTTATTTTCAAGTGGTCTTGATACTAATGTTAAAGAAATGAAAAAAGCAGGTGGTATCGCCACTTTAGTAGCTTGTTGTGGGGTATTAATACCTTTAGCTTTAGGCTTTGTAATAGCTATGTGTTTTATGCCTGGTGGTTTTAGCAGCATAACAAATACGGATGCTGTCTTTAATGCTTTATTTGTAGGTGCTATTTTAACAGCTACATCAGTAGGAATTACTGTTGAAACATTAAGAGAATTAGGGAAACTAAACTCTAAAGTTGGAACGATAGTTTTAGGTGCTGCGATAATTGATGATGTTTTAGGCATTTTAGTATTATCTTTAATTACTAGTCTTAAAGGTGGAGAAATACCATTATATATAACAATTTTAAAAGTTATATTATTCTTTGTTTTTGCTATTGGGGTTGGCATTTTAGCTAGAATGATATTTAAATGGTTAGGTAAACATTACCCTCATCACCGTAGAACAGGTATTTATGCAATAGCTTTATGTTTTGTTTTTAGCTTTGTAGCAGAACAAGTCTTTGGAGTAGCTGCTATTACTGGTGCTTATATGGCTGGTTTAATGTTATCTGGTATTGATGATACAGAATATATTAATAAAAAGATAATCTCAAGTGGCTATTTAATATTTTCACCACTATTCTTTGCCTACATCGGTATATCAGCAGATTTCTCTCACTTTGAACCATTTGATTTAGTGTTTGCTTTATGTTTTGTAGTAGTTGGTATTATAGGTAAAATTATTGGTTGTGGACTAGCTGCTAAAACAGCTAAACAAAATATGCGTGATAGCTATATTATAGGTTCAGGGATGATAGCTAGAGGAGAAGTGGCCCTTGCTGTTTATGCATCTGGTAGTATGTTAATATGGCGTGATGCAAGTGGAGCATTATTAGGAATTGATCCGATGATTGGAACAATTTGTTTAATTTTATTATCAAGCATTTTATGCCCTATTTTATTAAAATTAGGCTTTAAAAATTATCCTAATTTAGAAGAAATAACAGGTGAACCTTTTACCCCTAAATTAGCTAAAGAGGGACAAGCCCCTTATATTGATGAAAATAAATAAAAAACTCATTTTTTAAAGTAAACCTATAAGTCATTTAATCTTATTTAGTTTGATTTTAGGTTTACTTTATTCATGAGTCTTTTTTTTCTTATGTTTTACTTCAGGTACAGGGTCATAAGCTATTTTATGGAACGGATTACATTTTAATAAACGTTTAATAGTTAGGAAACTAGCTTTAAAAAAATTAAATCTTATAAAACATTCTTTAGCATATTCGGAACAAGTTGGAATAAAACGACACTTTGGGGGTGTATTAGGTGAGATGTTTTTTTGATAGTTTTCAATTAATTTAATTACTAGTTTTTTCATAAATATCACCCTTAAAAGTATAACATTAATAAAAAGAAAAATAAAATGATTATGTCAATTTAATGTAATTTATTTATATTTATAGTATAATTAAGGGCTAGGAGTTGGTTTTATGCGTTTTGATTTACACAATCACACTATATATTCTGATGGTTGTCAAACAGTTTGTGAACTAGCTAATATGGCTTTTTCTAACAAAATAGATTATTTTGCTATAACAGACCATGATAGCATATTAGCTCATTTAAATTGTCCTAAAGAATTAGAAAATAAAATAATTAAAGGAATAGAATTATCTACTTATCATAATGAAAGTATTCACTTAGTAGGTCTTTGTAAAAATAATATTTTACAACAAGGATTAGTTGATTTTTCTTTTTCATTCTTAGAAAAAAGAAAAAATCGAGCTATTAAAATGTGTGAAAACCTTTATAATTATTATAATATTAAAGTTGATATAGAATCATTATTAAAAGATGCCTCTAGCAAAATGATAACAAGAGCTAATATTTCAAGAATGGTTGCTAAAAATAATCCTAATTTGACAAAAGATGATATTAGATTTTATTTATCAGAAAAATCAAAAGCTTATATACCATCTAATAAAATGAGTGTTATTGATGGAATAAATTTTTTAAAAGCTAATAATTGTTTTGTTATTTTAGCTCATCCGATGTTATATGAAAAAGAAAATCTTATAGATTTAATAGGTCTTCCTTTTGATGGGATAGAAGCTATTTATCCTAATACTAAAATTGAAGAGTATCTATATTTTAAAGATATTGCTAAAAAATATAATTATTTAATAAGTGCAGGTTCTGATTGTCATGGTGATAATAGTCACAGTTTAATAGGAACTTGTTATTTAGATGAAGTAGAATTTGCCAAAATTGCAGAAAGGATTGGGTTTAAATATGCTAGAGATTAAATCAGCTTCTTATGTGACATCTTTAGTTGAATATGAAAATGTACCAGATAAAAATTTAAGCCAATTTTTATTTTGTGGACGAAGTAATGTCGGTAAATCAAGTTTCATTAATGCTCTAGTTAAACAAAAAAATTTAGCTAGAACAAGCCAAAATCCGGGTAAAACTCAGACTATAAATCTATATCTAATAAATGATTTATTTTATTTAGTCGATGTACCAGGTTATGGATATGCAAGAGTTTCAAAAGAAAAAAAGAAATCTTTTGGAATTATGATTGAAAAGTTTTTAAAGGATACAGATAAATTAAAAATGTGTTTTTTATTAGTAGATTTTAGACATAAACCGACTGAAGATGATATTTTAATGTATAATTATTTAAAATATTTTAATTTTAATATAAAAGTGATAGCTACTAAAAGTGATAAAGTAAAAAATAAGGATAGAAAGAAAAATAAAGAAATCATTTTAAACACTTTAAATATTAACAGTAATGATTTAATAGTTACATCTAGTGAGTCTAGAGAAGGTCTTTATTTAGTGAATCAGGTTATAGGAGAATTAATTTAATGAACGTCTAAAAGACGTTTTTTAAATATTTCATGAGCTTTCTAGTTAGTAATTACGCATATAGAGACTAAAATTACATAAATAACTTTAAAACCGCGTTAAAAGTCAGCAAACATAACGCGGTTTAATAGTTTTATATGATTTTTAAAATGATGTTAGATTTTTACTAAATGCTAAAAAAACCACTGACA
>CALUQZ010000022.1 GCA_944323055.1 uncultured Acholeplasmatales bacterium
CTTGTTTCCAGAGCCTAGTGTGCTTTGTTATAACAAGACCTTATTTTTTAGCTGTTTATTTTTTCACAGCCTCTTTTATTTTTTAGAATTTTCTATTATTAAAATAATTGTAATGATGAAATTCACTTTTACAATTCACCTTAGAAAAAAATATTTAAAAAAAGTAAAAAAAGTTGTTGACTTCTATTATCTAAATATGTATAATTAAACACGCGCTTGATACTGCGCTTAATCTTATAGATGGCCCGTTGGTGAAACGGTTAACACACATGCCTTTCACGCATGCATTTGTGGGTTCGAACCCCGCACGGGTCACCATTACTAGAAATTAACGTCTAAGCATTTAATTTTGCTTAGACTTTTATTTTTATCACTAGGAAATAATTACTTTTTAAAGTATAATTAGACTTAAAGAAAGGAAAGATTTTATGCAAAATACTGAAGTATCTGCTAATCTAGAATTGTTTTATGATGTTTTTGATGAATCATGTGATTTTTTATATGATAAATTACATCTTAAATATTTAGATCTAATTATTTTAACGGCTAATAATATATTAGCGGGAGAAGTATTAAATGATTTAGAAGATGAAGATATTAAAAAATTAAATAAAATATATGCTAAATTAACTGATGTTGATTTTAATGTTGAAGAAATAAGAAAAGCGATGCAGGCACAAATATTAAAAGGCATTAAAGAGATGAACTTTCAAAACGGCCTTACAACTCCTGATAGTATAGGATTATTAATGGCTTATTTAATATCAAGGTTATCTAAAGCTAAAAGTTTAAATATTTGTGATCCTTTAATAGGTTCAGGTAATATGTTATATACTATTTCTAATCATTTAACAGCTAATTTAAATTTATTTGGTTGTGATCATAATGAATATATGATTAAAATTGCTAAAGTATTTGCTGATTTATTAGAAACAAATGTTGAACTACATTTAGAGGATACATTAAATTTAAAAATTTATAATTTAGATTTTATTGTTTTTGATATGCCTAATGTCATAAAAGATAAAGATGATTATTTACCATATAAATGGGTTTTACATTATAATGAATTAATTAAAGATGATGGATATATTATTGGTCTTATTAATAATGACTTTTTTGATTATGATAATAATAAAAGATTTAAAGAAGAATTATTAAAGACAAGCTCAATTGTTTGTTTAATTGAACTTCCGGATAATATGTTTGTTTCTAAACCTAAAAGTATTATAGTTATAAATAAAAAGATTTGGGATAAGAAAAAAATGTTTATGACAAAATTACCTAGTTTATCAGATGTTAAAGCTTTTAATAGTGAATTAGTTAAATTAGAACAATGGTTTAATGAAAATATTAAATAGTATTAAATATATTAAATAACTTCTTAGTTAATAAATGATATGTTTAGTGATTATATTGATTTTGATAAATAATAAAATAGTAAATAAGACTATAAAAAAGTTAAAAAATATGCTATCATATAGTATCGATTTAGTAAAATAATTTAAAGAAAGTAGGAATTTTATAAAATGAAAATTATGGCTGTTAATGCAGGTAGCTCATCAATTAAATTTCAGCTACTAGAAATGCCTAGCGAAGAAGTAATCGCTTCAGGCGTTATGGAAAGAATCGGTTTACCAGAAGGGATTTTTACTATTAAATATGATGGTAAAAAAGAAGAAACTCATCCTGTTTTAAAAGACCATGCTGTAGGTGTTGAATTATTATTAAAATCTTTAATTGAAAAAGGAATCTTAAAAGATTTAAAAGAAATAGTTGGGGTTGGTCATAGAGTTGTCCAAGGTGGTGAATACTTTAAAGATTCTACATTAGTAGATGATGAAGTAGTAAATAAAATAGCTAATTTAGCTGATTTAGCTCCATTACATAATCCGGCTCATATTATAGGTATTAAAGCTTTCCAAAAAGCTTTACCAAATGTTCCTCAAGTTGTTGTATTTGATACAGTATTCCATCAAACAATGCCTGAAGAAGCATATATGTATGCTACTCCATATGAATGGTATACAAAATATGGTATTAGAAAATATGGTGCTCATGGTACAAGCCATCAATATGTATCACATCGCTGTGCAAAATTATTAGGTAAGGATGTTAAAGACACTAAAATTATCGTTTGCCATTTAGGTAATGGCGCATCTATTTGTGCAGTTGATGGTGGTAAATGTAAAGATACATCAATGGGCTTAACACCACTTGAAGGTATTCCTATGGGAACACGCTCAGGTAACCTTGATCCAACTGTTGTTTCATTTATTTCTGAACATGAACATTTAACAGCTAGTGAAGTAGTTAATCTATTAAATAAAAAATCAGGTTACTTAGGTATGTCAGGTCGTTCTAATGATGCTCGTGATGTTACGGCTGGTATGGAAGCAGGAGACCATCGTTGTAAATTGACATTTGATGTACAAGCTAAGAGAATCGTTGATTATATTGCTTCATATTATGTATATATGGGTGGTTGTGATGCTATTTGCTTTACAGCTGGTATGGGTGAAAATTTAATTCACTTAAGAAAAAATATTTTAAATCGTTTAACCGTTTTAGGCGTTAAATTAGATGAAGAAGCTAATAACATCCGTGGTGAAGAAAGAGAAATCACTGCTAAAGATTCTAAGATTAAAGCTTTCGTTATCCCTACTAATGAAGAGGTAATGATTGCTCGTGATGTTGTTAGAGTAGCTCATTTAGGTTAATTTTAAGGGTAGTGTGTTTCACACTACCTTTATCAAGTTAGAAAGAAGGAATAAAATGGATTATTTAGCTAATTATGATGAAATGGCACCTAAATATAAAAAATTAGGAATGTTAATACCTAAAAAAGAAATGATTAAGACCAAAGAACAAATTGAAGGTATAAGACTTGCCGGTATCATTAATAATAAAGTTTTAGATGAAGTAGCTAAATATATTAGAGCCGGCATGTCTACTTTAGAAATAGATAATATTGTTTATAATAAAACAATAGAATTAGGTGGTATTCCGGCATGTTTAGGATATGAAGGATTTCCTAAAAGTTGTTGTACATCTATAAATGATGTTGTTTGTCATGGTATTCCTAGTGAAACAGTCATTTTAAAACCTGGTGATATCATTAATGTTGATTGTACAACTATTCTAAATGGTTATTATGCGGATGCTTCTAGAATGTTTACTATTGGTGATATTTCTGATGAAGCTAAAAAATTAATAAGAGTTACTAAAGAAAGTTTAGATTTAGCTTTAGGCATTTTAAAACCTTATTGTCGTTTAGGTGATATAGGCTATCAAATAGAACATCATGTTAAACAAAATGGTTTTAGTGTCGTCCATGAGATTGGTGGACATGGAGTAGGACTTGAATTTCATGAAGATCCTTATGTAGCTCACTTCGGCAAAAGAGATACGGGTCTTGTTCTATTCCCAGGGATGGTTTTTACGATTGAACCTATGATTAACACTAAATCTAGAAAAGTCTTTTTAGACGCCTCAAACAATTGGACTATCTATACTATGGATGGTGGCCTATCAGCTCAAGTTGAACACACCGTATGTATAACAGAAGATGGTTATCAAATTTTAGCAGATTAAGGAGAATTTTATGGCTACTTTACATGATTTAGCAGATTTAATATTTAAAGATGTAACTTTAACAATTGAAGACCTAGAAAAGAAGTTTCCACCCCGTAATTTGGCAAAAGATGCGATGGTAACTCGGTTTGCCCCTAGTCCTACTGGTTTTTTACATACAGGTAGTTTATTTACATCTTTAGTATCTTATACTTTAGCTAAACAATCTAATGGGGTATTTTACACTCGTTTAGAAGATACGGATACTAAAAGAGAAATAGCTGGTAGTGGGGCTAATTTAATTAAGCAATTAGAGTTTTTTGGCATTAATCCGGATGAAGGTTATCTATCAGATGATAAAGAAGTAGGTAATTACGGTCCTTATAAACAAAGTTTAAGAGCTGATATTTATAAAGTTGTAATTAAACATTTATTATTAATAGGTAGAGCTTACCCTTGTTTTTGTAATCAAGAAGAATTAGCTGAATTAAGAGCTTATCAAGAAGCACATAAAATAATTCCTGGCTATTACGGACAATATGCAAAATGTCGCAATTTAACAGTAGATGAACAAATAGCTTTAATTAAAGCTGGTAAACCTTATATCATTCGCTTTAAATCTTTAGGAGATCACAATAATAAAATTAAAGTTCATGATGAAATTAGGGGCGACCTTGAACTTACTGAAAATGACCAAGATATCGTCATTTTAAAAAGTGATGGTTTGCCAACTTACCATTTTGCCCACCTAGTAGATGACCATTTTATGCATACAACCCATATTACTCGTGGTGAAGAATGGTTATCAAGCTTACCTATTCATATTGATTTATTTAATGCTTGTAATTTCCCATTGCCAAAATATGCCCATTTACCAGTAATAATGAAAGAAGAAAATGGTAATAGACGTAAATTATCTAAACGTAAAGATAAAGAAGCTGCTGTATCTTTCTTCATTGAAGAAGGTTATCCTAAATATGCTGTAATTGAATATTTATTAACTTTAGCTAATTCTAATTATGAAATGTGGAGAGAAGAAAATTTAGATAAGCCATATACAGATTTTATCTTATCATTTAATAAAATGAGTTTAGACGGAGCTTTATTTGATTTAGAAAAAATAGCTAATATAGCTAAAGAAAGATTAGCTTTAAAGAAAGCTAAAGAAGTAGAAGAAGAATTAAAAGCTTGGGCCTTTAATTATGATAAACCATTCTATCAAAAGATAGTAGCTAATGAAGATTTTATTACTGCTATTTTAAATATTGATAGAGAAAAAGCTAAACCAAGAAAAGATTATGCTAAATATAGTGATATCTACCCATTAATTAAATTCTTTTACAATGATGAATTCGCTAAATTACAAGAACTAGGATATGAATGGGACGAGACAAAAGATAAAAAAGAAATTATAGATATCTTAACTTATTATAAAGATAATTATACTCTAGCAAATGATGAATCTTGTTGGTTTGAAGATTTAAAAGCTATCTGTCCTAAGTTTAACTATGCTGCTAATACTAAAGATTATAAAAAGAATAAAGAAGCCTATAAAGGGCATGTAGGTGATATAGCTTCATATTTAAGAATAGCTTTAACTACTCATAAAAATTCACCTAACTTATATTCTATTTTAGCAATATTAGGTAAAGATGAAGTTATTAGAAGACTAGATTTAGCTATTAAAGATTTAAATAACTAGCTTGCTGATATGCAAGCTTTTTTTACTTTATCTTGTTTAATTTGTAAATGAAAAAAAATATGCTAAAATATAATAAAGTCATATTTTATCTGAGAGGAGAACTCATTATGAAAAAGATAATTAGTCTAATACTTGTCATTACTAATCTAATATTTTTAATTTTATCATTAGTATTTTCATATAACACATCTTCGCTATTTGATTATTTATCAGGTACATTTTATGTTATATCATTAGTTATTTCTTTAATTATTGTTATAATTTTATTTAAAGAAAATATTAAGTTAAAATTAGTTTATTTAATTACATTCTTCATATTTACAATAATAGTAGGATATTTTAAAACTAATTCTATAGCTTTTGCTTTAGGCTTTAGTATGACATATTTTATATTTTATGTCATAGCGGAAATTAAAAATAATAAAGAAAAGGCTACTAAATACAACTAGTATCATTATATTAAGTATAATAGCTGCCTATTTATTATTATGTTCATCACTTTTCCCAGAAATATATTCATTAGTTTTATTGATAATAGGTCTTTTAATACTTTTAGTAGTAGCTACTTTAAGTGTTTTAGACTATAAATTTCTTTATTATAGTAAAGAAGAAATAGAAGTATAATTTAATTTAATTTATAAAATAAACATATTTGGCATAATCTTTATTTCTTAAATAACGTATAATCTAATAACAATCATTCGTATTTTCAAATTTTAGATGCAATATGTCATTATCCTTAGTTACTTCTAAAGAATAATTATTATATTCTTCATCTAATTTAAATTTCCATTCATTCCCATCTAAATATACTCTACGATATAAATTTAACTCATTTTTAAAAATTTAACAAAGGTTTATATATATGAATTAGCTAGTAAATAAAAAAAGAGCCGGAGCTCTTTTTTTATATTCTACAAACAAGGGGGACATTTGTAGTTTAAAAAAGGGAAATTAAGCTCTATCCGCTTCGATATAGGCAAGGATAAAAGGACCTACCGCTTTACCATCATCACTTACAACTTTTCTAGTGACATACATTTCATAAGTGCCTACAGACTTATCTGTTTTAGAAGCAGATAGACCAGCACCTATACAAATGCCACCTAAAGTGAAATTAGCTCCATCTTTTTTAAAGTAGGTATTACAAATACCATTAAAGATGTCTAAGCCAACTTGTTTATAAGATTTATCTAAAGCATTTAAGCGAACAGACTTTAAAATAGTATAAGCTATCATAGCTGTACCAGAAGTTTCAACATAATTTTTTTCACGATTTGGCATATCAACCACCTGATAGAACATATTAGTATCTTTATCAAGATATAATAATAAACCATCGATAGTAGTTTTAATTAACTTTTTAATTTCCTCTCTTAAATGAGGATCATCAATTATTTCATAACAATCAATTAAGGCCATAACATACCAACCATTAGCTCTTAACCAAACAATAGGAGACCTACCATTTTTAGGATCAGCCCAAATCATCCGTTTTTCGTCATCTTTATACATACCGTCATAACCATGAACATTTAATTGTTTTTCTGCATCCCAAGTCACCTCAAAAGCATGTTTTAATTGATAAGTTATATCATAAAAACTCATGCTATCTTCAAAACGTTTAGTATATTCAGCAAAGAAAGGTTGAATCATATAAAGACCATCAAGCCAAATTTGGTTATAATATTTAATTTTATGCCAAAAATTACCTTCAACTCTAGGCAATTTACGGACTTGATTATCCATAAAAAAGTTAATAGATTTTAAATACTTTTCATTTTTAGTTTTATCATAAAGTAAATATAAAACTTTAGCCATATTACATGGATCAGAATCAATACCATATTCTGTGTAAGTGTTATAATTATTATAATAATATATTTTAACACTACCATCTTCACTCACTAAAGGAGAAATAAAATCTTCGATATATTTAAATATCTTTTCATCTTTAGTATAATTATACAATCCCATTAAACCTACCATCATACAACCATCTATATAAGTCCAGCCTGGTTTTTTTAGACCGATTAATACTTCCTTATTCCATAGAGGTTTTTCGATAGTAGAATTAGTTAATAAATAATTGATATATTCATTTATATTATTTTTTAAATTTTTGTCCATTATAACACCTCGCTATATATAATAGCGCTTTTAACTTTTAATTGCAAGCAAAAGTTTATAATTTTGTATTTAGTTTATATATATGAACAAATAGAATGTGTAGTTCACATATATAAACAAAGTTTTAAATTATGCACTATAATATTGAAAAAAATAATTTATAAAGTATAATTTTACTGAGGTGTTATAATGAACAATAAAATGATATTAGATAATTTTGTTAATAAAACAAAAAAATTATTATTAAAATATGATGGTGCATTTACAGAACCGGCAAGTTTTAATAATAAGTATTATCAAGCTAGTGAATTAAAATGGACATTTAGCTTTTTGACAGGAATGGCAACTTATTCCTATTTAATAACTAAAGATAATTATTTTAAAGAAAAGATAGAAGAAGAGATTTTAGATTTAAAGGAAAGATTAACAACTAATCCTTTAAATTTTGATCATGATTTAGGTTTTTTATTTATGTTATCTGCTAATGCTTATGATATGGCAATTGGTAATAAATACGAAGATTTAGTTGTTAAAGCTGCCGATGTTTTAAAAGGTAGATTTATTGATAAAGCTGGAGTAATTAAAGCATGGGGAAAATTAGATGATGGTAAAGATACTTTAATAATAATTGATACTTTTATGAATTTACCATTATTATATAAAGCCTATAGAATTACTAAAGATGATAGTTATTTGAAAGTAGCTAAAAGTCATCTTTATAAAGCGATTGATTGTTTAATAAGAAGTGATTATACTACTTATCATTGTTATTTATTTAATAAAGATACCGGTGAAAAAATTAAAGGATTTACTCATCAAGGGTATGCGGATGAATCATGTTGGGCACGTGGTCAAGCATGGGGTGTTTATGGTTTAATGTTAAGTTATAGGCATTTAAAAGATGAGTTTTTAGTTAGAACTAGTGAAAAGTTACTTGATGTTTTTATTAAAAATTTACCAACTGATTTTATAGCTCCTTGGGATTTTAGTATTAATAATAAAGATAGAGTTTTAAAAGATGCTAGTGCTAACGCTATTGTCATGCTTGGTATACTTGAACTTTTAAATTGTGATTTAGTTAGTGAAGAAAATAAAAATAAATATTTAGCTTATTTTGTTAAGATGAAAGATAGTTTAATTAAAAATGATTATTTATCTTTTGCTAGTAATGAAGATGGGATACTTAGACATAGTGTTTATAATTTACCTAAATCAATGGGAGTTAATGAATTTACTATGTGGGGAGATTATTTTATTTTTGAAGTTTTTGCTAAAATAGAAAAAATAGTACCATATGATTTTTGGTAAGAAAAAGGAACCTTAGCTTAGATGAGGTTCCTTATTTCATTATATAGATTATATGCAATATTTAAATGGCCTAATTGACTAGGATGTAACATATCATAAGATACATCTGTAAAATGAGTCATAAGTTTAGTCATAGGGATTAAATAAATATTATATTTATTAGCTAGGTCTTTAACGATTTTAGTAAAAGCTAAATTTTTATCATGATAAGGAGGATTAGTAAAAATACTAAATTCTTTAACAAAGAATTCTAAAGAAGATATTAAGAAGACTTTTTTATCTTTTAATGTATTTAATAAATAATCTACCCTTTTACTAAATTCTTGACTATCCATATATCCTCTCATATTACAGCCAATCTCTAATATGTAAAAATCAGGATTTAAGGAATTTAAATAATCAACAGTTTCTTTTTCACAAAGACAGTTACCTGATAAACCTTTATTTAGCATTTCAACATTAAGAATTATTGAACTAATATTAGCATAGGAATAAGGTAAAGCTAAACTACCAGCTCCTTCTGTAAAAGAAGAACCATAATAAACTGCTTTTTTTAAAGGGCTATTAAATGGTTTAGCATTTATATCTTTAATTTCGATATTTTTTAATTTATAACCAGTTTCTAACTTAATTCTAAATAAATTACTAGGATAGTTATAATCTTTAGGTTTTAAATTTAAAAAACGTTCGTGTAAAGGTTCAGTTATTTCATTTATACCATCAACTAGTAAAATTCTTTTAATCGAAAAATCACCAATAAATAAAGTAACAAATCCGCTACCTACTATGTTTAAGCATAAATTGAAAGAAGTAGAATCACTTAAATATCTAATTTCTACACCAGCCATATCATAGGCTTTTTCTTGCCCGCCGATATGACCATTATATCCTAGATGTTTAATGACAGTTAGGGGATATCTAGTATAGAAGTCATTTTCATTTTTGTAAGCGTTTAGTAATGTATAATTCATAATTTTTGTCTCCTTTTTATAAAATCTTATAACCAAAGCTAAAAAAAGTCAATATTTTGTTCATATATAAAAACTTAATTTAAAATTATGAATTTTAGTGTTGACAACGCTTTCATAAAGGAGTATCATTAGGCCATAAAAGTTAGATATATGAAATGAGTTCATATATATGAATAAAACGGAAAGGAGAAGTATGACAAAGAAAAAATTCATGGTTATTGATTTAACTATCTTTTCGATTTTAGCCGGTTTAAGTGAGTTCTTGAGTATGTTTCTCTTTAACTTCTTTAATTCAGGGTTTTATATATCATTTGCGATTATGATTAGTATCATAACTATAATTAGATGGTCTTATTATGGTGTAGTACCACTTATAGTAAGTGGAGTAGTAGATCTTATACTTAATCGTTACGGCGTTTTAGGAGCTACCACATTAGATTTATGGTATTCTATCTTATTTTATGTCCTAACTCCTTTAATTATTTTATTCGTATTGTTCTATACGAAAACTAAAAATAGAGATGAGAGTATAGACACAAGTTTTAAGTTCTTTATCTATATTTTGTTATGTTATGGTTTATTAATTGCTGGTAAGGGAATTGTTATATTAATTGTTGAACACACTTTAAGTGGATTTGGTAATTATTTTTTATCAGTTTCTTTATCGCTAGTGATATCTATAATATTCCTTTTCATATTTAAAGGTAAATCGGAATTAATAAGAGATATGGATAGTTATATTGAAGAAGTACAAACGGAGGATGAATATGAACGAAAACGCCTTAAATGCGAAGGCCAGTAAAACTCCAAGAGAGTACTGGTTTAATGTCAAAAAGAATTGGCAATTATATTTATTGTTGCTACCAGTAGCTCTATGGTTTTTAATTTGGGCTTATAAACCTATGTTAGGTTTAATTATTGCCTTTAAAGATTATGACGCAGCTTATGGTATGTTTGGTTCTGATTTTGTTGGTTTTGATAATTTTGTTACTTTAATTGCAGGTGGACAAAGTAATCAGTTCTGGCAAGCATTTAGAAACACATTCATTATAAGTGCTTATGGTCTTTTATTTGGTTTCCCAATTCCAATTATTTTAGCTTTATTCTTTAGTGAAATTAATTGTAATTGGTTTAGAAAAGTAACCCAAACTATTACTTATTTACCACACTTCTTATCAGAAGTTACAATTACTGGTATTGTTATTTTGTTACTTTATAATGGTGCTAGGTCAACTGGTATTATTGCTAGTGTTTTGATTGACTTAGGGGTGGTAACAAATCCAACAATGCGTATATTAGAAACACCTTCTTTCTTTAGACCTATTTATATTATAACGGGAATTTGGAAAGAATCAGGGTATGATTCAATTGTATATTTTGCCGCTATAATGGGTATTTCACCAGCTTTATATGAAGCAATAAAGGTAGATGGTGGTAATAAATGGCAAGAAATTAAGCATGTTACCTTACCAGGTATGGCACCAACTTTAATTATCATGATTATAATGCGTATTGGTAGAATGTTATCGGTAGGTTATGAAAGAGTATATCTATTGTATAACGCAAATACTTATTCAACAGCTGATGTATTATCAACATTTGAACAACGGGTTGGTATCTTAAATGGTAGTTATAGTATAGGGGCAGCATCCGGTATCTTTAATAGTGTTATAGGTTTTGCCTTGGTAGTAGGAGCTAATACAATTAGCAGACAAGTTTCTAAGACTTCGTTGTGGTAGGTGAAATAATGGAACGTTTATCAAAAAGTGAAATTATATTTAAAGTATTAGCTTATACATTAGTAGGTATATTTGCTTTACTTGCCTTATATCCGATTGTTTATGCTTTTAGTGTATCAATATCAGGTAAAGCAGTGTTTGAGGCTGGACAAATAGTTTTATTACCTAAAGATATAACTTTAGCCGCTTATGCAGCTGTTATTACGGATAAACAATTTTGGATAGCTTATACAAATACATTATTTTATACCGTATTTGGTACTGTTTGGTCACTCTTAATATCTTTAACAGGTGCTTATGCTTTATCTAAAGATAAGTTACTTGGTAAAAGAAAATGGAATTTCTTATTAGTATTTACAATGTGGTTTAGTGCAGGTATGGTTCCTCTATACTTAAACTATACACAACTACATGTAGATAACAGATGGGGTATGATTATTGCCTTTGGTGTTCAAGCTTATAATATTATCTTATTAAGAAATCAATTTTCAAGTGTACCTACAGAAATAGAAGAAGCAGCTATAGTTGATGGAGCTAGTGAATTTCAAGTATTTAGAAAAATCTATATTCCTATGTCATCAGCTACGGTAGCTACAGTTACTTTATTTTATGCAATAAGTAGATGGAATGGTTATTATTGGGCAGCTAGATTAGTAGATAATAGTGAAGAATTACCACTTCAAGTTTATTTAAGACAACAAATTGAAGAATTCCAATCACTTCAAGATACTGGTCAAGTTAACTTACCATATGCGATGGATAGTTTAGTTTATGCAATTATTATTTGTTCAATAATACCAGTATTAGTTATCTACCCTTACATACAAAAATATTTTGCAAAGGGTGTTAATTTAGGTGGTGTAAAGGGTTAAACCTTTATAACATAAAAAAAACAGGAGGAAGAAATGAAAGGAAAACTTATTGGTGCGTTAGCCTTAGCCGGGTTAACAGCAGTAACGCTATCATCTTGTGGTGAAGATAGTTCAGGTTTAGCAATCAATTTAGCTTATGGTAATGCTGACCGTGGTCTTTTATATAATCAAAGTACACCACTTACTTTACAAGATGGTACCGTAGTATCAACTGGTGATTTAAAACCAGCATGGCAACATATTGAAAGAGAATTAGGAGTTGACATTGTAGTTGATGGTTCATCAGCTAACAAGGCAGCTGATATGATGAGTCAAGAAGCTACTAATGGTTTCCAAAATGCCGTAATTTATGGTGGTGGAAATTTAGCTGATAGTTTTATGAATTATGGTGCAAATAACGGCTTTTTCGTTAAACTAGATGAACATTTAGATGAAATGCCAGACTTAAAAGCTTATCTAAATGAAAATCCTAATGTTAAAACAGCTATTACAGCATATGATGGTCATATTTATCATATACCATACATTGCTGAAATTGGTAACTACGCAAGATTATATCATGTTAGAAAAACTTGGGTTACTGATTTATTAGATGAAGCTAGTCCTAAATATGACACAAAAACAATAGAAACTACTTCATATCAACCATTCTATACTGCAGAACATCAAAGAGCTAAAGAAATAGAAGGTTTACCTACAAAGAAAACTGACCAAAACATTATTGAAATAATGAATAACTTACAAGTTAAAAATGGTCAAACATTGACAGAAGCTTTAAAAACATATATTAAAGATAATTATGATTATGATACATTATCTGATTTCTACTTATCAGTAGATGCAGCATATGATATCGATGAATTAGTAGCTTTATTCCGTTGTGTTAAAGCAAACCCTGCTTACTTAACAGGTAAAGCTAATGGCGTAACATGGCCTTTCTTTACTCGTCAAGGTTCTTATCGTGAAGAAGTATTAAGATTTGGTACATATTTTGATGGTGTTAAAGCTCATGGCTCAGATTCATATTCTTCACGTTGGGCATTTGATGAAACAGGTACTCCTTATTACACTTATGCAACAGAAGAATTCTATAATGTAGTAACTTATTTAAATACATGGAATGATGAAGGTTTAATTTATACTGACTCTTTATCTGATGGAAATAATACAGCAAACGATCGTTCTACATTATATGGTTCAGATAGCGTAGAATCAGCAACAAATTATGGTTTCATGTGCTATGATTTCACAGCTTCAACTACAGCTGATTCATTAAATGAAGATATCGTAGCTATATTACCTCCAGTAGCTGAAGTTAATGGTGTATGGCAACATTATGTTGATAACACAAGAGTTATTAAACCAGATGGATGGGCAATTTCATCTGCTTCTACAGAAGAAGAATTAGCTCAAGCATTTAGCTTATTTAACTATTTCTTCACAGATGAAGGTTATCAATTACAAAACTATGGTTTACCTGATATGATTGATACTACTAAGACTTTTGAAGGACCAGATGGTAAATCATATCCTGCTTATACTAGCTGGATAACAGAACAAGCAGAAGTTTATACAAAAGGTGACTTCTCTGTCTTCTTAAGAGATTGTATTGGTTCATTAATTCCAATTGGTTATCAAAAAGAGATTGGTTTTGAATATCAATATACATCACAACGTGGTCTAGATGCAGTTGAACTATATACACAAGCTGGTGTTGGTCAACCTTCTTATGCTGGTACAGGTAAACAACCTGAAACAGGCGGTAATCAATATTATTATACATTAATACCACCAGCATTCTCATTAAATAGAAATCAACAAGCTCAAATTGCTAATTTAGGTATAGCTACAGATACTAACTTCAACGAGTTTATCTTCAATATTATTCGTGGATTAGACCCAAATGAAGTTACAGCACCTCAATCATATAGTGAATATATTAAGTATTTGAATGATTCAGGCCTTCAAGTATATCAAAAAGTTTATCAAGATGCTTATAAAGCTATGTCAGGGAATTAAGAGGCTTAGCCTCTTCTCTTTCCAAAGGATTTTAATTTGGAAATCTTTTGGCAAGAGATAAAAAATAGGAGGAAAATTATGAAAAAAAATCTAATCTTTCAAAAGGTCATGTTTGCATTATTTATCTTATTTGTAGTAGTTAGTTTTATCTACACATTAGGATTTATGACTGATTATCAAGACTTTCAATACTTATCTGATAAAGCAAATAAACCTTTATACAATTTCCATCATGAAGAGTTAATTCCGTTTAATAACGTAATCTTTTATGTATCGGTTATTGGGGTAATTATGATAATAGTAGTCTTTATAGCTAAATTAAATAAAGTTTTACCTAAGCTATTAAATTTAATTTTAGGTATTGTAGCTATCCTTCCTTTACTTCTAACCTCAATTTATAGTATTTTAGAATTACCTGGTATTAAAGATACTTATAACACTTTAGATTTTAGTCATGTTGCAGAAAAAATTTATGCTGAATATAATCCTTCAACATTTGCTTTTGATTTTGGTTATATCTTTTATATTATAAGTTTAGTCTTTGTAGTAATTTATTTAATTACCATTATAACTAATTATATTGTAAGAAGGAGAATAGAAAATGTCTAAGGTTACAGAAGCTAAGAAAAATGAAATAGCTAATTATAGTTATGAAAAAGCCACTCATGAACTTTTTGCTATTGAAGGAAATATAATTGATTATAAGATAGCTATTAATAATAAGAAAGCATTTCTTAAAGATTTAAAGTTACATAAAGAAGATGAATTAATCAAAGAAATAGCTAATTTAAGGATGCAAATAGATAAGTTAAAAACTACTTATGATGCTTTAGCTACTAATGAAGAATTATCTTATTTTGAAAAAGTTAAGAAAAGAAAAAATGTAAAAAAAGAAGTAAATGCTACTAAAAAGCTCTATAAAGCGGCTAAAAAGTTATCTACAAAAAAAGATTATGATTCTTATTTACAATTGTTTAATGATGATACGTTAGATAAAGACAATAAAAAAGCTAAATTAGATGAAGTTATAGCAAATGCTGCTAAACTTGATAAAACTAAAGAAATTAGTACTGTTGAAACAGAAATAGTTAATATTAAAACTGAATTAACAAAATATAAAAAAGATAATAGACAACTTAGAAAACTACTTAAATGGCAAAAGATTAAACGAGCTAGATATGGCCGTTTAGCTGATGAAAAGAAAGAAATATTAACTCTTAATAAAAAAACAGATGCTTCTAAGATTAAAGAATTAAAAAAACATTATAAAGATAAAAAAGGTAAAGTATTAAAATACCAATCTAATAACCTATCATATTATTTAATGTTATTAGTTGTATTAATTGAACTTATCTATATCATTGTATTCTTAAATAAGATGTATGTATCTTATATGGAATTTCCAACATTAATTATTAATTTAGTATTTACATTATTCTTATTCTTATCGGCTATGAAGATTAAAGTATATAACAAAACTTGGACAACCATTAACTTTATATATAGTGCTTATTTAGTATTGAGAATATTTGTGGTTATTCCTTTTATCGCAAGTGACCATGAAGCAGTTTATGATGATGCTGGTCAAATTGTTCAACAAGCACTAAATTATCAAAGCTTAAGACAAACACTTTACATACTATCAGCTGTAATGTTAGGTTTAATTTTATTAGCTAATATTAGAT
This sequence comes from uncultured Acholeplasmatales bacterium, assembly GCA_944323055.1. GTDB lineage: Bacteria > Bacillota_I > Bacilli_A > Acholeplasmatales > Anaeroplasmataceae > CALUXS01. Next base: position 16,000 of record CALUQZ010000022.1, read on the forward strand.
CTGTTTATAAAATTAAACAAAGGACATTACACTTAGATTAAGGAGGATATATGGCAACTGTAGAATTAAACAATATCAATAAAATATATTCAAATGGTACACAAGCTGTTTATAATTTTAATCTAAGTATTAAAGATGGTGAGTTTATCGTTTTAGTTGGTCCTTCAGGTTGTGGAAAATCAACAACATTGAGAATGGTAGCCGGACTTGAAGGTATTTCAACAGGTGAGTTACTTATTGATGGTATTAAAGTTAATAAATATGCTCCTGGTGATCGTGATGTAGCAATGTGTTTCCAAGATTATGCCCTTTATGGCAATATGACAGTTTATGATAACTTAGGTATATCTTTAAAATTAAAACATAAAGATAAAACAACAATCTATACAAAAGTAGAAGAAGTTGCAGAAAGCCTAGATTTAATGACTTATTTAAAAAGACTTCCAGCTCAATTATCAGGGGGTCAAAGACAAAGAGTATCACTTGGTAGAGCCGTTGTTAGAGCTCCTAAAGTTTTCTTAATGGATGAACCATTATCAAACTTAGATGCTAAATTAAGAGCTAAAACTAGAAGTGAAATTGTAAGACTACAAAAACGTTTAAATATAACAACAATCTATGTAACCCATGATCAAATAGAAGCTATGACAATGGCTGATCGAATCGTCGTTATGAAAGATGGTTATATTCAACAAATTGGTACACCTTATGAAGTTTATCATAATCCTAATAATATCTTTGTTGGTGGATTTATTGGTACACCTCCAATGAATTTCTTTAAGGGTAAAATAGTTGGTAATTTCTTTAAAACACGTGATTTAAAAGTAAAAATTACCCCTAAAAAATTAGAATTATTAAAGAAATACTACAATGATATTGAAGGAAGAGAAATTATAATAGGAATTAGACCTGAATATACTTCTTGTGAAAACTACTTAATGCAAGAAAATAAAGATAGTATTGTTAATTTAAAAGTAGTCCATAAAGAGTTTTTAGGTAAGTATTATGATGTAGAATTAGCTTGTGATGATACTAGTTTTATAATTAAAGTAGAGTCACGTAATGATGTTAATAAAGATACTCTAGATGTAGCTATCTTAGAAGATAAGATTCATTTCTTTGATGTAGATACTACAAATAGGGTAGATAAGGAGTGATTTTATGGATAATAATTATTTAATAATAGAAAAAGATAATTTAATAGAAATGAAAAAATCTATTATATCTTTAAAACACGACTTTAAGATTAATAAAGCTAATTTAAAAGAAGAATATAAAACAAACAAAAAAACTTATCGTAATGAAATTAAAAAAATAAAACAAGCTTATAAAAAAGAACTTAAGTTAAATCAAAAAGAATATAAAAAAGCTAAGATAAGATTTAATAATGAATATAATAAATTTAAAAAAGAAATCTTAGCTAAAAAGAATAATGATATTATTAATAATACAGAAATTAAATTAGCTTTAGCTTTAACACCAATTACAGAATTAAGTTATGCTAATATGGCTAATGAATTTAATAAATTAAAAAAAGTTAAAAGAAGTTATAAAAAATATGATAATAAGCCAATTTTAACAAGAGAAGAAAAGAAAGCTAGAGCTCTTAATAAAATAGATTATAAGAGAGAAAATGATAATTTAAAGAAAGCTTTTAAATGTGGTATTATCCTAGAAAAGAATAATTTAAGTAAAGATAAAAATTATAAAGATACTTATGTTAAATACCGTTCTTTAAGTAGAGTGTATGATACAATGCATTACTTATTAAGTAAATTAGTTTATTTGGTTAAAGTAGATCATTTAAGTTTTGCAAGAGTCATAGTAACTTTATTTTCAGTTTTAAGTTTAGCTTTATCTTTAAGTTTTATTAGAGCTATTCAACAAGTAACAAATAACTGGACAGGTTTATTTATGTTTGCATTTATCTTATTTGGTTTAATATCTATTTTTAACGTAATAAGATTAAAAGAAGCCTATTCATTAAAAACTTTCTTTGTCCTTGGTATTTTAGCTTTAACTGTTATTTGTGGTTTAGTATTAATAATATTAACTATTTCAGGTATCCAAAAAGGTATTAGATTAAATAGAGTATATGAAGGTATTATCGTAACAGCTATTATTAGTGTTGGTTATTGTATTGGAATATTCTATATTTTATTAGCATATTTTAAAGAACGTAAACAATTTAGAGAAAGTATGGTATAAGATGAAAAAAATCCTAGAAAAAATCCGTAAAATAGATGATAAATATAAAATTGCCTTTTTTAGATGGTGGTTTAGTGCGGCTGTTTGTTTCTTTATTGCCTGGGGTTTACAACTAGGCAACTCGGAATCAACATTTGATCTTATCTTCTTTTTAGGTTTAGGTATGGGTATTGGCAATATTCTTATCTTTAACCCTATTATAACATCTGTTTTTGATATTAAAAGAAGAGGTAAAATAGCTAATAAGAAGATGAGTGAAAGAACAATACCAGAAGGAATATTTTACTTTTTATGTGAAATATTTAAAAGCTTTTTAGCTGTCTATATTGTATCTTGGATTTATGAAGGAATTAACTTATTAATTAACCATTTAGGTAACTATCCTGATGGCCATATCGGTTTTGGTATTGAACCAATTACTTTTGGCATTATATTTGCTATTATTTACGGATTACTAGGCTTATTTTGGGATTTATTAGTCTTATTATTTAATTTAATATTTAGAAGAGGTAAGAAAAATGATTTGGTACAACACGATGATGAAAGTAGACAAGAAGCTTAAATCTTGTTTTATAGAATATACTAATACATATTTTAATTTAGCTATTCCTAAAAGACATCCTAAGTGTTCTACTACTTATTTAGGCTACGCTATTATCAATTTAGCTTTAGCTTATTTAATGACAAAAGAAGAACGTTATTTAGCTAGAGCTAAAGATTTTATGAATGGTGTTTGTTCTTATACTAAATGGGGTAATGCCCATTTAGTAAATGTCGATTTATCTGCCTCTTTTATTTTGTTTGGCCTATCTTTAGGATATAACTATTTAGAAAGTTATTTAACAAAAGAAGAAAAAAAGAAGTATTTAAAAAATATTAAAGAACACGCTCATATTATGTATGAGTATAAAATAAATAATATTAATAATGGATGGTCTACTAATTATTGGCAAAATCATAATTGGATTAATCATACAGCCATTTTATTAGCTGGTTCAATTTTAAAAGAAGATAAACTTATAAATGAAGCTTTAGAAAATTTTAAAATAGTATTTAAAAACTTAGCCGAAGATGGTTCAAATTATGAAGGAGTATCTTATTGGCGTTATGGTGGAATGTGGTTATTTATAGCTGCGTGGTTGATTAAAGAATTAGGTTATTATGATTATTTTAAAGAAGTTAAATATTTAGAAAATACTTTTTATTACAGACTTTATCAAAGTGATAGTACTTTATTGAAACAATTAAATTTTGGTGATTGTCATGATAGATATAGTTCTCATTCTTTAGTAGTTTATTATTTAATAGCTAAATATTACAATAACCCTTATGCTAAATATTTAGCTGACAAAGTGTTAGATAATATTTATCAAGAACAATATTTAAGCCATATTAAGCCCGGTATTTTACCAGAATTAGGTTTAAGTATGTTAGCTTATAGTAATATTAAAGCTAAAGATGTTAAAGAATTGCCATTATATAGATATTTTGAAGATTTAGGCTTAATAGCTATTCGTAGCAGTTGGTCTAAAGATAGTATTGTATTTTCTTTAAAATGTGGTTATCCAGGTGGCAAGACACAATGGTTAAATGGTAATTTTAATACAATGGCTTTATCTCATCATCACCCAGATAATTTATCTTATATTTTAACTAAAGGTAATGATTATTTTGTGATTGATGATGGTTATAATAGAAATATTTTAGCTAAAAATCATAATGTTTTACTTGTAGATGATAGATTAACTGATATTGAAAATAAAAATGATATTTATTTAGCTAGTATTAAAGATAGATTAAATAAATATGAAGATTATAATTATTTAAATTATCATGGCGATATTAAAAAAATAGTCTATCAAGATAATTATTTAGCTTTAGAAGCTGTAAATACTAATATCTATCCTTTAGATTTAAATATTAATGAAGTTAAAAGAGTAGTATGTATTGTTAAAGATATTAAATATATTATTTTCTTGGATGTTTTTAAAAGTAAAGATAAACATAATTATAAGAGTATAATTAATAGTGATTATGTACCAAAGATAAAAGGAGATTTAGCAATCTATCAGGGATTAGATTCTAAAATGTATCATTATGTTAATAGCAATTTAAAATTAAGTAGTACTAATTTTAAACAAACTATTAAAAGTATTATGACTACTCAAGAACCTGATAATTATGTTTTAACTAATATGTATTCAACTAGTTATGAAGTAGAAGGTAATGATGCTGTTATAGTTGAAATATTAGCGTGTAATAAACTTAAGGTAGTTAAAAAAGATAATTATTATTTAATTAATAATGAAGATAAACTTTATTACAATATTTCTAAAGAATATAGTGATGCTTTAGGAATATTAATAACTAAAGAAAAAATAATAGTATTAGACGGCTCATATTTATATTTTAATAATAATGTTTTATTAGAATCTAGGGAAAAATCTAATTATATAATCGAGGTTAAAGATGAAATATTTAAATGATAATTTTAAAAGAAATATTAAAAATAATCCTAAATATCATGATATGATTTTAGCAATGCAAAAAGAAGTAGATTCTTTTGCTAGCACATTTAAAGATGATCCAAATATTAATAGTGAATGGGGCCATTATTATTTTTGCAATAATGATGGTGGTCGTTTAATCTTTGATTTAAATAAACCACATACTCATGTTTGTGAAGTGTGTCATAAAGAGTTTAAAAGTGAAATTTATGATGGTGTTTGGGTTTATTTTTACCGTAATACAGCCATTTTAACAATTTGGAAGGCAGCTTGTTTATATAAAGCTTTAGATGATAAAAAGTATTTAGATATTGCTAAAAATATTTTAAACTTCTATGCTGAAAATTATACAAAGTTTAAAATTCATAATAAAGAAAGACAAGTATTTGATAATTATGATGAAATGACTTGGGGTTGTGGAAGAATATTACCCCAAGGCTTAAATGAATCAATTATAGCGATTAGAATGATTAGTGCTCTTGAAATATTAAGAGATGATTTAGATAAAGAATTCCTTGACAATTTATATTTTAAAATGTTTAGAGAAATGTTTTATCTATTAAAACCACAAGTTAATCAAATACATAATATTAGATGTTGGAATAATTCAGCTATTGGGGTAATAGGATTATACTTTAATGATCTAGAAATGATTGATTTTGCTTTTAACGGTCCTTTTAATATTAGAAGACAATTAAGAGAAGGTGTTACTTCTAATCATTTCTGGTATGAGGGTTCAATTCATTATAATTTCTTTACATTAGAAGGTGTTATTAATTTATGCTTATTTGCTAAATTATATGGCTATGAGTTTGGTAAAGAATTAGAAATAGTTCATCAAATGTTTATTGAAGCTTATCATTATGCTTTTAATAATGGTTATTTTCCTAATCCTAATGATGGTTGGCCTAATATCAATTTAAAAACTTATGATTATATTTATCAAATTGCGTTAAAAGTATTTGGTGAGGATGATATTGTAGGTGATATATTAAAAAATATTCTAGCAAATCCATTACCTAGAACTACATTACCTTTATCTAAACCTTATTACTATAATAATGAAATAGCTTTTGAAAGACTATTATTAAATTCAGATGTTGATTTTACTAGTTATAAAGTTGTTAAACAGGAAACTAAAAATTATGAAACTAGTCAATTTGGTTTATTACGCAATGATAATTTTAATATTTTCTTTAAATATGGTTTAAATGGTCCTAGTCATGCGCACCCAGATATTATGAATATTGAGATTACTTATAAAGATAAGTTAATATCTAGAGATATGTCTAATCCTGGTTATCAATCTAAATTATATAAAGAATGGTTTAAAAAGACTATTAGTCATAATACAGTATGTTCTAATGGCAAAGATCAAGAAAAGAGAAGTCCTGGTGAATGTTTGCGCTATGATAGTAAACATATTAGTGCATCTAGCAATGATGTTTATAATGGGATAGATTATAAGAGAAGTATAACTTTAGATAATAATGTAATTTATGATGAATTTGTAGTTAAAAGTAAAAAAGATGTTGTGAATGATTATTTCTTCCATTTAGAATCAGATGTAAAAATTATAAATGATTTAGATTTAGTAGAGTCTAATTTAGATTTTAAAGAAAATGGTTATGAACATATATTAAATTGTTATAAAGTTAATACTAGTTTAGATAAGATAGTATTAGATTTAGTTCAAGGTGATTATAAATATAAATTAGAATTAGACTTAATAGATAAAGAATTATATTTATGTAAAACTATGGATAATCCTGTTAATAAGATACGTCTTACTTTAGTAGTAAGAAGTAAAGCTTTAAAGACAGTTTATCATATGAAATTGGAGGTATAAGATGAAAAATTATTTTATTAATAGTGAAATACCTAGCAAAGAGGTAGATCCAGGTGTCACTAGAAAAGTCTTAGCTCACGACAAAAATTTAATGGTTTGTGAACTACATTTTAAAAAAGGAGCCATTGGTAATTTGCATCAACATCCACATGAACAATGTACATACATTATTAGTGGAAAGTTTGAATTTAACATCGGTGGTGTAAAAAAAGTATTAGGTCCTGGTGACTCAACTTATAAAGAACCTGGTGTAGTTCATGGGGCTGTATGTCTTGAAGAAGGAATGTTAATAGATATATTTACACCAAGTAGAGAAGATTTTTTGAAATAAAGGAGATATAAAAAATGAACAAAATTTGTTTAATCACAGGTGCAACTGGAGGAATTGGTTTAGCTACAGCTAAAGCATTAGGTAAAGCAGGTTATTTTGTTATAATTAACGGAATTGATGAAGTACAGGCTAAAGAAGCTAAAGCTGAACTTGAAAGTTTAAATATTAAATATGATTATTATCATTTTGATGTTACTAATGAAGAAGAAGTAAAAGAAAATATGGCTAAAATAGGCCAAAAATATGGTCATTTAGATGTATTGGTTAACAATGCTGGTGGACTTGGCGGTCGTTCAAGTTTTGAAGGCATGCCAACTGATTTTTATCGTCGTGTTTTAGCATTAAATTTAGATAGTGTATTCTTTGTTACTAGAGAAGCAATACCTCTATTAAAAGAAGGTAAAGATGCTTCAATTATTAATTTCTCAAGTAATGCTGGTTGGAATGCTGGTGGTCCTGGGGCTGGAGTTTATGCAACAGCTAAAGGTGCTGTAATAACTTTAACTAGAGCACTAGCTAAAGAACTTGTTAAATATAATATTAGAGTTAATGGGGTAGCTCCTGGTACTATTGATACACCATTCCATCAACAAACTAAGATTAATAATCCAGCTTTATTTGAATCATTTAAGAACAATATTCCGATGAAACGTCTAGGACAAGCTAGTGAAGTAGCATCTGTTATTGAATTTTTAGTAAGTGATAAAGCGTCATTCTTAACTGGTGAAATTATCCAAGTTAATGGTGGTCAGGATTTCTTATAAAATGGATTATTTTAAAGAGATAGTAAAAGTAGATCCGGTTAATCATTATTTAGTCTTCACTAAAGATAGATTGTTAAAATTAAAAGAAAATATTAATAGTGAAGATATTAAGCAATTAGAAATAGATCTATCTTATCTTTTAAGAAAGCCATATTATACAGTGACTAGTAAAGATAAAAATATATGTTTTGGTATAAACAACCATAATTATATTTCTTTAGCAACTTACTATTGGCCAAATCCGGAAACGATAGATAACCTTCCTTATATTCAAAGGGATGGTTATCCTAATCCGGAAGGTGATAAATATGATAAAGATAAATTACGTGAGACTGCCTTTATCATATATTATGAGTTATTGTTATATTATTTAACTGATAATAAAGAATATTATTATGATATGAAAAGAAGATTATATGTATTCTTTTTGTTAGCTAAAACCAAAATGTTACCTAATATGAGTCATGCTCAAATGATTAAAGGTAAGAATTTAGGTAGAGGAATAGGTATTATAGATTTTTCAGCTAATATGACATATTCTGTTATTTTACTTAAGACTTTATATGATTTAGGTCTTGTAGATAATAAGTTATATAATGATTTTAAGAATTGGTTAAAACCATTTTATAAATGGTTAACTACTGATTTAGTAGCATTAGAAGAAATGGTAGCTCATAATAATCATGGTACTATGTATGACTTTTTACTACTTAGTATTTGTTATTATTTAGAATTAGATAAAGATATTAATTTAATTTTATATCGTTTAATAGATACTAGATTATTTAATCAGGTAGCAAGTGATGGTAGTCTGCCTCTTGAATTAGCTAGAACTAAATCTAAATCTTATTCAATGATGGGGCTTAAAGGATTTACTGATTCAGCGATATTACTTAAGGAATATGGCTTTAATTTATATGATTTAAGCTGGTATTTTAAAGATTCAGATAATTATATCTTAAATAGAGCGTTAAATTACATTTTAAATAATTTAATTTTAGAAGATAATTGGAATTATGAACAAGTAGCTAAATTTGATGAATCAACTAAATTGCCACTATTATTAGAAGGATATTTTAATAATTTAATTTCAAAAGAATTTAACTTTAATAAAATGGTATGCATTGATAATATATTAAAAATTATTATTACAAATTTACTTAAATAAATACCTTTTATTATATCGACTAAATTTGAAAAAATAAGCTATAATTAAGCGATAATTTTAAAAAAAATATAAGTTGTAGACCTTTTACTTTAAAAAAACTTGACATTTTTAAATTAAAAAGTTATCATTACTTAAAACTAAAAAATGCGTGGGGAGGGGGTATTTAATGAATAGGACAATAATAAGAGCCTACGAAACCCTAGATTATATAGCAATGGCAGATGGTGGCTTAACTTTAAAAGAGATTACAGACCGTCTTGAGATACCAAAAAGCAGTGCTTTTAATATCGTGCAAACCTTAATGGGTTTAAATTTAATATCTGAATCCCAATATAACCATAAGAAGTATGTTTTAGGTACAGCAACTTATAAACTTGGGATGAAGTACCTAGATAATTTAAATTTTATTGATATTTGTAAAACTTATTTAAATCCTTTAGCAGATGAATTACATAGAAATTGTTTTGTCGGTATATTAGATCATAATAAAGTTTTATATGTACATAAACATGTAGGAACTGGTGCTAAACTTGCTACATGTGAAGTTGGAACTAGGCAAGAATTGTATTTTACAGGTTTAGGTAAAGTGTTATTAGCTTACTTATCCCCGGATAAAGCTAGTCAAATTATTAATGAAATACAATTTAAAAAGAATACTAATAACACAATAGATAATCCTAATGATTTATATAAAGAATTAGAATTAACTCGTTCAAGAGGTTTTGCGGTTGATAATAGAGAAGTAGAAGAGTATATGTTATGCTTTGCAGCACCAGTATTTAATTATCAAGGTGAGTGTATAGCAGCTATATCTATATCAGATATGTATAGTGATATTGATTATAACTACTATGGAAGCAGAATTAAAGAAGTAGGGTTAATTATCTCTGAAAAATTAGGTTATAGAAGAAAAACAAGTAGAGACTAAAAAGTAGTAATTACGCATATAGAGACTAAAATTACATAAATAACTTTAAAACCGCGTTAAAAGTCAGTAAATATAACGCG
>CALUQZ010000023.1 GCA_944323055.1 uncultured Acholeplasmatales bacterium
CGCGTTATATTTACTGACTTTTAACGCGGTTTTAAAGTTATTTATGTAATTTTAGTCTCTATATGCGTAATTACTACACAATAGCTAAAATAAAAAGGGCTTTAAATAAAAACTTAAAGTCCTCTTCTAATTTAAATGAAATTATTTAATACAGTAAATAGATTTTTTACCATTAAATACAGATACATTAGCTGTACCACGTTGATTTAACTCATCTTCAATACGAATTAATTGATTATATTTAGCAATACGATCAGTTCTTGAAGCTGAACCAGTCTTAATTTGACCTGCGTTAGTACCAACTACAATGTCAGCAATTGTTGTATCTTCTGTTTCACCAGAACGATGAGAAACGATAGCTGTATAACCTGCTTTTTTTGCCATTTCAATTGCATCAAAAGTTTCTGTTAAAGTACCAATTTGGTTAACTTTAATTAAAATTGAATTAGCTACACCAAGTTCAATACCTTTAGCTAGACGTTTTGTGTTAGTAACAAATAAATCATCACCAACAAGTTGAATTTTATGACCTAATTTATCTGTCAAATATTTCCAACCATCCCAGTCATCTTCTGCTAAACCATCTTCAATAGTTATAATTGGGAATTTTTCTGTTAATGGTACATAGTAGTTATCTACCATTTCTTTAGATGTGAATACACCTTTATCAGCTTTTAATGTATATTTACCAGTTTCTTTATCATAGAATTCACTAGCAGCAACATCAATACCTAAACAAATATCTTCACCTGGTTTATAACCAGCAGCTTTAATAGCTTCTACAACTCTTTCAAAAGCTTCAGTGTTAGATGTAAGTTTAGGAGCATAACCACCTTCATCGCCTACAGCTGTATTATAGCCAGCTTTCTTTAAAATAGTTTTTAAAGCATGGAATACTTCAGCACCCATTCTTACTGCTTCCCTTACAGATGGAGCACTAACAGGTAAAATCATGATTTCTTGGAAATCAATACAAAAATCAGCATGAGCACCACCATTTAAAATATTCATCATTGGTAATGGTAATTGTTTTGCATTAGCACCACCAAAATATCTATAAAGTGGCATACCATAATAATCAGCAGCAGCTCTAGCACAAGCGATAGATACACCTAAAATAGCATTAGCACCTAATCTACCTTTATTTTCAGTACCGTCTAATTCAATCATAGTTTTATCAATTAAAACTTGATCACGACAATCCATACCTAATAATTTAGGGCAAATTTCATTATTAACATTGTCTACTGCTTTTAATGTACCTTTACCACCAAAACGACTCTTATCGCCGTCTCTTAATTCTACAGCTTCATGTTCACCTGTAGATGCACCACTTGGAACTAAAGCACGGCCCCAAGCACCAGATTCAGTAGTTACTTCAACTTCAACAGTTGGATTTCCTCTTGAGTCAATAACCTCACGAGCATAAATATCTTTAATAAATGGCATAAATCTTATCTCCTATTCTTTATATTATATATAATGCACATTCGTATGTATTATAACATATTTTAATTAAAGATTTAAATGTTTTAATTTATATATTTAATCGTTTGAAATTGAAAACGTTTTACTATAATAAAAAAGTTAAGCTTCTTCTTTAGTTCTAAAGATAATTTTTCGCAAGAAAACTAATAACAACAAAATAGAAACACCTAAAATAATATGGCCTATCCCTGCTAAACCAGCTAATATTCCTTCAAGACTTTGAATAAGTGAACTATCTACTACACTTATTATCCCTTTTACTATAAACATTAAAATTGTTAAATTTAAACCTATATTATATAAAATATATGTTATTTTTAATTTCTTATCTTCAAACTTATCTTTAGTTAAAATGAATAACAAGATATTCATTATAAAACCTAAAACAAAATAATGAACATGAACAATACTTAAGGTAGTATCACCTACATAATTATTAAATTTAGTAAATTCACGATAAAATACACCGCCTACTAACGCTAAAATTAGATATAAAAACGCCAAATTAAAATATTTTTTCATTAATATTACCTCCATCATTTATAAAAAAATACTATAGTTCTTATTTAATATACTATATTTATTGTAACTAATCAATTTTATTAATTACTTTAAAAAAAAGTTTAATAATTAAAAAAAGTAGAAAAGTTAAATCTTCCCTACTAAAATAATTATTTATAAAAGTATTTTATTTATTACCATCTGTCATACATTTTTCTTAATCTTTTATGAATAGGTGCCGTTATAATAACAACTATTAAAGATAATAACAAGTTAAAAGGGATAACAGCTAATAATATGTAATAAAACATAAAGGTATCTTCTGTAATACTAGTAATATTACCAAAAGAAATCAATCTAAATGCATCACTACACATTCCTAATAAACCATCTAATGAACCACCAAAATAAAACTCTGTATAAAATGGTATATTTATATATACATTAGTAATTATTCCTAATCCTACCCACATAAAAACTACCGATAATAATGCGACTATCGTTTTATGTTTAAATTTAAATTTATAAATAATACCACATGGGATACACGTACCAAGTCCCATTATCAAATCAGCCAATTCACCCACATAAGCTGTTGATGACATCGGAAGCTTAATTAAACACCTAATTATAACGCATACTGATGCATCTACAGGTCCTAAAACAAATGCGCAAATGATTACGGGAATCATTGAAATGTTTACATCTAAGAAAGTAGGGAAAATTGGTAGTGGGAACTTTACAAAGATGTATAAAAGTGTTGTCAAAGCACTAAATACAGCTACTAATACAATTCTTTTTACTTTATTATTCATAATTACTCCTAAAAAAAGACGCCTAAAAAGGGCGTCAAAATAGGAAAAACTTCTTCCATCCGGACTTTACCGTTGGTTAGGGAATCACACCCTATCTGCATCTGCTCGCGGACTATACCGCCAGTTAGGAATTTCACCTAGCCCTGAAGTTTGTTAATTTGTATGAAGTTTTTCTATGTAAATATTAACTCTATTTATATTATTTGTCAATTAATTAATCTTTAAAAGTCTAAAAATAATCTAACACATTATTTTTTTATAATAAAACACCTAATTGATTAACTAGGTGTTATAGATATTATTTTAAAAATAATTCAATTACTTTATTTGAAAAATTAATAGGATCTTTTGGCTCTAGTCCTTCTATAATCAAAGCATTGTCTAATAAAAATAAAGCATATTCTTTTAATTTTTCTTTATCAGTAGCATATATTTCTTTTAATTTAGCAAAAACTTTATGATTAGGATTTATTTCTAGAACTTTTTCAGCTTTTGCTTGACTATCTTGGGCCTTTAGAACTTTTTCCATTTCGATGCTTAAAGCGCCTTTGCTAGTTAAACAAACTGCATTATCAACTAAACGTTTAGATAAAACTACATCTGCTACATCATCTTTTAAGTCATCCTTTAACGCTTGTAACAAATCTTTATTTTCTTCTGTTTGATTAGCTATATTTTTATTTTCCTCTTCTGTTAATAAATCTAAATCACCTTGTGTAATTGATTTAAATTCTACTTTATCATAATCTTTCATTACTTGTAACATGAACTCATCAACATCATCAGCTAATAATAAACAATCATAGCCTTTTTGTTTAATTAAAGCCATTTGTGGTAAAGCTAATGCTTGTTCTTTAGTCTTTAAAGCAACATAATAAATATTTTTTTGACCTTCAACCATCTTATCTTTGTATTCTTTCAATGTAATATATTTATCTTCATTTAATGAATACAAAACAATTAAATCTTGTAATGATTCTTTACGAGCTCCATAATTTTCATATAAACCATATTTCAAAGCTCTACCATAATCTTTAAAGAATTCTAAATATTTATCTCTATCATTCTTTAACATTTTAGCTAATTCTGCTAAAACTTTCTTTTCAACATTACTTGCTATTTTTTTAATTTGTCTATCTTCTTGTAACAATTCACGACTGATGTTTAAAGGAAGATCAGCACTATCTACTAAGCCTTTAACAAAATATAAATAATCAGGAATTAAATCCTTACATTTATCTAAAATAAAGACACCTTTTGTGTATAATTGAAGACCACGTTCATCTTTATCATTATAAATATTAAATAATGGTTTACGAGGAATAAATAATAAAGCATTATAAGTTAATAAACCTTCTACACTAACAAAAATACTAGTTAAAGGGTCTTGATAATCTAAAAACTTTTGTTTATAGAAATTATTTAATTCGTCATCTTTAACATCTTTACGATTTTTCTTCCATAAAGGAATCATAGAATTAACTGTTTCAAGTTCAAGATGAGTACTTTCTTTATCTTCTTTACCTTCTTCAGGTTTATCATATTTAGTTACCCATGTCTTTATAGGATATCTAATATAATCAGAATATTTTCTAATTAAATCTTTAATAGTATATTCATCTAAAAAATCATCATAATTTTCATCTTCTGTATTATCTCTCAAATACAATACAATCTTAGTTCCATCTATTAAATCATCTGTTGAACTAATTGTATAACTATCTAAACCATCAGAACTAAATTCATAAGTAGAATCACTATTAACTTTATGAGATATAACTTCTACTTTATTAGCAACCATAAAAGCACTATAAAAACCAACTCCAAATTGACCAATTATATCACTAGTGTTAGCAGCATCACCAATTTTTTCTAAAAATTCTTTAGAACCACTTTTAGCAATTGTACCTAAATTTTCTTCTAATTCTTCTTTTGACATACCAATACCATTATCAGATATAGTAAGAGTACGGCTAGCCTTATCTGCTTCTACTAATATTTCATAATCTACTTGAGGAATTGATTCATCTGTTAAACTTAAAAATTTACGTTTATCAATAGCATCACTTGCGTTAGATATTAATTCACGTAAAAATATTTCTTTGTGAGTATAAATAGAATGAATCATCATATCTAAAAGTTTTTTAGTTTCTGTTTTAAATTCTTTTGTTTCAACCATAATATCATATCCTTTCAACGAACTAATTATAAAACTTTTACTTGGCACTGTCAATATATAAGTGCCAAAATTGTTGACTATTAACTAAAAAATGTTATAATAATTAAGGAAACGAGGTATTATAATGGATATTTTAAATATAGCTACTGCTTATAATGATGAGTTAAGAATATATGCATGTGACAGTACTGAACTAGTTAAATATGCTGAAAAAATTCATAATTTATGGCCTACTAGTGCTGCCGCATTAGGTCGTGTTTTAACAATGGCAGCTATTATGACTAATTTAGAGAAAAATGATGATACTAAAATTACAATTAAAATTGATGGTGATGGACCAATTGGACTTATTACTGTTGTTGCTGATAAAGATGGTGTTAAAGGTTTTTGTCACAATCCAGGGGTTTATTTAACTAATAATAATGGTAAACTTTTAGTTGGAGAAGCTGTTGGTAATGGAACACTTACTGTTATTAAAGACTTTAGATTAAAAGAGCCCTTTTCTTCTACCTGTGATCTCATATCTGGAGAAATAGCAAATGATTTTGCTTACTATTTTAATCAAAGTGAACAAACTAATACAGCTGTAGCTTTAGGTGTTTTGTTTAATAAAGAGGGTAAGGTAGAAAACGCCGGTGGCTATTTAATTCAGGTTATGCCTAATTGTAAAGAAGAAACCATAAGTAAAGTTGAAACTATTTTAGCTAACATTAAACCTATCTCTTCGCTTTTAGCTGATGGTTTAACTCCAAAAGATATTATTCAATTATTAAGTGATAATACAGCAAATATACTTGATAGTAAAGATATTAACTATCATTGTGATTGTTCTAAAGAAAGGTTTTTAAATGGTATTAAATCTTTAGGAAATAAAGAAATAACTGAAATGATTGATGATGGTAAAGACATTGAAATAACTTGTAATTTCTGTAATAAAAAGTATATTTTCACACCTGATGATTTAAAAAAATTATTATAAAAAGGTGCCTAGTTGCTAGTTTAATTACTAGTATTAGGCACCTTTTTAACATTGTAAGTATCTATAATCACATTATCTTTTAACAAATATATATTATCGTCAATAATATGGGCATATTCATCATTTTTAAAAGCTCCTGGATTTAGATATATTGTATTATCTTTTTTAAATAATGTTTGCTTGTGAGTATGACCAAATAATACTATGTCATATTTATTTATAGTATTATTAATTAAATCATCATAACAATATTTTGTATTATAAATATTAGAATGAGTCACAAATATTTTAAAATTAGCAATCGTTTTTGTTATATTTGAAGGATAACTATTATAATCACAATTACCTCTAACATAAAATAGATTAGGGTATAGAGGAAAATAATCTATATCAGAAAATAAGATGTCTCCACAATGGAATATATAGTCATATAAACTTAAATCTAATTTATTAATTGTTCTGTTATGACTATCTGAGATTACTAAGATTTTCATAATTCTTACTTCTTTTTAAAAATATAACATAACCTGTTATTAAAGGAATACAAGCGAATGTCCAGGAAAATATATCGGCTGCACTAGTTATAATATAACTTAAATCACTAGCATTACGATCTAGTGGGGCTCCATTTATTAATTCTGGCAAGAATAGACAACTTAAAGTTCTTGCTAATAATTCACCTACCCCTGCTAAAAATGGGAATAGTGGCTTTTCTACTCCTTGTAAGCTATTACGTAAAATAAATAAAGCACCTAAAATAGGATAAAATGGTAAAACAGTTCTTAAATATAAATTACCATATTTAATAGTTAACGGATTAATTTTATCTTTAGATAAAAATATATATAAATAAGCACCATTTATTGTTAATAACAAACCTAGACCAGCAAAAACAATATATAAAATTAACATAATTATCATAGATTGTTTGATTCCACTTTTTAATCTTGTATAATCACGAGAACCACCATTTTGTCCACAATATGATAACATAGCAGTACCTAACGCATTAAATGGTGTCATTAAAAAGTTATTTAACTTACAAGCAGCTCCGTAACCTAATTGTGATTCATAAGATAATGTACCATCTGAGAGTATGTCATATTTTATTGTTGTAGCTTGCATAACAATTAAACCAATAGCTAAAATAGAAAACTGGAAAGCTAATGGTAGTCCTAATGTCAAATGTTTTATAATAAAATTTCGTGATACTTTAAAATCATTTTTATGAAACCGGTATTCTTTCATTTTTACAAAAATATAGACAAAAGATAAAATAGCTGATAAAGCTTGGGCTAAGACAGTAGCTATAGCAGCTCCAGCAACCCCCATTTTAAATGGTCCAATAAATAAAATATCTAAAAATATATTTAATATTGTTGAAAACAATAAAAATAATAGAGGCATTACACTATTACCTAAACTGCGTAAAAATGAACAAGCCAAATTATAAAAAACTTGAGCAATTGTGCCTAGAAAAATAATAAAAGTATATGTATAAGCTGAATTATAGATTTCTAAATTAGCTTCTCTTGATAAGCCAATAAATGATAGTAGTAAATCTATACAAAATATAGCTATAACTGTAAGTAAAATACTTATAATAGTTGATAATATGATTTGAACTAAAAGGCTTTCTCTTGCCCCTTTAATATCGTTCTGGCCAATTTTATTAGCAGATACTACACTAAAACCAGCAGTACAACCAAAAGCAAATTGTAAAACTATAAAAGTAATATTAGATGTATTATTGACACCAGCAACCTGATTAGGATTTAAATACCAACCACAAATAGCAGCATCAGATATCGTGTAAATTTGTTGTAGTAAATAACTGAGCAAAATAGGAATTGCAAAAATTGAGATTACTTGCCAAATTTTGCCTTTTGTTAAATCTACAGTTTGAAACATACTTTTTAACATATTTATCTCCAAATTAAAAATAGAGTAAAAACTCTATTTATTTTTAGCTATTTTAGAAACTAAAGCCATATCACATTTACCTATATAATTAGCTTTAAAATATTTCATAACATTAGGTAATGACTTGTCATCTAACGTGTTTATAATATTAATTATTTCAGATTCTGTTAATTGTTTTGGTAAATAAACCTTAATAATTTCTTTTTGACTTTTTAAAGTTTCTACTCTATCTTTATAATTTTCTCCAGCATTTGAAAAAGATAAAATTTCTTCATCTAATTCTTTAACTGTCTTTTCAATGATTTTAATTACATCTTCATCAGTTAATTCCCCACTAGCGTTTTTTTCTACTTTTTTATATTTACATTTAGATATAACACTAGAAAGAATTTCTTTTCTGACTTTATCACGAGCTTTAAAAGCTTTTATATGATCCTCGTTTAAAGTATCAAATAGCATATTAAACGCCTCTTTCTTCTAATTCTTCTAATTGTTCTTTATATTCAGATTCAAGTGAACTCTTTAAAGGAGTTTCTTTTTGTGAAACACCTACTAGAGCTTTAGTCTTATTAGGCTGAGTAATCGTTCCAGCTCCTGAAGCACAACCATAAGGACAAGCCATACCTTCAAGTAAGTAGCCATCATATAATCCTTTTTTAGCTTCATCTAACATTGTACGGCAATTATGTAAGCCTTGAGCTGCCTTTACTTTAATTTCTCTTCCTGGTTCTAGATGTTTACACGCTTCTACAACCGCACTAGCAACACCACCAGCAACTGCAAACCCACGTCCAGCAGCTGATGTTTCATTTTTTAGAGGCTTAGCAACTAAAGTATTAAAATCAACTTTTTTAGCTTCAAACATACCCATTAATTCTTCAAATGTCAAAACAAAATCAACATCTGAACGAACAGATTTACGGCTAGCTTCTAATTTTTTAGCTGAACAAGGTCCAACAAATACAATTTTACCTTCCGGATGTTGTTTTTTTATTAGTCTTGCTGTTAAAACCATAGGTGTCAAAGCCATAGAAATATTTTCTTTAAATTCAGGATATAAAGTTTTTGCCATTACAGACCAACTCGGACAACAAGATGTCCCCATAAACTTAAGTTTTTCTGGTACTTCCTTTAAGAAATCTTTAGCTTCTTCAATAGTACATAAATCAGCGCCAATTGAAACTTCATAAACACCTGAAAAGCCCAATTTACCCATAGCATCATCAATAGTCTTCAAATTAACTTTTGGACCAAATTGACCAACAAATGAAGGTGCCATAATTGCATAAACAGGTTTATTTGATTTGATAGTTTGAATTACTTGGAAAATTTGTGATTTATCAGCAATAGCACCAAAAGGACAATTTACTAGACACATTCCACAAGAAACACATTTATCATAATTAATTTTAGCTTTACCGAATTCATCAGACTCAATAGCATCCATACCACAAGCCTTTTGACATGGTCTTTCTCTATGAATTATCGCTCCATAAGGGCAAACTTCCTTACAACGACCACATTTTATACATAAATCTTGATTGATATGACTACGACCATTAACTATACTAATAGCATTTTTAGGGCAAACATTTTTACAAGGGTTAGCAAGACAACCAACACAAACATTTGACACAAAATATGAGTCGGTAGGACAAGCATTACAAGCAAAATCAATAATATTAACTAATGGTGGTTCATAGTATCTTTCTGTTGTTGTAGCTTCTTCAATACCTTTTGAAATAGGGCTATGTTCATCAGCAGATCTAACAGGTAAACCGATAGCAAGTCTTATTCTTTCAGCAACGATTGCTCTTTCTAAAAATATAGACTCACGATATTTAGCTTGACCATTACGCTTAGCTTCTGAATTTAACAATTGATAAGGTATTTCCTCAATACGCTCATAATCACCATCATAAGCTAATTTAGCTACTTCCGTAAATACACTTCTTCTTATTCTCACTAATGATTCAAAATTATCAAACATTTTCTTCTCAACTCCGTCAAATATTATACATATTTAACAAGCTAAAAGCAAGTTAATTTTAGGCCTTATTACTAGCAATAAAAAGAAAAAATAAGGTTGATATAGCATAACCTTATTTTGTAATAGTATATTATTCTTTTTTGTTTTTATTATCTTCTAAAACGGAAGCAATTGTACTAATATTGCCAACTAAATCTTGCATATTTGAAGGAACAATTAATTTAGTAGCTTTACCATCAGCAACTTTTTCCATTGTTTCATAGCTTAACATTGTCAATACTTCTTTACTAGCACCAGCTTCTTTAAGTAACTTAATACCAGAAGCTTCTGCTTCTCTTAATAATCTAATACCTTCTGCCTCAGCTTCTTTAACTTTCTTAATAGATTCAGCTTCACCTTCAGCCTTTTTAATCATAGCGGCTTTTTCAGCTTCAGCACGCAAGATTTGTGATTCTTTATCACCTTCAGCTTGTAAAATCTTAGAACGCTTATCACCTTCGGCTAAAAGAATTTTTTCTCTTCTTTCTCTTTCTGCTCTCATTTGACGTTCCATAGAATCTCTAATATCTTGAGGAGGTAAAATATTTTTAACTTCTACACGATTAACTTTAATTCCCCATGGATCCGTAGCTTCATCTAAAATACTGCGCATTTTAGCATTTATAATATCTCTACTTGTCAAAGTAGCATCTAATTCTAATTCACCTATGATATTTCTTAATGTTGTAGCAGATAATTTTTCAATCGCAAAAATAGGATTTTCTACACCATAAGTATATAATTTTGGATCTAAAACACTGTAAAACACAACAGTATCAATTTGCATAGTAACATTATCTTTAGTAATAACCGGTTGAGGATCAAAATCTTTTACTTGTTCTTTCATAGATACCACACTAGCAACCCTATCAACAAACGGCATTAAAAAATGAATACCTACACTCCAAGTAGCATGATATGCGCCTAATCTTTCTACAATATACTTACTCGTTTGTTTAACAATTCTAATGCGAGTTATTAAATAAATAATAATAGCTAAAAGAACTATACAAACTACACAAACACCAATTATTCCACCTGCAGTAATTAAAAACATAAACTATACTTCCTTTCTACTTTTTTTAACTATAAATTTATTACCTTTTATACCGACAATTATACAATGTTCTAATTCTTTAATTTCTTCTTCACCATCGGCTAAAATTGCATTATAAATTACGTCATTAATCTTAATTTCACCAAATAAATCCTTTGTAATGCTACTTAATACGATAACTTCTCGACCAATAAACTCATCGGCATTAGTCGCCCTAATCTGATTTTTAAACATTTTTTTAACAATTGGTCTTGTAGCTATTAAAGCTATAATCGAAACACCTACAAAGACAATAATCTCTACCCAATAAGGGATTGGGTTAATCAAACTTAATACTACACAAACTATAGAACCTAAAGAAAACCATATAGAAACTAAATCTTGTGTGCAAGCTTCTACTATAAGTGTGACAATAAAAATAGCTAACCATACCCAAATCATATAAGGTTCCATTATAACTCCTCCTTTACATCAATAACTATCGCTTTATCATCAACTAAATATTTAGCCCTAAATTTAGAATAGCCAACATTATTAATATTAAGATTAAAACGATTAATTAAAAATAATACTACATCTTTAGAAGCTATTCTAGCATATGTTTTAAATATGTTAATTTTTAAAAGTGATTTTTCATTATAAACATCTTCTAAAGCTTTATCTTTTGATAATTTAAATAAGTAAATCTTTTTTTGCTCTACATCTATGGCTAGTCTTATTCTATAAGCATCGGCACATAAATCAGCCATTTTTTTATTTAATAATAAATAATTGGGGTAGATTGTAACTATGCCACTCAAATCATCATAGTCATAATATTCTAACATATTAAAACCTCCTGAATACATTATACACGAAAATACAAAATAATACAATACAAAACAAAAAAGAGAAGGCTGATTTAGCCTTCAACCTTTGTATCAACATTAGAAAAAAAGACGATGCGTTCGCCCACTAATTCTGTTTGATAAACGTTTTGTCCGTCTTCACTTAGCTTTTTGTTTGATACAATTCGACCTTTAATACCTATTAAAGCCCCTTTGCGAACATTATCTGAAACAATTTCAGCAATACTTTCCCAAAGTGTAACTTTCAATAGATCATTTTCATATCCTCCGTCTTGATTCCTAAAAGGTCTTTGTACAACAATTAATAAGTTCAACACATTACGTCCATCATCTAAAGTCTTTATCTCAACTTCCTTAGCGATGCGACCGACTAGCATAAAATAATTGTACATTTCTCCTCCTTTCGCACATACTATAACAAAAGAGATTAAATTTAACAAATTAAGAAATGAACGATTTTTTTATAATTTTATTTACTTTATGAAAATTATTACTCATTTTCAAATATATAACTATCTATATAGTCACATAAAAATATAATTAAAGAAAAATGTTAAATTAAAGACCTAATTTGGACTTTTTTACTTTTTTTAATAATAAATTTTTATTTGTTTTTTTCTAAAAAAACAATAAATAAATATGATATAAATATATTTTTTGGTATAGTAAACATTTTGTTGTAATTAATTCGTTTTTCTAGTTGGTTTATCTAAAAATTATTTTATAGAATTTTTAAGCTTTTTATATTTAAAAGCATAAAAAAAGTTTCCTAAAATTAGGAAACTATCTTAATTTAGTAGTTGCTAACTCTAAAGCGATCTTCATCATATTTGTAAATGATATTTGTCTTTCTTCAGCTGTTGTAACTTCGTGCGTTACAAATGAATCAGAAATTGTCAATAGACAACTTGCCTTTTTGCCAGCTGCTTTAGCATTAGCAAATAAAGCAAATGATTCCATCTCAACACATTCACAACCATGCTTATCTCTTGCATCATTTGTCGGGTTACTGCTATAAAAAACATCAGAAGAATGACAAACAGCTTCTTTTAAAGGGATATCTAATTTAGCTGCTATTTTAGATAATTTAGTATTTAAAGATTTATTGCTACTTAACGTTTTACCACGCATTCCATAAGCAACTTTTGCAAAGTTAGATTCACTATACGCTTTAGTAACTAAAACAGTATCATAAACATTAAGTCTAGATACATAAGCTCCGGCTGAACCTATTCTTACTATTGTATCTACATCATAAAAATTAAATAATTCATATGAATAAATACCAATTGAAGGTTGTCCCATTCCAGAACCCATAACGCTTATATAACGACCTTTATATTTGCCTGTAAAGCCATACATACCTCTAGTTGTATTAAATGTAATGACATCCGTTAAAAAATTATCAGCTATAAATTTAGCTCTTAACGGATCACCAGGCATTAAAACCACCTTAGCTATTTTATTAATATCATCGCATTGAATGTGCGGAGTAGGTATTTTACTCATTATTATATTCCTCCATTATTTTAACTCCAGCAGAAGCACCAATTCTATTAGCTCCTGCTTTAATCATTTTATCCATATCTTCTTTTGTTCTAACTCCACCAGAAGCCTTTACGCCCATATCTTTACCAACTGTTTCACGCATCAATTTAACTGCTTTTTCAGTAGCTCCACCTGTTCCAAAGCCAGTAGATGTTTTTACAAAATCTGCTCCTGCTTCTTTACAAATTTTTGATGCTCTCACTATTTCTTCATCTGTCAAATAACATGTTTCTAATATTACTTTTAAAGTTCGCGGACCGCACGCATCTTTAACAGCCATTATTTCATCTAAAACATAATCATCTAAACAGTCCTTTAAGGCAGCTACATTAATAACCATATCAATTTCATCAGCTCCATTTAATATAGCATCTTCCGTTTCAAAAACTTTAACATCTAATGTATTTTGTCCTAAAGGAAAACCGATAACTGTACATACTAAAACATCTGTATCACGTAAATATTGTTTAGCTTTAGCTACATAATATGGGTTAACACAAACCGATTTAAAATGAAGTTCTTTAGCTTCTTCTAAAAGTTTGTCAATTTCTAATTGACTAGCACAAGCTTTAAGTAAAGTATGATCTATATATTTTGCATAATCCATGAAAAAACCTCCTATATATCTAAGACTTTGCTGAAATCAACTTTTTTTAGCTCTAGAATTAAAGGCGAAAAGTTTGCCTTATTCAATATTTTATTAATCTTTTTAATTTCTCTAGGCATAGTATAATATAAATTACTAATACTAGATTCTATCGGATGAAACAATTTATGCGTTTGAGCATAAAGTTCTTCACTTGAAATAAACATATCATGTTCCGAATTTACTATTCTAACCATATCAACAAAAAGAGGAAAAACAAAAGGTTCAGCTGCATCAATTTCAATTGCAGTATATATTTTTCTCTTACCATCAACAGCGTAAAAAGTAATTTTAGGAACAATAACATTTTCTACTTTTAGTAAATCACTTATAATACTAGATTGTTGAAGATAATCATAAACTTTACCTAAAGTTTCTTTATCTAAACGATAAAAGTTAGCAACATCTTGAGGATATTTGTTTTTATATGCTAATTTAACAATATCAAAGGCTTTTAACATTAAGCTACGACCAAATGGTGAAACATCTTCAAAAACCTCATTATAGACATAAAAATTAAACATTTTGCAGATATCTTCACACATATTTAAAATAACGTCAACGTCATAAGTTGGTAGTAGCACATTAAACTCTACTTTCAAGTTTACCTCTACATAGCGAGGATTAAGTCGCTCTATGTTTGGCACACTAGATTTGGTTGCAATAATAAAATCACAAGCAAAATCAAGAGTCGGATTAAAATAATGAGCTACTTTTTCCGATTCATTTTTCTTTACCATATCAATGTATGGGTTGGCATTGAAGTAACTAATTAAATCAGCTACATCGTATAGCCTTGTTCCTTCCTTGAAAAAATAATAACGAAATAGCATATAATCAACCTCTTATAAGATTATAACATTTTTTAAAATGGTTGTATAGCTTTTTTTTACGTTGTATTTAAGCCATAATTTGTCTATTAATATAAAAAAAGTCTAATTTTATGATAAGAAAAAATCTTAAGTTTATATTTTAAAATAAACTTAAGACTTTAAAATAATTAATCTCTTAACTTTTTATAATAGAATTTAGCAATTAAAATACCAGCTACTATTGTAATAACAAGTAAAGTTATAAATAGCCACAATAAATCAATAAAAATAAAACAATTAATAATTATGATAAGTGGTCCTACTATATAAACTAGTGCTATTAAAATGCTTAATAAAACTGCATATATTTTTTTCATTTTAAAGCCTCTACTGCTTCACTTAAAGTACTTACTGGAATAAGCTTCATAAAAGTATTAGATTTATTATAAGCTTCTAACGCCTCTTCATAGTTGCTTAATGGGCAAATAAAAATGTCAACATCATTACTAATAGCTGTATATATTTTTTGTTTTATACCACCTATTGAGCCAACATTGCCACTAGGAGAAATAGTACCAGTACCAGCTATTTTAAGTCCATTAGCTAAATTAGCTTCATCAAGTTCATCATATAAGCTTAAAGCTCGTAATAAACCACCACTAGGTCCGACTGTAACACTGCCTGAAATATTAATAGTAGGTTTTAAATTATCATAATCAATGTTGTAGTCAGGATAACAATAAATATAATCATTTTCTGATTCAATTGTCTTAGTTATAATAGTATTGTTTCTATTAATAGTTAAGGTAGTTCCTACTTCAGGTTTTAACCACCCAGAATCTATTTCATTAGTATCAACTAAACTAGCTATATCTTCTCCATCAATAGCTATTATTTCATCACCAATCTCATAATTAGAATTCTCATAATAAAAGGTTACTACTAAACTTTCTAAAGAGTAATTAATATTTATGTTATTATTATTTTCTTTTGCTAAATTATAGGCACTAATAATAGTAGCATCAACTGATGATTCATGTTGAATAACTCCCATTTCATAATTTTCAAAATCAGAAAAATGAAGACTATTTTCATTAATAGGAGAGACCTCTGTTGAATCTATTAACGAACATAAAAAATTTTGAAATATAGTAGATTTATCAAATGAGATAACATAGATGGTAGAATAACTACCATCTATGTTATTACCTGTACTCACAATATTAGATGCATTTTGTAAACCACCTTTTAAGGTCACACTACAATTTGTTCTAAATCCCCCAATAACAACTAAAAACACATTGATAAACAAAGCTATAACGATAGGCAATATATGGCGTAGTTTAAGCTTTTTTTGTTTCATTTACTATCTCGTGACAACGATGGCACAATCCATCAACTAACTCTTCTTCAACAATCATCCAGCATCTATTGCAGGTATGTCCTTTAGCTTCTTCAACATTAATACTGAATGTATCAGAATCCTTAATTTCAAGTTGTGAAACAATTAATATTTGAGCTAAATTTGCATTTAAACTAGACAATAATTCTTTTATATCTTTAGTTGCATTAATTGTCAATTTAGCATTAAAGCTTTTACCAATTATTTTCTTTGCACGCGCTTCTTCTAAAGATTTTAAGATAATTGTTCTTAGTTCCATAAATTTGTCAAATTTAGCCTCTAAATCTCTATCTACATTTTCAGATGGTTTAGTCATATTTAATAAATAAATATCACTTGCTTCCTTATAAGGCATAGCATTATAAGCTTCACTAGTAGTATGAGGTATAATTGGTGTTAATACTTTTAATAAATTTAATAAAATATAATACATTACTGTTTGAACACTTAAACGTTTCTTATCATTTGGTGACAAGATATATAAAATATCTTTAGTGAAGTCTAAATAGAATGAACTTAAAGTGTTATTTACAAAAGTATTTGTCAATCGATAAACATCACCAAATCTAAATGTATCATAAGCATTGTAAATATTAGTTAAATAATCATTAAACTTAATATATAAATACTTATCAACACTTTCTAACTCTTCATACTTTAATGATTTTTTAGGATCAAAATCTTGAGTATTAGCTAACATAAATTTAATCGTATTTCTAATTTTACGATAAGTTTCAGCAATTTGTTTTAATAGTTCTTTGCTAATAGGCATATCAGATTGATAATCTACAGAAGCTACCCATAAACGTAAGACATCCGCACCGCTTGTCTTACATACATCTGCAGGGTCAATAACATTACCTAGTGATTTAGACATTTTTCTACCTTCACCATCAAGTGTAAAACCATGAGTAACTACTGTTTTATAAGGAGCCTTATCAAACATAGCTGTACCAGTGATTAAACTAGAATTAAACCAACCACGATATTGATCAGCACCTTCTAAATATAAATCAGCCGGATATGGCAAGTTATGTCTTAATAAAGTCATATAACTAGAACCACTATCAAACCATACATCCATTATATCTTTTTCTTTAGTAAAAATTCCATTAGGAGAATGACTATTATTATATCCTTCTGGCAACAAGTCTTTAGCTTCTTTTTCAAACCAAATATTAGAACCATACGTTCCAAATAAATCAGAAATATGGGCAAACACTTCTTGGTCAAGAACCGGAGTACCATCTTCACAATAGAAAATAGGGATAGGTACACCCCAAGCTCTTTGACGACTAATACACCAATCGTGTCTATCTTTAATCATGTTGGTCATTCTTATGTCGCCCCATTTAGGATACCATGTGACATCTTTAACATTTTTTAGTAATTCATCTTTTATTTTATCAATTGAGGCAAACCATTGTGGTGTAGCTCTAAAAATAACTGGCTTTTTAGTACGCCAATCATGAGGATAACTATGTGTTATTTTTACTACTTTTAAAAGATTATGGCAATTTTCTAAATCTTCAATCACTTTTTGATTACA
Organism: uncultured Acholeplasmatales bacterium; assembly: GCA_944323055.1. Lineage (GTDB taxonomy): Bacteria > Bacillota_I > Bacilli_A > Acholeplasmatales > Anaeroplasmataceae > CALUXS01. The sequence goes on from CALUQZ010000023.1 coordinate 17,777, forward strand.
TTCAGTATAAAATAATCCTTCATATTGTCTAGCTTCTTTAGTCATGTAACCTTTGTTGTCAACAGGACACAATATGTCTAGCTTATAAAGTTTACCTACATTATAATCGTCCTCACCATGTCCTGGAGCTATATGTACAAGTCCTGAACCATCTTCGGTAGATACATAATCCCCTAAAATACATGGAGATATTCTTTCATATAGTGGATGTTTATATTTTAACCCTTCAAGTTCAGTCCCTTTAAATTCTTTTAGAACCTTTACATCACCTAATTCTAATAAATCACGTAATTTATTTAATAAATCTAGACCAAATATTAACCTACCTTTATCTGTATCTGCTAATACATAAGTTATTTCTGGCCCAGCACATACAGCTAAATTAGCTGGTAAAGTCCATGGCGTAGTTGTCCATACTAAAAACTTAGCATTTTTAAATAAATCTAAATCACTTATTAAAGGTAATGTAAAATAAATTGAGTAATCTTCTTTATCGAAATATTCAATTTCAGCTTCTGCTAATGCTGATTCACTAGATGGAGACCAATAAACTGGTTTTAATCCTTTATAAATTAAACCTTTTGCAACCATTTTAGCAAATACTTTAATTTGATCACGTTCAAATTCTTTTTGTAATGTTAAATATGACTCATTATAATCAGCTAATACACCTAATCTAACAAAACCTTGTTTTTGTCTTTCAACCTGTTTTAAAGCATATTCATAACAATGTTTTCTAAACTCAACTGTTGAAATCTCTTTTCTCTTAATTCCTTTTTTAGTTACTGCAACTTCAATAGGTAAACCATGTGTGTCCCAACCAGGAATGTAATAGCTATAAAAACCTTGCATATTTTTATATCTCACTACAAAATCTTTTAATATTTTATTTAAAGCATGGCCTAAATGAATATCACCATTAGCATATGGTGGACCATCATGTAGTGTATACTCTTTATTCCCTTTATTTAACTCTAATCTTTTATGGAACAAATCCATTTCTGCCCATTTTTGTTGTATAATTGGTTCTTTCTGGCCTAAGTTGCCTCGCATTTCAAAACTGGTTTTACCCATAAATAATGTATCTTTATAGTCTTGCATATTTATTATTTGTATAATTTAAATTATACTTCTCCTTTCTTAAAAATTAAAAAAGTCCTTAGAAATAAATCTAAGGACGAAATAGCCGCGGTACCACCTTAATTCTAGTAAACTAGCACTCTTTAGCTTTATCGCAGCTTTACGTAGACATTACTCTAAATTCATTTAGTGATCCGCTTATAATATTTCTTTCTGTCTTTCACCATCACAGATCGCTAAAAAGTTTATACTATAAGCCGTCTAAACACAGTTATTTTATCAAATTGTTAAACAAAAAACAATATTAATCTTCATCTAATTCGCTTAAAAAATCATTTAAAGAACCATCTTTAAATTCTTCTTGTCTAGCAAATAAATAGGTTGTTTCATTAATTTTAACATATTTACCATCAAGTGCATAAACAACACCTGTAAAGAAAGCTAAAAACTTATTAGCTCCTAATAAATCAAGTTTTTCAAAATTTAAAACTAATGGATGGCCTGCCTTTAATTTAGCAACCAATTCAGCTGCTAGTTCATCATCATCTTGAAGCTGTTCCATTATTAGTCTTTCACTAGCTTCTCCAAGCTCTTTCTTTTCTTCTTTTTTGCGACTAAATAACCCCATTTTCTCCACCATCCTTTTTAATAATAGGCATTACTTGTGCCTTAACACCTTGACGAGCCATAATTAAAATTGTATTAGCGTAGTCTTGTAATAAACTCATTCTTTGCGGTGGACAAGCAATAATAGTTTGAAGTGGCATTGATGTAATAAAATCCATCATAGCTTTCATTCTATTACTATCCATCTTATCAAATACCTCATCAAACATTACTAAACCTATTGGATCGCCACCAAATGTCTGATTTTTAGTATAGATTCTAACAAATGAAGCTATAATTGCTACATAAAATGGAACTTGGGTTTCGCCACCAGATTTTTCTTTAAATACTTTAGAATAGCTCATAGATTCCCCATATTGATTAGTTATCTTAATATCATAATCCATATAAGTTCTATAATCAGTGAATTTATTAATAACGCCATGAGAATTGATTTCATCAACTGCTAAACTATCAAACAATTCTTTAATTTGTTCCTCATATTTAGCTTCAAAGCTTTGTGTAAATAAGCCACTAGTGCCATCTGTCATATCTGATTTAACCATTTCATAGAAAGCTCCGTATTCACTAGATTTAGGGAAAACAAATTCATATGTGTCATTACCAAATTTAATATGGCTTAATGTTTCATTAATTTTACCAATTTCTACTTCTGCTTGTTCAATATTAGCTCTTAGTTTAGCTATAAAGTCTTCTTTAAAAATCAATTCAGCTTCTTCTCTAGCAGTTCTAACTTTTTGTTCATATTTAACTAATTCGGTTTTTTCTAACTTATTTAATTCTTTATAATATGAATCCATATCATTAATACCAATAGAGAATGATGAATCATAATCATTAATATATTGATATTGTTTAGTCATTAAAGCTTCATTTAAAGTATCAAATGTATTATCTTTTACATTATATTTCTGATTAAATAAATTATAGGCTTCTTTAAAACTACGATTTTCAATGAATTCTTTAAATTCATTTTGTGCCCTATCTTTAATAGCTATAAATGTATCACCTAATTTAGCTAAATCATTAGTTTTATTAACTAATTCAGCTTGTTGTTCAACAACTTTTTCTTCATAATTTATAATACTTTGACTAATACGACCAATTTCTAAAACGATACTATTTCGTTTTTCTTCATTATTCTTAATTGTTTGTAAAATATGATTATAATCATCCTCAAGGTCTTTAGCAGAACTCTTATTAACATGTTCTTTTTGTATTTTTAAGCCTTTTAAGGTTTCTTTTTCATATTCTAATTTTAATGCTCCATCAATACCTACTAATATAGCTTGGAAATCTAATGAATCAAATAAATTGATTTCTTCTTCTAAGTTTTCAATTTTTTGAGTTACTTCATCATATTTTTGTTTAGCTAGATTAGCCTTTTCTTCCCATAATTTTTGTTGAGATTGATAAGCATTCTTTCCACAGAAAGGTTTTTCAACATTAGGATTTAAAGATCTAACAGTATATTGACTATATAATAGATAATCATTAGTTATAGCTGTATTATAATTTTCTAACTCTAACTCGTTTTGACACATAATTACATTACCACATGTCATATTAATATAACGACGAGCATCTTCATTCTCGCTTGTCATAATACTTGCTAATGAATTAGGTTCAAAACTATTAAATCTATTAATCTTTTTTGTATTAACTAAACCTATACCATATATTGGATGTTTATCTTTAATACGGGCAAATATTTGTAAAGCTTGATCATAATAGCGTGGTTCAACAATCATGTTAAATCTTCTATTTCCTAAATACACTTCAATTGTATCTTGCCAAGCTGGGTCTTGTATTTCAACTAATTCAGCAAAGATAAACACTGGAATATCATAATTGTAAATACGTTTTAAGCCTTCTTCAATCTCATCACGTAAAGCAACAAGTTGAGATGGATAATTGACTTTATTTTGACTTAACTTCTTTAAAGCTATAGCTATTTCATTGACATTTTTAATTATTTCGCTCTTTTCAATAGATAAAGCACCTAATTCTTTATTGTCATTTTGTTTATAAGCCTCTACTAATGTTTTAGCTTCATTAATTTTTAAACGTGTAAAATCAACTTCATTTTGATTTAAATTAATTAATGACATATTAGCTAATTCATTAAATATCTTACGGTTAGGATTATGTTTTCTTAAATTTTTAATATTATCTTTAAAATCAGCTACATACTTTAAAAAATAAGTTGTATCTTGTTCAAGTTCAACAATATTACGTTCTCTACTTTCTATCTCTCTAGTTATACTTTCAATATGCTTAAAAGTATCATCATTAGATAAAACAGTATATAATTCTTTACTGCGTTGATTTAAAGCATCAATTTCACGAGAAATTTGTCTTTCATCTGCTTCTCTAGCTGATTTCTTTTGTTGTTCACGCTCAATACTTCTTTTTAAATCAGCTATATCATAATTAACTTTTTCTCTAGCAAATAAAGTATCTAAATACTCTACATAATTCTTATTTTCAATAATTTTTTCAAGTTCTTGATGAATACTTGTTATTTCTTTTAAGTCATTAATCTTTGTCTTAATTAACTTTAAAGTATCTTCAAGTTCTTTATAAGATCTAATAGTATCTTTAATAGCCGATACATCAATCTCTTTTTCTTCTAAAACATTTTGATAAATAAAATCTTTAACATCAGCAATAGGTTTGAAAGCTAATGCTTTAGGTATCAATTTAAAGAAATCTTCATTAATTGAACCAAAAGCATTTCTAAATGCTCTTTTAGCTTCTTTTTTTGTTAAATAAAACTCAAAATCAGGATGATTTTTTCTAAATACTACTGTTGAATAAATCATACCTTGTTCAGAAACAAACCAATCATCTTCTATCGGTCTATCCACTTTATAAAATAATGTTTTTACTGGCATTAATTCGCCAAAAGCATCAATTACAACTCCTACTGTAAAATCACTATTAAGTTTTTCATCATGAAACTCTAAAGCAATATGACCAGTTACGTCACCATCACGTAAATATTCTTTATCATCTAAACCTAATTTACATTTTACATAACCCCGCAAATCACGTTTAGATTTTTCATTAGCTGCCATATTAAAGTTTGTATCACCAGCTGTAACGACATACATAATAGCATCCATGATTGTTGACTTACCACTAGCATTAGGTCCTGTTAATAAAACATGATCATGAACATTTATCGTTTCATTAGTTAAATAATGCCAATTTATTAATCTAATTTTAGTTAACTTTTTCATTCTTCTTCCCCTCCTTGTTTAATTCTATTAATCGTTTGATATAAAGAATTAATATCTTCAGCAGGGATAGCTAACAATATTGTTGGCATAATAACAATTCTACAACTAGAAGTTGAAAGATCACCTGTAGCTTCAATTAAATTATAACGTCTAAATAATCTTAAAGCTGCTACTAAATCAGTTTTATTCAATCTCTTTTTAATTTCTAAGTAATCATATTTAGTATGAATATCAGAAACTAAGCAAACAACATTTTCATTCAATGAAGTTTCTTTTAATTTTTCATGATATAAAAGGCGTAAAATTAATAAAACTAATGTTTCATCTCTTTTTAATCGCAAGGTTTGCCCTTGATTAAATCCTTTAAGCATAACAGAGCCTTGTTGTTGATTTAATACTACTTCTAAATCAAGTATTTTAAAAAATTCATCAAATATATCTTTATAACTCATTAAAAAATAATAAGCTTCTTTGTTATCTTTTTTATCTCTTGCTAAAAAATTATACGCTAATAGTTTATTCGCTACTTCTTTAAACATCGCCTGTTGAGGGTTTGTCATTTTTTCTAAACTATCTAACATATCACTATTTCCTCCTAATTAAGAAATCTTTCATTCTTAAACCAACATTTTCAATTTTCTTATCTAAAACTAATACTTCATAATCATCTTGATAATCAAGAGCATAAAGAATAGCATAGATTGTTAACATACACGTATTTTCATCAGTATCATATAAAATTACATCTGAACCATACAAACGATTATCTTTTAAATGTTCTAATAAAAACTTTTGAGCTACCTCTTCTGAGTAAGGTGTTTGATATTGCCTATAGAAATCTGATTCTATATCAAAATCAAATAAAGCGCTATCATCTAACATTAAGTTATAATTATGTTTATATGCTCCTCTTGGAATATAAATAGAAGCTTCTGATATAGCCCTATTAGATTCTAATTTATAAATATTATTAATTTGTCTTAGAGCTTTATCAATTTTACCTTCTTTATTAGTTTCTCTAACATATTTTAAAATAGCATTAACTTTACCAATAATATTATCATCCTCAGATAATAAAAATTTAATTTTAGCAATAGTATTATTGATATACGTTTTACTCTTTTCATCAATTTCTGTAATCATGTCATCTAAAGAATTAAAAACATCAATTATTTCATCAATATCTCTAACTGCATGATTAATAGCTTTATCTTCACTTTGATTAGGATAATTTAAACTAATAGCTTTTACAATATCAAAATTATTTTCATATTCTTCTAGTTTAGATACTATTCTTAAACGATATCTATTAATGTTATCACTCATTTTAAGTTTTGCATAACCTTGTTCAACGAAGTTTTCACGATATGAAACTAGGTTTTCCATTAAATCTTTAACTTCTAATGTATCAAAAACTAAGCTAATATAATTCTTTAATCTTGAGTCTAGTCTTCTGATTGCTCTTAATAATAATTTAGTATTTCTATATACCTCTTGCATAATAACACTATATTCGATGCTATCAGAGTTATTTAAAAGTGAGTATATAGTATAAATATAGCCTTGATATTCCCTATTATTATAAGTAGATTCAACATCAGCATCATCAATAGTAAAGCCTTGACCAATAACTTGCATCATTGCTTCTGTAAAGATAATACCAGCATCACTAAAATTCAATATTTCAATATAATCATTCGTTATATCAACATAAATCCAACCACACTCTTCCATTCTACGTAAACAATAGTTGGCTAAATCACGCTTTGAATTTGGCTTTGCTTCCTCATCTGTCTCATCTTCAACTGCGTAGTCATATTTATTAGTTTCTAAATAATGAACTAATTCATCTACTACTAGTTTTTTTTCAATCCCTAATATAGAAGCTGTTTCATAAACCTTAAAAGTTTCAATTATTAAAGCCTGGTATATTTTTTTGTTTTTAGAACTTAAAAGTGAAAAAAAGTTTTCTGGTATAATATTGAATAAATCCACAACTTTCACTCCAATCTATAAGTAATTATAGCATAATAAAACCTTTTTATACAAACTTTTTTTAATTTTTTTATTATTGGCAAAAAATATCAAAAAAAAGGACTATCATAAGTCCCAATGTCATTAACTTAAGGACATTGACAAAAAAAGATTAAGAAATTTGATGGTTATATCACTACACAAGTGGTGTTA
>CALUQZ010000024.1 GCA_944323055.1 uncultured Acholeplasmatales bacterium
TTTGGAGGTCGCGAATCCCTTAAGGGATTGTTATTCTTTAATTATTTTATTTGTCTACTTTGGAGATATCATATCAGTAGAAATAGAGCCTCTTTATTGTTATATATTGTCTATTAGAATAATATTTATATGAGATATTATAGATATAATGGAAGTTGCAAATGTTAAAGCTTTTCCCATCCTATTTAATTAAATAAAGATAAATTTGTGTCACAAATTAGAATTTTTTTGAATTTGTGACAGTTAATTTAGAGTAATGTTAACTTTATTTAAAAGCCAATCTTCAATATTAAAATGAGTTATTCCATTCTGAGACATATCATATTCATCTAAACTAAACACATATTTTGGTGATGAATCACGAACAGAGTTAAATGCATTAAATTCTCTTTCAATTACATCATCACTTGATAGTAAATATGCTACTTGAATAAAACATTTCTTACCATCTTTTATAGCAACAAAATCAATTTCACCTTTATATGTTTTGCCAATTTTTACGTCATATCCTCTATAAAGTAATTCATTATATACCAAGTTTTCTAAAGCATGACTCACAAATATTTTATTAGAGTCATTACAAGCAAGTAAAAAACCATTATCAACAACAAATTGTTTTTCAATTTGCTTTAAAGTTCTTTTAGCTGCTATATCGTATCTTTTTACTCTAGATATTAAGCACGCTCGTTCTAATTTTTCTAAATATCTATAAACTGTTTTTCTACAAATTTTGTTAGGATTATTTAAGTTATAGTAATCAACTATACTTTGGGCTGAAAATTCTTTTGCAGTATTATTGATAATATATTTTGAAATTGTAATAAATGTTTCTTTATTAATCATAGATTTAGCATTGCATATATCTTTTTCAATGATTCCATAATAGATTGATTTTAAATATTCTTTAATATCTTCTTCTAAAACATAATCCATTCTTTGTGGCATACCACCAAATCTAATGAAGTTTTGTAAAGGCTTTTTAGGAAGTTCTAATTTGTTTTCTTCGTAGTATTTAACAAACTCACTATAAGTAAAAGGCATTATTTTAAACTCTTTACACCTACCAACAAGTAAACTAGCTAGTTTACCAGATAAAATTTTAGAGTTACTACCAGTTACAAAAATAGATACATTTTGAGTTGCTTTAAGGGAAGCTAATACTTTTTCAAATTGTTTAATATGTTGAATTTCATCTAAGAAAATATAATATTTATTATTGTCATTTATTTTTTTTAATATATAATCATTCAATTTATTAAAGTTTTTAATCTTTGAAAATCTAATATCTTCAAAATTAATCGTAATAATATGGTCTTCGCTTATCTTTTTTTCACTTATTAATTCATCTTTAATTTGAGTCAATAAAACACTTTTACCACATCTTCTTACACCAGTTAAAACTTTAATTAAATTAGATTCATAGAATCTTCTTATTTTTTCTAAGTATTGAGTTCTTTTAATTAGCATAGGTGGTCACCTCATATATATTATAGCAGAAAAAGATAAATATGTGTCACAAATTAGAAATTTTTTTGAATTTGTGACACATATTTAATTAAATAAATTTATTTTAATATCTTAAAAAAGAATTATTTAATTTATTTAAAATTAATCTATCTTTAAACTCAAGTGCTAAATACTATTGAAATTGTGCTAAAAAATAGCTATAATAATATGTCAATTTAAAAATGAAAGGAAGATATTATGGGAAGAGCACATGAAGTTAGAGCTGCTTCTATGGCTAAAACAGCAGCAATGAAGTCTGCTAAATATGCAAAATGGGGAAAAGAAATATTCCAAGCTGCTAAAGCAGGTGTACCTGATCCTGATATGAATCAAGCATTAAAAAGAGTTATTGAAAGAGCTAAAAAAGATCAATGTACAGCTGATGTAATTAAAAGAGCTATTGAAAAAGCTAAAGGTGCTATTAGTGGGGCAACAAAAGAAAAAACCTATGAAGGTTATGGTAGTGGCAATGTAGCTGTAATTGTTGAATGCTTAACAGATAATGATAATAGAACATTTGCGGAAGTAAGAACTTGTTTTAATAAAACAGGTGGTCAAATCGGAACATCTGTAGATTATTTATTTAATAGAAAAGCTATCTTTAAATTTACTGGTCTTACTGAAGATGAAGCTATGGAAGTTTTAATGAATAATGATTGTGATTGTGAAGAAATTAAATCAGAAGATGATTTAACAGTAATTTCAGCTGATCCAAAAGAATATAATTCAATTAAAACAGCTTTAGAAAATTGTGGTAAAGAATTAGATTTTGATACTAATGAAATTGCTTTAATTCCAATGAATAAAGTAGATTTAGATGAAGAACACGAAGAAAAGTTTAGAAGAATGTTAGATATGTTAAGAGAACTTGATGATGTTCAAGAAATCTATCATAATGCTAATATTGAAGAAGATGAAGAATAAAAATAAAGACTCATTGCAATAAAATGCTTTGAGTCTTTTTAAATATGAAGTTTAAAAAATTGTTTTTTTAAGTAAAATTATTCTTGTATGTTTTAATAAAGTGTGCTAGAATTTATAAGACTTACTATGGTATGTTAAATCCATGGCGGAAGGAGTGAATTGTACAATGAAAAAAGGAATACATCCAAATTATAAGAAAGTTAAAGTTACTTGTACAACTTGCGGTAATGTTTTTGAAACAGGTTCAGTATTAGATGAAATCAGAGTTGATACTTGCTCAAATTGTCATCCTTTCTATACTGGTAAACAAGCTTTTACTCAAGCAGATGGTAGAGTTGATCGTTTCAATAAACGTTATGGCTTAGAAAAGAAGTAATTAGAAATATAAGGCTCTATGAGCCTTTTTTTCTTAGTAGGAGGAAATGTTTATGTATTATAGTGAAAATAAGATAGGTAAAATTGAAGTTATTTGTGGTCCTATGTTTGCCGGTAAAACGGAAGAATTAATTAGAAGAGTTAAAAGAATGGAATATGCTAAAAAGAAATATTTAGTATTTAAACCAAATATTGATAATAGATATAGTACGTGTGAAGTAGTATCTCATAATAAAAAAAGAACTAACGCAATAAATATAGATATTAATAATCCTAATATGGTTAGTAAATATATAACAGAAGATATTAGTGCTTTAGTATTTGATGAAGTTCAGTTTTTTAATGAATCTTTATTAAATATTGTTAAAGATTATGCAAGTAAAGGATTAAGAATTATTTGTGCAGGACTTGATAAAGATTTTTTAGGTAATCCTTTTGGTATTATGCCTAATTTATTAGCTTTAGCTGATGAAGTGACTAAACTTACGGCTATTTGCATGGTTTGTGGGGAAGAAGCTACGGAAACACAAAGGATTATTGATGGTCATCCAGCTTATGATGATGACGATGTGGTATTAATAGGTGCTACAGAATCATATGAGGCTAGATGTCGAAAATGTCATATAGTATTACATCATGAATAAATATTTTAAATTAGCTTATAAAGAGGCTTTAAAGACTTATAGATTAGGAGAATGTCCGATTGGATGTGTAATTGTTCTAAATGATAAAGTTATAGCTAAAGCTCATAATTTAAGAGAAAATAAAGAAGATCCTTTAGGGCATGCTGAAATATTAGCTATTAAAAAGGCAAGTCATAAATTAAAAACGTGGCGTTTAGAAGAATGTGATTTATATGTGACATTAGAACCATGTTTAATGTGTGCAGGAGCTATTGTTAATAGTAGAATAAAAAATGTATATTTTAATGCTTTAGATAAGAGAAATGGGGCTGTAGTAAATAATTGTGATAGTTTTAATTTATTTACTCATAAGGTTAAGGCTTATTATATTGAAGATAATAAGGCTAGTTTATTAATTACTAATTTTTTTAAAGATTTAAGGTATAATTTAGATTTTTCTAATGTTGTTTTAAATACAGATAGATTACTTTTACGTCCTTTTAAAGAAACAGATGTTTTTGATTTTTATGAATATGCTAAAGTAGAAGGAGTAGGAGAACTAGCAGGTTGGTCTCATCATAAAGATATTGAGACATCTAAAATGATTTTAACTCAATTTATAGCAAATAAAGATGTATTAGCTATTTCTAAAGATAATAAAGTGATAGGTAGTGTTGGAATTCATAAAGTTTTTGATCCTGCTTTTCAAGGCTTAAGATATCGTGAAATAGGTTATGTATTAAGTAAAGATTATTGGGGATTTGGCTATATGCAAGAGGCTTTAAGAGAACTTATTAGTTATTTATTTGAAGTTGTAAAATTAGATGTTATTAAAGTCGGACATTATGATTTTAATTATCGTTCTAAAAATACAATTATTAGTTTAGGATTTAGTAAATACCAAACAAGATATAAACAAGGAAAGAAAATTATTGAGTATTATTTAACAAGAGATAAATAGTAATTTAATTAAAATTGTGATACAATTTTCATGAAAGGAAGTGGTGCATTTTGGACACTTATATATGTAATAAAAATAATAGTGAAAATGTGCCACCGTCATTGGCACTTACAATTTAGGAGGTTCTAATGATTGAAATTTTTAAAACAGTTGATGGCATTTTAAATCAATTAACTGCGCCTGAGACTGGTTGTTGGATTAATGTATGTAATCCGACTGAAGAAGAAAAAAACTATTTAATAAATGAATTAAAATTAGTACCTGATTTTTTAAAACAGGCACTAGATGAAGAGGAAAGTCCACATATTGATTATGATGATGATTATGATCAAAGATTGATTATGGTTGACTATCCGATATTTTACAAAGAAGAACAAAGTAAAACAGTAGGCTTACAATATCAAACAGCCCCATTAGGAATCATTACATATAATGGCTATATTATAACAATTTCTTTACATGAATGTTTAGAGTTAATAGATTTTAAAGGTGGTGTAGTTAAGGCTTTAAATACGGCGCTTAAAACTCGTTTTTTCTTAACATTAATGTTAAGAATATCTCAACGTTATCTAGCTTATTTAAGACAAATTGATAAATTATCTAGTCTTACAGAAGAAAAGTTACATCGGTCAATGCAAAATCAAGAACTTATTCAAATGTTAGGATTAGAAAAATCATTAGTTTATTTTTCTACTAGTTTAAAAACAGATGAAATTATTATGAATAAGATATTACGGGGTAAAATTATTAAATTATATGAAGATGATCAAGATTTAATAGATGATGTATTAATTGAATTACATCAAGCAATTGAGATGTGTAATATTTATTCAAATATTTTATCTGGAACAATGGATGCGTTTGCTAGTGTTATATCTAATAATTTAAATATTGTAATGAAAATATTAGCTGTAATTACAATTGTTATGTCTATTCCTAATATCGTTTTTGGCTTTTATGGTATGAATGTTGACAATATCCCAGGAGCTGCTTTTTGGTTTATTCCACTTATTATAACGATTATAATATGTATAATTTTAATCATCATTTTCAAGGTTAAGAAAATGTTTAAATAGTATTGTATTTAATTTTAAATTATGCTACAATTTTTTCACCCTAATCAAGTATTAATTAGTGAACCTGGTCAGGACCGAGAGGTAGCAGCCATAAGCTAAGGAATATTGTGATTAGGTTTTTTTATAGGTGAGTATATGAATAAATTTGATGTCTATAATTATTTATTAAAAATTCCTCAAGGGATGGTATCAACATATAGTAATATTGCTAAATATTATAATTCTAAAGCATATCAAGCTGTCGGACAAATGTTACATGCTAATAATGATAGTAATATACCTTGTTATAAGATAGTAAATAAAGATGGTAATTTGAGTAAAAATTATAAATTTGGTGGTCCTTTAGCTCAAAAAGCAAGATTATTAAATGATGGAATTACTTTTATAGATAATAGAGTTGATTTAAATAAACATCTTTTTACTTTAATACTTGAAACAGATAGATTATATTTAAGATTATTTAATGATTTAGATATAAAAGTATTAGAAGAAATGATGAATGATAAAGTAATGTATTATTATGAACATCATTTCACTAAAGAAGATATTTTAGAATGGTATTTAAGACAAAAAGAAAGATATTTAACTGGCTATGGTCTTTTAGCTTGTTGTTTAAAAGAAACAGATGAAGTTATCGGACAAATTGGACTTACTAAACAACAAATTCCAGGTAAAGAAGTAATTGAATTAGGTTATATTTTTTCAGATAAATTTTGGGGTTGTGGTTATGCGACAGAGGCAGGTAAGGCTTTAATTAAAAAAGCCTTTAATAATGGGATAAATGAAGTTTATTCTATTATTAAATATAATAATTATAAGAGTCAAAATGTTGCTATTAGAAACAATATGGAAAAAGTAGGGGAATTTGTTAAAGTTTATAAAGGTATTAATATGCCACATTTTATTTATAGGGTTACAAAATGAAATATAAAGAGTCAGAAAGAGTAGAATTAAAAAGAGAAATAATTGATGAAATAAAAAAAGAAATAGTGGCTTTTTTAAATACTAATGGTGGTACTATTTATATTGGTGTTAATGATGATGGCACTATTTATTATAATTTAACCGATAAACAAAAAGATATAGAAGCTACTAGAATTATTAATTGGTTAATTAATGATGTTATATCACCTAATCCTAAAGATTATATTGATCTAAATTGGAATAGTGATGGTGTATTAGTTTTAAATATATGTGAAGGTAAAGAAAAACCTTATTATTTGACAGAACTTGGGGTAAAAAACGGAACATATATTAGATATGAGACTTCTAAAGTAAAAGCTAACACTAAAGAAATAGAAAGTCTAGCACTTGAGGCTAGACAAATATGTTATGAAGATTTAATAGCTAGTACTAATGATTTAACTTTTAATTATTTTAATAATAAATATAGTGAATTTAGTGATAAATATAAAGCTTTAGGTTTTATTAAAGATAATAAATATACTAATTTAGCTTATTTATTTAGTGATAATCAAAATAATAGAACTAAAATATATTATTTAGATAATATTAATAATATAAAGAAGAGAAAAGATTTTAAAGGACCTATTATTAAGCAAATAGATGATATATTAATATATTTTAAGAAATTAGCTAATAATTATCCTTATAAGGCTTTAAAAGAAGCTTTATTAAATGCTTTTATTCATCGTGATTGGGAATCAAAAAGTAATATAAAGATTGAAATAAATCAAAATAAGATTAACTTTATTTCTCCAGGTGGCCTATATTTATTATCTAGTGAAGATATTATAGTAGGTAAAAAAAGTAGTAGAAATCCTAAATTAGCTAAACTATTAAAATATTTAGGTTATACTACTAATAATTTAGAACATAATGGGTTAAATGAAATTAATTTAGCTTATAAAAAATATAATAAAGAAGCTTTAGTAATGGCAACATCTAAATTATTTATTATTTCATTACCTAAAGTTAAAATAGCATAAGAAAAGGGAGGCGACTCCCTTATTCTTTTAATGTTTTAACATCATCTGGTTTTAAAAGATTTAAAGTGACTGTATCTACTTTAACATTGAACATTGCTTTAAATAATCTTTCGATGTCATCAACATATACCACTTTGTCTTCAGCTGTAATTTCACTAAAAACAATTGGTACAGGAATGACAAAACCATATTGTCTAGCTCTTTCTAATAATCTTTCTTTTCTAGCTTGTGATTCACACATTACAGGAATATGATTTTCTTCACTAAGTCTTAGAATTTCTTTTGTTTTACCTGTTCCTGGTGCTCCTAAAATATATTTCATGTTTACCTCCGTCATGTTTGTTAGCTCTATTATACTCTAAAAGAGACAGATAAGAAAGCCTTTTCACTCAAAAAAAGTGTTTAAAAAGAAAAAGTCTCATAAGAGACTTTAAAAAAAGAGTTTAAAGAAATTTATTAAAATATTATTTTCATAGAAATATTTACTTATTCTAAATTCATCAGAATTATTCAATTGCATATCAACTGTAATAAAATCTCTAAAGCCTTCTAAACCTGGAATTTGTATTATAAGTGATATGATAAAGAAAATGATATAAATAGCACAAATAGCTAAAAAACCATATAATATTACACCTAATAGGCCATCAACTATTCTAATTATGATATTATTTCTTAATAGTTTAATTAATAGTTTTATTATATAACTTAATATCCAGCAGCCTACTAGTAAAATTGCAAAAGAAATAATTACCATAAATAGATTATAGACAGAGTTAGCTAGGCTACTAGCTATATTAATATCAGCTGGTATACCAGAAGCTAAGTAAGAAGCAATAATAGAAGGGAAACCTAAAGAGGTTAAGATGCTAGTAGCATCTTGTCCATTAGCAAAAGCTTCACTAATAATAATATTATTATAAACATTATTGTAAATACTTTCTTTAAATACACCATTACCTATTAACATATCAGCAAATTGTCTAGCAAATAAAATAGCTATGATAAGAGCTATTAAACCAGTAGCTAAATGTCTAAATTTCTCTAAAAATCCTTTTTTAGCCCCAATTATTAGGGCTACTAAGAATAGTATAATTAATATTATATCTATAACACCTATGAAACCTAAATCCATTATTTCACCTCTTTTTAGTAGAATTAAATCTACTTTATTTAAAGATTATAATCAATCTTAAAAAGAGTGTCAATATAATAAGAAAATTAAACATCTTAATGAAAATATGTTATAATTAAGTATCTAAAGGATGGTGTTTTTTATGAATTTAGTAGAAACTATTCAAAATAAATTAAAAGAACAAAATATCAAAGCTTATGTCATTTTAACATCTGATTATCATCAAAGTGAATATATTAGTGACTATTTTAAAATTAGAGCTTATATATCTGGGTTTACAGGTTCAGCCGGTTCTTTAGTCATAACACCTAATGAGGCTAGGTTATGGACAGATGGTAGGTATTTTTTACAGGCAGAACAACAATTAGAAGATACTGGTATTGTTTTAATGAAGATGGGAGAGGCTAAAGTTAGAACTATCTATAATTATTTAGGTAGCGTTTTAGCTAATGGTGGAACATTACTTTTTGATGGGAAGATGGTTCCTATTAATTTTATTTTAGAATTAGAAAAAGAATTAAAGGCTAATGTTGTTTATAAAACAGTTGATGATATTGTAAGTTTAATATGGCCTAATAGACCACAATTACCTAAAGATAAAATTTATTATTTAGATGAATTTTTTACTGGTAAATCTTATTTAGATAAGAGAGCTGATGTTATAGCTAAATTAAAAGAAAGTGAATGTGATACTCTTATTTTAACAGCTTTAGAAGATGAGGCTTGGTTATATAATTTAAGAGGTAATGATGTATTATATACTCCTGTATTTTTAGCTTATACTATTTTAGAAGAAGATAAGACAACATTATATATAGATAAGAGCAAGATTACTAAAGATTTAAAACATTATTTTAAAGATAATGATATTAATGTTAAAGAATATAATGATATTTATGATGATATCTTAAAATTAAAAGATAAAAAGATTTTATTAGACCCTAATAAAGTTAATTATGAAATTTATAATTTAGTTAATGAGAATAATAAAGTTGTTTTAAAAACTAACCCTACTTTAGAATTAAAATGTATAAAAAATGAAGTAGAAATAAATAATACTATTTTAGCACATATTAAAGATGGGGTAGCTGTTACAGAATTTATGTATTATTTAAAACATTTAGACTTTAAAGAAGAAATAACAGAAATGAAAGTTGCTCACCATCTTTTATCTTTAAGAAAGAAGCAAAAAGGATTTATAGAACCTTCATTTAATACTATTTGCGCATTTGGATCTAATGGCGCGATGTTACATTATAGTCCTAATACGGATACAGATACAGCTATTACTAGAGATAACTTATTACTTGTTGATTCAGGTGGTCAATATTTAGAAGGTACAACTGATATTACAAGAACTTTCGCGATTGGAAATGTTTCACAAGAACAAAAAGAATTATTTACAACAGTTTTAAAATCAGTAATAGCTTTATCAAGAGCCGTCTTTTTAGAAGGTTGTAGAGGCAGTAATCTAGATATATTAGCTAGAGGTCCACTTTGGGCTAAATTATTAGATTATAGATGTGGTACAGGTCATGGGGTTGGTCATGTATTGTCAGTACATGAGGGACCTAATGGCTTTAGATGGAAGATAGTACCAGAAAGAGAAGATAGTGCTATTTTAAGAGAAGGTATGATTACTACTAATGAACCTGGTGTTTATTTAGATGGTAAGTATGGAATTAGAACGGAAAATGAAATGCTATGTGTTGATGCAGGTAGTTCAGAATATGGCCATTTTTTGAAGTTTTTAACGATTACATATGTACCGATTGATTTAGATGCTATTGATGTGAGTTTGTTAAGAAAGGATGAAAAAGACTGGTTAAATGATTATCATGCTACGGTATACGAAACTTTAAAAGAACATTTTTCCGGTGATATGTTAGCATGGTTATCTTTTGCTACTAGAAAAATATAGGTGAATTATGAGTTATAAAAAAACATTATTTAATCCTAAGAATGAAAAAGCTAGGAAAGTTATGAAAATTGTTGGGCCAATCTGTATGGTTATTGGTTTTGGCTTAATTATATTTAGTTTTATGACATTCTTTAATAATCCACAAGGAATAATTATCCCCTTTATATTAGGCGGTGTTTCCTTAATGATTGGAACTTATTGTATTAATTTAGGTTTTCGTAAAAATATTAGATCATATACCGCAAGTCAAGATGCCCCTATTATTAAGGATACAGTTGATTATATAGCTAATGAATCAGCCCTATCAAATTTAGTTGGTTCTTCTAATATCTGCCCTAAATGCGGAGAACACAATGAGGAAGATGCTAAGTTTTGTGATAAGTGTGGTACTAAATTAGTTAATGTTTGTCCTAATTGTGGTACTGAAAATAAAGCAGATGCTAAATTTTGTAGTAATTGTGGTAAAGAATTATAAAGGAGAGGCTGTGAAAAAATAAACAGCTAAAAAATAAGGTCTTGTTATAACAAAGCACACTAGGCTTTGGAAACAAGACCTTTTAGCTATAGAATATAGCTATGGAAAACACATATTATTATACAACAGAATAGGCAAGAATGCCAATGTTTATTTCATATTATTTAGATCTGAAGTTAATTAAATGTGTATATCTTTACCGCCTATTTAAAGATAAGTCTAATTTTTTTATTCACCATAAAAAAATATTAATTATATTAAACGATTAAAAAATAATTTAACTAAAATAGTGTTTACTAAAATTTATTTTAGTTAAATAATATTGTATAATTATGCTAGGAGGGCAGTATTATGTTAGATTTTTATGGCCGCGATAAAGAATTAAAGATTATTAAAGAATTTCTTAATATGCCGTTTCAAGCTAATTTGTTGTTATATGGTAGAAGAAGAATAGGCAAAAGCTATTTAATTAGTAAGAGTTTAGAAAATAGTAATCTAAAAATTATTAATTATCAATGTAAAGATGTTAGTTTAAACAGCACTTTAGCTGACTTAAATGAATTGTTGAGAACAAATTTTAATATAGATTATTTGAACTTTAATAATATAGATAAAATTTTAGATTATATATTTAGTTTAAACGATATAGTTTTTGTTTTAGATGAATATCCTTATTTAATTAATAGAATTACTGGTATTAATTCTATTATTCAACAAAAAATAGATAAATATAATAAAATTAGTAATATGAAATTTATTGTTTCTGGTTCATCTATAGATATTATGCAAAATTTAGTTGATTATTCAAATCCTTTATTTGGTAGGTTTGATAAAATAATTAAATTAGAAGAACAAAACTATTTAGATTCACAATTATTTTATCCTAATTTTAGTAATGAAGATAAAGTAAAATTATATAGTGTTTTTGGTGGTGAACCATATATAAATAAAAAAATTGATAATAAAGAAGACTTTACAAAAAACTTAATTAAGTTAGCTATTGAAGAAGGCTCAATTTTGGAATTAATGATTAATTCAAGTATTTTAAATGAAGTTAAAAAAATAAGTTTAGCTAATGATGTAATTCTTTCGATAGCTGTTGGTAAACATAAAAATAAAGAAATAGCTGATTTATGTGGTGTAGAATCAGCTAAGATAGATTATATTCTAAATAAGTTAATTATGTTAGGCATCATAGAAAAAGTATCACCTATTAATGATTTAGATAATAAAAGAAAGTTTTTATATTATATAAAAAACAATGCTATTAACTTTTATTATAGGTATATTTATAAGAATTTATCTTTTAGAAATAGTTTGCCAATTGATGTTTTCTATAAAAAATATATTGAAAAAGATTTTTTAGAACAATATGTTCCTAAAAAATATGAGAAGATAAGTAAGGAGTTTTTAACTTTATGTAGTAAGAATGGACTCATTAAACCTTTTAAATTAATCGGAACATATTGGTATGATGATCCTAAAAATAAAGTGAAAGGTCAATTTGATATTGTAACTTTAGATGATAAAGGCTATATATTTTATGAAGTTAAATTTATAGATAAGCTCGTTGATGAAACTATTTTAAATGAAGAAATAGAACAACTTAGTAAACTTAATATAAATTATTATAAATTAGGTTTTATTTCAAAAAATGGTTCTAGTTTAAATAAAGATATCTATAATTTATTTAGCTTAGATGATATATATAATCTTAAAATATAAGATACATTTTAATGAAATAAATAATTAAAAACGGCGTAATTGTAATATTAATTGCTTTCTTTATTTAAATAGGAAATAGGACTTATTTTAGCATTTTTATAAAAGGGAATAAAAACACCTATAAAAGTAGATAATAGACTTAATCCTATAATAGTTATAAACTCATAGAAAGCATAATTTATTATATTACTTGAAATGTCATACATATCTAGTAAATAGTCATTAATGTAATAAATGCTTATTGCAGTTATTATACAAGCTATTAATGAACTTAAAATAGCAATAAAAAGACTGGTTATATAATCATACCGCCTTTTTTGCAATTATAACATTTATTGCACGAAAAGGCACATATATAATTGGCTTTTTTACACGAAAAGGCAGCTATATTAGATTATAAAAAAAGCGAACATCACATGTGAATATATAATTTATTTATTTTTTATCTTTTACAATATGAATTCACTCTTTGGTTTAAGTTTTGTACTATTGGCGGTAGAATTTTTTTGTCACTCTCTTTTTTGTGCGTGTTCTCTGGTTCTTCTTAAAGAAAAAAAGGATTTAGCATATCATACTTTTAGCCCAGAACAAGCTATTAAGCGCATATTAGAAGCTAAAAATATCAAAATTAATTTAGAAGATGACATAGATAGGCAATATGCTATATATAAAAAACTAAGAGAATATGATAGTAAATTAAATAATCAATAAAGCTAATAATGATACTATAACTAGTATAATTAAGAATAGGTAGTTAATACCTAAAAATAAACCTAAATATTTTTTTGTATGTCCAGGATTTACTTGTCTATAGAAGTTTAAAGTAATTAAGCTAGCTAAAGAAGCTATAGGTGTACCAAGACCACCTATATTAACGCCTATTAATAGACTAGGGTAGTTAGTAGTGAATTTAGACAATAAAATAGCTGAAGGAACATTACTTATAAATTGACAACTTAAGGTACTTACTACTAAAACATTAGTATTTAATAATGTTTCAAACATATTTTTAATTGCTTCTATTCTAGCTAAATTACCAGAAAAGATAAAAAAGGCAACAAATGTTAAAAGTAAGCCATAATCTACTTTTAATAAAGCTTTATAATCAACTATTAATAAAACGATTATTATAGCTATAAGAGCATAATAATAAGGGAATACATTAAAGACAATCATAATAGCAATTATAAATAATAAACTATAGGTTATAACACGCCATACTTTAGGCTTGTTAAGAGTAGTGTATTCAACTTTAATAGGCTCTTTTTTGACAAATAAACAAGATATTATTATCAATATTAATGAAACAGCAAAAGGGATAGACATTATTTTTAAGAATTCAATGATATCTATATTATAGTAAGAATAAATATATAGATTTTGCGGATTACCAAAAGGTGTTAACATACCACCTAAATTAGCCGCAATATTTTGCATAATAAAAGTAAAAGCATAATATTTTTGTTGTTTACAACTAGATAAGACAAAATAACCTAAGGGTAAAAAAGTAACTAAAGCCATGTCGTTAGCCATAATCATTGACCCAAAATATGTTATAAAGATTAAGGCGGTTATAGCATTTCTAGTGTTACCAAATTTTTTGATTATTATATCGGCTAAATATGAAAAGAAAGATATATTTCTAAAGGCGGCTATAACAGCTAGAGTAGAAAATAAACAAGCTAGAGTATTAAAATTAAAATAACCGATATATTCACTATCAAAAGGTACAAAAAAACAGGTAATAGTAGCTAATATAATAGCTATTATTAATACAAAGTTTTTCTTAATAAATGGTATTACATACTTTGACATTTTAAATTCCCCCAAATACTTTGTATATTATATGCTAAATATTAAAAAAAACAATCATGTTTTTTCATGATTGATAAATTTTTAAATATTTATAGTAACTAGTTTTAGAAATATTGAGTAGTTTAATAGCATTAGATACAGATAATGTTTTATCTTTAACCTGTTTTATAATATCTACAAAACTATTTGGTAATATTAAAGCTGGTCTACCTAAATGTTTGCCATTTAATTTAGCTATTTTAATTCCTTCTTTTTGTCTGTTTTTAATATTAATTCTTTCATTTTCAGCAACAAAAGATAGTATTTGTAAAACAATATCAATAATAAATGTTCTTAATGAATCATCTAAAATAGTGTCATTAAAAGTGTTAATAAAGGGCATATCTAATATGTAAATAATAACACCAATATGTTTAGATAATTGCCTAAATTCATCCGTTATTAAATCGTAATTACGGCCTAATCTATCAATTGATTTAATGTAAAGTTCATCCCCTTTTTTAAGGGCTTTTTTTAGTTTTTGGTAATTGTGGCGGTTAAAATCTTTGCCACTTTCTTTATCAATGTAGATAAATGTTTCCTCTACATATTCTTTTAATTCATAAACTTGTCTATCAACATTTTGTTTATCTGTTGATACTCTTGCGTATGCGTATTTCATAATTCCTCCTATTTTATATATGGAAGTATTATAACAAATAAAAATAGTGTAAGATAATTTGAATATAAATACTATTTTTTTAAAAATTCAATTCTTGTTATTAAACTTTCTTTAGTTATCTTACTATTTCTTACAATGTCATAGCCATGCATTGTACCTTTAGTGTTATTTATAATAACTTTATCTTTTAACTTATTAGCTAACATAATAGCCTCATCATGTAGTGGGTCAAATTCACAAGTTTCAATATAAGTTAAAGGATATTTATCATAATTAAAGGTATCAATAGGAGATAAGAAATCAATATCTAATATTTTATTCCACATTTTACTATTAACTTTACTATTCCACATTGGAGTGTCTATATGTTTTATCTTAGATGGAGTTTTTTGTTTATCTATTACAGGATAGATTAATAATAGTTTTTTAAAACTATTATCAATAAAATTTAGAGCTAATAAGCCTCCTGCACTATCTCCACCTAGATATAACATATCTTTATTAATATTATAAGAATCTAGGTTGTTTAAAAAAGTATTTAATATTTTATTTGTTTCATTAAGAATATAGCTTAAAGGTTTATTAGTTTTGTAGTTTATCATAAATACACATATATTAGCTTTTAAACTATATTCTTTTATATTTTTATAATGATACGGGGCAGCTGGAAAGACAAAACCACCACCAGGAAAATAGATAAGACATGGCAATTTTTGGCTTTTTTTAGGGATTAATAGGTAGTTTATTGTCTTGTCAATTTTAATTTTATTAACAGATAATTTTTTAGATTTTAAATGTTTTGGTAATATAATTAATATCTTTGCTAGTTTAAATATTAAACTATTAAATGGCACTTTAAAATATCTAAAAATACCAAAACTTTTATCAATATTATATTTCATTATAACACCTTATAATTTATTATATTAAATTGATTTAGTAAACTTACAATTAGGGTAGTTACTACAACCAATGAACTTACCATTTTTACCATTTCTTTCTACTAGTTTAGCACCACATCTAGGGCAGATGCCATCACGTATTAATTGTTGTTGTTTTTGTATGTTATTAACATGAATTCTATTTTTAATTTTAACATCTAGATTTTTAATTTCATCATAAATATAATCTATCTCATCATATGAATAATATGTACCATCATCATAAGTTGATAAATATTTTTTTAAATCACAAAGATTAATGACATTAGAAACATCAATATTATTAGCATTATTTTGTACAAATACTACAACCGAATTAATATGATATTTGTTGTTTAATGCTTTAGCTAAATGATAGATATGCGAGTTATTTTGTTTTAAAGGGTTTAAAAATTGATTTTTTTCATTATATAGTATCTGAACCACTTACTATCATTTTGTCTACCCACAATAAATCCTTTATAGTTTTTAGTTTCAATGCAAAATATTCCATTAGATCTAATTTCTATATGATCTATTTGATGTGTAAAACCATTATCATCTAGAATTGTTAAATTGTTGATTAAATGATGTTTAACTCTACCAAATATTAAGGGTGTTAATTCAGCCGTTACAGATTCCTCACCTATTTTTCCTTTTGCTTTAACGATTTGTTCACTAAAAAATACTTTTGATATAGTTTTAATTATCCCCATGTTATTACCTCTTCATAATGTATTATATTAGTATTTAATTATTAAGTAAAGGGCTTGGTATTAGGGTGTTTAATATAATTTTAGTTAATTAAATTAAGTAAATGTTATAGAAAATTTAGATTAACTGTATTATTTTTTCGCTTTTAAGGTGAATTTACTGTTAAATACTCGTGCAATGTATTGCATTATTCGTGCAAATAGCATATAATAAAAGTACTAGTAGAAAGAGGTTGATATTATGGCTAGAAATACCACAAACATCAGCATCCGCATGGACACTGATTTAAAAGCACAGGCTGACGCTCTTTTCAATGAACTAGGCATGAACCTAACTACAGCATTTAATATTTTTGTGCGCCAGTCGCTTCGTGATGGCGGTATCCCCTTTGAGGTGAAGTTAGGACAACCTAATAAGGAAACCATTGCTGCCATGTTGGAAGCGGAAAAGATTGCAAAAGACCCATCTGTAAAGGGCTACAATGACATTGATGAGTTGTTTGCTGACTTGAAAAAATGAGAAAAACAAAGTACATTGTCAAGTACACGACTGCTTTCAAAAAGGACTATAAGCTGGCGATCAAGCGTGGACTTAAAATAGAATTGCTTGAACAGACTGTGATGCTGCTGTCGATGGGTGAACCGCTGCCGGATAAAAACCGCGATCACGATTTGTCTGGTGATTGGGTGGGTTATCGGGAATGTCATATTCTCCCAGACTGGCTGCTCATTTACCATATTGAGGACGATGTGCTTGTGCTGACACTGGCACGTACCGGGTCGCATAGCGACTTATTTGGCAAATAAACCATCTGCCGCTGTATAGAGAAATCTGTACGGCGGTTTTTATGTGCAAATGGTGTTAAGAAACACGACATCTCCGCAAGGTGGTGACAATCGCGTCTAGCAGTTATATAAAAGTGTCCGTTTCTGGCGCAGTCGCCGTATAGATGGGTTTCTCGGATTAGGGTGGGGTAATCCACTATCCGGCAATGTTCTTTACTTTCATTCTCAGAATATACTGTATATTTCAAGTAATTTTGAAGACTAATTTTCATTATATTATTTTTTAAGCTTTATTATTGCTTAAAAAATAATGTGTGGTATAATAAAATTGGTGATTAGAATGATATTAGAAATTAGAATTAATAATTTTTTAGCTTTTAATAAACCTATAACTATTAATTTAAAGTCAGATTTACATATTAAGAAATTTATTCAAAATGTATATAGTATAGGTAATGTTAATGTTGGTAAAGTTAATTGTTTTTATGGCGTAAATAATGTTGGCAAAACTTGTTTAGTTAGAGCTATACAAACTATAAAAAATGTCTTA
This sequence comes from uncultured Acholeplasmatales bacterium, assembly GCA_944323055.1. Taxonomy (GTDB): domain Bacteria; phylum Bacillota_I; class Bacilli_A; order Acholeplasmatales; family Anaeroplasmataceae; genus CALUXS01. The sequence goes on from CALUQZ010000024.1 coordinate 18,116, forward strand.
TTAGGTTTACCTGCTGAAGTTGCAGTCAATTTATTTACTAACAGTTTAGTTTGTGAACTAGGAATAACTTTCATATATGAAGATAATATTTATAGTTATGATTTTAAATACGATAATACATCTGTAGATAATTTTAAAAAAGGTTTTGTTTATGAATGCTTAAAAAGCATTAATTATGATAAATATAAAAATTGTACCGCTCAAATTGTATTTCTAAGAGATACTATTAATAAAAAATTTTTTATTAATGATAATATGAACTTAATAAATTTATTAGATGCCGTTTCTACTAATAATATTTTAATTTATACTATTAATAATCAAAACCCTTATATCAAAAAGTATTATGACATATTAAGAGGCTTTGCAAGTAAAATAGATATTTTAAATATGAATAATATTCCTATTTATAAGACTATAGATGTTTTAAAAAATAATAAACCATATAAAGACAAAGTTATTAATTTAATTAAGATGGCTGATATTGATATTGATGACTATAAGTATTTAAATAATACTATTAAAGAAACAAGTCAAATAGAAGCAAATGAACAAGTTTTAGTAAATAATATTAGTGTTAATGATGTACTTAATTTAACATCTGTTCATAAAGGAAAAAATGTGCAAAGTTTAGTATATGATTCAACAGGTACCCAAAAAATTGTTGCTGCAGCTAGTTATATTGTAGATGCTATTTTAAACAATAGAATCTTAGTTGTTGATGAATTAGATAGTAGTTTACATTATAAATTAACTAGAGCCATTATCAGTTTGTTTAATAATGTAATTAATAAAGGAGCACAATTATTATTAACAGCTCATGATTTAATGTTATTAGATGTTAAAAAACTATTTAGAAAAGATCAAATATTCTTTATTATGAAAGATAGAGATGGTGTGTTTGCTAAATCGTTAGCTGATTTTACGAATGCTAATGATAATATTAGATCAGATACTAATGTGTTAAAACGTTATATAGAAGGTGATTTAATAGATTTACCTGAACCGGATTTTATTAGTGCGCTTATATGAAAAGAAGATGAATAAAATGCTTATTCTAATGGAAATTATAAAGCTATTTTCATCTATTGTGATACAGAAATGTATCCATATCAAAAGTTTTTGTTATTAAAAGGTAATATTGTTAAATTTCATAATGCGCCAAATGTTAGTGATAAACTTATTATATTTGTTAATCTATGTACTTTGCTAATTATTTTGTTACATTTTAAAGTTGGACTTAGATTAAGAACAAATAAGAAAGATGGTAATTTAATGACAGTAATTACTAGAGCATGGGATGTAGCCATGAAAAAATAATTATTATAATTAAATAATAAAGCCTGAATTATCATAAGAATTACTTAAATGATAATTCAGGCTTTATTTATAAAATTATTATTAATATGTCACAGCAGTATCTTGAAAAGTCCCGGAAAAGCCAGTAAAATCAATGGTTTTGAGAAACGGAAAGGCGCTTACTACACCACTACTACACCATTTTGAAAGAGCTTTGAATGACATATTATCTAAATAACAGATAAAAAGGTAGAGTTCCTTTGACACTAACAGTCAGTAGAAACACCAAACCATAAGTCTTAGTCATCATAAACATTAAACCGATTCCATTTTTGAGAAAATCTAGTATATTAAATTATGAGTAGTATATACCCCCTTCTCTAAATTATTAGTAGTATGTAAATGTAGGAAAAAGACCCCTTTTTGATGTATAATAAATTGCTCTAATTTATGCATCAAAGGAGGTTTTTTTACTTGGACTATGAATCCATTAAAAGGTATGGATTAGATCATCTCAATGTAGATTTAAATAAAACATATGAAGTATTTAATCCAACCAATAATAATCATACCATACATCTTTACTTAAATAAAGACTTGGGTATTACTTGCCCAAGATGTAATGGTACTAATATAAAGAATGTTGGAACTAAGAATATTAAAATAAAGTATGCTTCAGCTTTAGAAGATAACATTGATATAATATGGCACCGTAGACAATACATATATTACGATTGTAAAAAACCAGCTTATTTTCAAGATCCTTCTCCATTTAATACACCAAATTTTAATGTATCTATTCAAAAGGAAATGAAAATACTTTTTGAATTCAAATCAGAAACGGCCACTTATTCTTCTATTGCTAAAAAATACCATGTTTCTCCAACATATGTAATGTATCTATTTGATAAAAAAGTTAATATTAGCAGGAATAAATTAACTACTGTTGTTTGTTTTGATGAAGTTTATTCAAGAAAACTAAGTAAATATAGCTACTGCTTTGTTATTTACTCACCCCAACAAAAAAGAATTTTAGATATTTTAGATTCAAGACGATTAAATGATTTAGGTGATTACTTTAGAAAAATCCCTAAAGAGGAAAAAAATGCCGTTACATACATTTCTATCGACTTGTATGAAACTTATCGCATTGTCGCGAAAAGATACTTTCCTAATGCCAAAATATCAGCTGATTCTTTTCATGTCATTAAAAATCTCACAGAATGTTTTCAAAAAATAAGAATACGAATAATGAATCATTATATTTTTTTAAAGGGAGAAAATCATTATCTATATTGGCTTTTAAAGAAATATTGGAAATTTTTATTAATTGACACGTCAAAGCTAAGCTATAACACTATAAAAACATCTAAAACAGGCCAATATTTAAATCCTAGACAAATTATTAGTTATATGCTTGATATATCGCCAGAACTTAAATTAGCCTATGAACTAAAAGAAGAATATCGTGTCTTTAATTCAACAGCCACTATCGATAATGCCGAGAAATGGTTAGATGAATTAATAATAAAATTTAAAAGTTCTAACATTAAAGAATATATACCATTTTGGAAATTATTACAAAATTGGCATAATGAAATTATAAATTCATTTAATAGAATTAACGGATATAGAATATCAAACGGGCCTATAGAAAGAGTTAACAGAACTATAAAAAGCATCATTGAAATTGGCTTTGGTTCAACTAACTTTGTTAGAATGCGAAATAGGATAATGTATTGTGTCAATGACAATGCGTCAATATTATATGAGAAAAAACAAACTAATAAAACCCTAGGTAAATCTAGGGGGAAATATACTAAAAATAAATAACTAAAAAATTAATAAAAATGCATAATGAAGAGCACAAAACGGGCAGTATTAAACTGCCCATTTCGTTTAGTATTATAGTATTCAAAATTTAAAGAAATACTACTTTCTGTTTATAGCTATACTACTTTTTAGTTTAAGCTCAAAAAGTACAAATACTACTCAAAATTTAGAGAACCGAAAATCTCAGAAGGAATCGGTTTAATGTTTTTTAGCTCTTTTCTACGAATACGGATCCATCGGGTCACCCCAAAAAAATTACTTATTTGCATTGCTGCTATATTCACAAACGATATAGCCACTTTGTAAGGTGTTACTTCTTGGAATTAATTTGCCCTCATTAACCAAGCAATGATATTGTTCGAGAGCTGTTTTTAGACTTTCGAAGTTTTCGTCAATGGACACAGAACTATTAGATAATTGTTTGATTTCGTCTACTAAACTCATATAAATAACCTCGTTTGTAAAAATATTCTAAAATTATGCCTTCTAATATACTCAGTTAAGCTATCATAATACTCGCTAATTATAGAACTCAGTTCAGGATCTTTTTCGAAATCAATAATTTTTAAATGTAATTCTTCTGTGAGTACTTGAATACTAATAGGCCTTCCATGAGATTTCCATTCATTGTTATCACTCAGTTTGTTTGCGATTTCAAGTGCTCGTGCCTCTTTTTCTGCAAGTGTAACATCGTTTCCGTTCGAGGAATGTTTCGTCCAATCCTTGAATTTGTATTTGGTCAGCCATTTCTTTAACATATCTACGGCCAATTCCTTAGCTTGTTCATATGAACGCAATTCAGCAAGATCGAAATCTTTTAGAATTAGAAACTCGGCTTGTGTTAACTCGTTCTTTTTAGCTTTTTCTAAAAATTCATTAATTTTATCGAGATAACCCAGTGCAGCCACTAAATTACCTTCTTTATTCTGGACTTGAGGGTCGATTGGACCCAGTGTGGAATAATAATTCATATAAATATTATCACCGCTCATGCACCAGATTGTTCCAGCACTGTATGCATAGTCGGGAACAATAAAATTCACTTCATCGTAAAAATGGCGCAAAATATCGACCATTCGTTGAACCGGAGGGAGACTGCCACCTGGTGTAGTAAGAAACACATAGATTGCGCGATGCTTATTAGAATCGTTAGCTAAGGCTTCAATTATGTCTTTGACTTCACGCTCGACACCATTCACTATTTCGCCATAATAAGTAAAGAGATCAGCATTAAGCTTGTTTTCTAGTTTTGTCAAAAGTTCTCCTAGCGCTGTTTGATTGAGTTTTTCCAATTTATTTACCATCACTTTCACTCCTTCCAGCCTTCTATCTTTATTATAGCATTAAAATGAACGGCCTTCAAGGAGAAGATATTCTATATATTATGCGTAATTTCTAATTTTTATTCTCTAAAACCTATTTTACATATAAATGATTTCTTGTCCATTGGAGAGAATTTCTAAGATGATTCGTTGATTAACGCAACCAAACATAACATTTTTTGCTTGCCGTAGTTGGTAGAACTTTTGAAAAGTCAAGAGTATAATGATGGCAGGAGGTGTGAAAAGTATGAAAATGCAGAAAAGTAATATCGCCTATAATTTGACTACACTGCGTCAACTTAATAAATTTTCCCAAGAAGAAGTAGCCGAGCGAATTGGTGTTTCCCGGCAAGCTGTTGCAAAATGGGAAACTGGCCAATCAGTACCCGACATTCTGAATTGTGACGCGCTGGCAAAACTTTATGATGTGGAACTCGACGACCTAATCCATTACGACCAAGAACAGACTGGCGAAAGCATACCGCCCAAGGGTAAGCACATATTCGGAACCGTTCGCGTGGGTGAACGCGGTCAGATTGTACTTCCCAAGCAGGCCAGAGATGTATTCAAAATTAAGCCCGGAGATATGTTAGTTGTTTTAGGGGATGAAGAACCGGAACATCCGGGAATTGCATTGATGAAAGAAGATTTTTTTCTGGGTATTGCTCAACTATTCAAAACTGCTTTGAATATGGCAGATACACCCGACGGAAAGGAGAAAAAATAATGGAAGCTGTATTGAGCGTCCAGAGTATCAATAAGCACTATCCCGGATTTACTCTGGAAAATGTCAGCTTTTCTCTTGCACCTAACCGCATTATGGGGCTGATTGGTAAAAATGGGGCGGGGAAAAGTACAACCTTAAAAGCTATTCTCAACATGGTGTCGCCAGAAAGTGGGAGTGTCACCATGTTCCAAAAGAATTTCTATCAGCATGAAAAAGAGTGCAAGCAGCGAATAGGTGTTGTGTTTGGCGGGATTGACTTTTATCCGTTGAAGAAACTCTCTACTATTACGGCTGTTACTC
>CALUQZ010000025.1 GCA_944323055.1 uncultured Acholeplasmatales bacterium
CCTTTAAATGAGCGTCAAAAGGTAAAATATGTGGTTACTGATATGAACAATTCATATCGGACAATTATTAAGCGTCATTTTTCTAATGCTACTCATGTAATAGATTCTTTTCATTACTTAAGATATATTGAAGATGCCTTTAATAATGTTAGAATAAGAATACAATCGACTTTTAAGCAAAATATGCCACAATATAAAATATTAAAACGTTATTGGAGAATCTTATCTTCTTTTCAAATGACATTAGATGAAAAATCTCTATATAATCATATTCAAAAAAAAGAAAACCGATATTAATACAATTATTCAAGATTCCTTAGCCATATCAAAAGAATTAGATAATGCCTATACTCTTTGCCAACATTTCTTATATGGCTGTAAAAATACTAAATTTGAAAATGCTAAACAATGGCTAGATTCTTGGCTAAATGAAATTAAAGAATCTGGCATTTCAGAATTTCTTAATTTAATTAAGTTATTCAAAAATTGGGAAATAGAAATTATAAATTCATTTATTAGATTTGGAGATAGACGACTTCACAATGGATATTTAGAAGGATTAAATAATCGTATTAAAGTTATAAAAAGAATATCTTATGGATATACAAACTTTACACATTTTAGAAATAGACTTATGTATTCTATTAACGCAATTGAAGAATTACCAATTAAATCAGTAAATAGAAATAATATATTTAGAAAAAAAAGAAAATAACAAAACTAATAAAACTTGTTATTTCCCACAAAAAATAGTGGAGTACCTACCTTTGATTTGAAGGTTAGTACTCCAATTTTTACTTTGTTATTTAAAATCTGAGGTAGCTACCTACCTACCTACCTAACTACCTCAGTTTGGAAAGAACCATTTTTTCAAAACCTGGGTTTCTTTACAGCCCCAAATTAAATTTTTAGTATAAAGTTTTATAAATTCTTGTAGAATATAGTAATTAAACCTTCTAATATTAAGTTAGGATAAATAGTTATATCAATATCACATAAAGGAATAATTAAAGAAGCTAATCCCCCAGTAGCTATTATTTTTAAGTCTGGTTTATTAAGTTCTTTTTTAATTTTTAAAATCATTCCTTCAATCATTGAACTAAAACCGTAGATAATACCAGCCTGCATACAAGGTACTGTAGCTGTATTTAATACTTTTTTAGGTGCTACTAATTCAATATTAGGTAGTAAGGCAGCATGTGATATCATAGCCTTAGTTGAAACTGCTACTCCAGGGCCTATTGCCACTCCAGTTAAACTATTATTGTTAACATATAAATATTTTGTAGCAGTACCTAAATCTAAGATTAAACATTCATCAAAATGATTTAAAGCTGCTATACTATCAGCTATTAAATCAGAACCTACTCCTTTAGGATCATCAGTTTTAATGTTTAAGCCTGTTTTCATACCAAAACCCATAATTTTAGGTTCAATAGAAAATAATGTCTTAATAGCTTTTTTTATTGCACTAGTTAAAATAGGAACTACACTACAAATTAAAGCATCTGTAATTTGATAGTTTCTAAGCAATGGAACAATAATTAACAAATATTCATCTGCAGATTTATTGATATCACTATTTACTCTAAAACTTTTAACTATTTGTTTATTTTCTTCTATTCCTAGAAAAATACTAGAATTACCTATATCTACTAATAAATGCATAATTTCACCTATGAAAATAATTTATCAGAATCTATTTCATCAAAATTATTATTATTTTCTTTATTAATTAAATTATCTTTTATAGCTTTTTGAAAGCCTAAATCATTTTGTTTAGCTAAAACTTTAGTTAAATAGACTAAAGCTGGGCTAATAATTGCACTTACTAAAAATTCAACTAAGAAATTTAATGTAATTACTGCTCCAAAAACACTAGCTAAAGCCTCACCTAAATTACCAGAATTTGAGTATAAACCAGTAAATAAGAAAGTTGCTCCTAGTAAAAAGATTCCTGTATTAATAATCGGAGTAACTAAGGCCGCTAAAATTATAGCTACTATTACCTTAGATTTTTTTAAAAAGTTAAGTTTTAAAACACCTAAATATACAAGTCCACTAACTAGACCAGCTAAGCCTGCTTTTAATAAGCATAATAAAATAGTATAAAAAATACTATAATTTAAAAAGTAACTTGTACTAGGTGCTAGAATAGTCATAACCCCCATACCTAAACCTAAGCATAATCCACTTAAAGGTCCATATAAAATAGCTCCCATTGTTATAGGGATTAGGGCAAGGGTAATACTAATAGGTCCAAATGCCACATAATTAGATAATAGTTGTAAAACTATTACTAAAGCTAGCAGTACACCTGTACCAACCATTTTTTTGATTTTTGAAATATTATTCATTTTTTCTTTCCTTTCTCTTGAGGCCATTATAGGTCCCCATAGCGCTAAATATTATATAATAAATGTAAAGAAAAAGTAAAGAAAAAAGTAACCGGAGTTACTCTTTTATAAAAATAATATATTATTTTGTAACATTAAATTTAAATAAAATAATATCGCCATCTTTAACGATATAATCTTTTCCTTCTTGACGCACAAGTCCTTGTTCTCTAGCTTTTAAATAAGAACCAGAATTAATAAGATCGTCATATGAAATAGTTTCAGCTTTAATAAATCCTTTTTCAAAATCAGTATGAATAATACCAGCACATTCTGGAGCTTTCATACCTTTTTTAAAAGTCCAAGCTTTACATTCATCAGAACCTGTAGTAAAGAATGTTTCATAGCCTAACAATAAATAAGTTTCTTTAATTAGTCTATTAAGACCTGGTTCATTAATACCTAAATCTTCTAAAAATTCTTTTTCTTCTTCATCAGATAAATTAGCTAATTCTGCTTCTATTTCCGCACTTATTGGGCAAATCATTGAGCCTTCATTTAAAGCAAATTCTTTAAATTTTAAATAAACTTCATCATCTTCTGGATTTGTTAAAAAATCATCTTTAATATTAGCTATATACATAAATGGTTTAGCTGTTAATAAACTATAATTTTTAACATACTTTAATTCTTGTTCTGAAAAATTTAAACTTCTAGCTGGTTTTTCTTCGATTAAACAAGCTTCAATCTTTTTTAATAAAGCATATTCAAAAGGTGCATCATCTACTTTTGATTGAGCTTTCTTTTCAATTTTAGGTATTCTTTTACTAATTGTATCTAAATCCGCTAAAACAAGTTCTAAATTAATAATTTTAGCATCTCTAATTGGGTCTATACTACCTTCAACATGAATGACGTTAGGGTCTTTAAAACATCTAACAACTTGTAAGATAGCATCACAATTTCTTATATTAGCTAAAAATTGATTACCTAAACCTTCACCTTTAGAAGCCCCTTTAACAAGCCCGGCAATATCTGTAAATTCACAGGTTGCTGGTGTGACTTTTTTTGGATTATACATTTTAGCTAAAACATTTAATCTATCATCTGGTACATTTACAATTCCAACATTAGGATCAATTGTTGCAAATGGATAATTAGCTGCTAAAACTTGTGATTTAGTAATAGCATTAAATAAAGTTGATTTACCAACATTAGGTAAACCAACTATTCCTGCAGTTAATGGCATAATAAACTCCTAGTTTCTATTTATATATAATTCATTATAGGCCTTAATTCCATCATCTATAACTTTGATAGCTTCTTTACGACCTAAAACATCTAAAACACTAATTTCTTTATTTTCTAATTGTTTATAAACCTTAAAGAAATGTCTAATTTCTGTTAAAATGTGAGCTGGCAACTCATCTATATTTGAATAGGTATTATATGATGGATCCCCAAATGGAATAGCTATTATCTTTTCATCTACTTCATCATTATCAATCATTTTAACTACTCCAATTGGATAACAACGCACTAAAACAAGAGGATCTAATATCTCACTACACAAAACTAAAACATCAAGAGGGTCATGGTCTTGTGAATATGTGCGTGGGATAAATCCATAATTAGCTGGATAATGAGTTGAAGTATACAACACTCTATCTAAGATAATAAGTCCTGTTTCTTTATCTAATTCATATTTTTTCTTGCTACCTTTAGGTATTTCAACACATACAATAAAATCTTCTACATTAATGCGATCATCATCAATGTTATGCCATATGTTATTCATAAAAATCGTTCCTTTCTTTATTTATTTATTTTAACATACTTAAACATTAATTTAAATATAAAATCGCATATTGTTTAGCTCTGATATCAGCTAATTTAGCATTTTCTTCATCAGATAATACTATTTTAATGTCATTTAAATAACCTTTATTACTAATTAAAACTAACCTAGATGTATAAATTAATTTATCGTTATAGTAATCTTTAGCACTTAAAGGGATGGCTGTTGGAATTGTTTTAAGTAAAGCATTAACAATAAAATTAGTTACATTAGCAATTCCATATTCAGTTCTTCCCTTAACGCTAAATATGTTTGAACCAGCTAACATTACTTCTTTATTAAACAATTCTTTATCATAATTTAAATTATTTTCTTTTAAATAAGAAAAGAATGGCTTACCTTTAATTGTCGTTTGACTAAAAGCATAAAATAAATTAGCACCATGTTCACCCATAGCTAAGGCTTCTACTTCACTAGGTAAAACTTTATATAATGAACTAATCGTACTTTTTAATCTTAAACTATCTAATAAAGTACCTGTACCAATTACTTTATTAGGAGAGATTTCACTTGCATCAACAATTAATTTAGATACTATGTCACAAGGATTTGTAACATTTAAAATGATACCTTGATAACCTTTAAATTGAGAAAAAATATCAAAAATAATTTTTTTATTATTATCTAATTCTTTAAGTCTATCTGCAGATAAAACTTTAGCTGAAGCAGTGTTTATAACTATATCACAATTTAATAAATCCTTTAATTCAGCCATTTTTACAGTTGTAATCTTTTTGTTAATCATCGCAGCTTGTTCAATATCATTCTTTTGTGCTAACAAAAAATCTTTTTTTATATCATATAAATATATCTCATCAATATTTATATTATTAATTAAAGCAAAAGCTGTACATGCCCCTACATATCCAACACCTATTATTCCTATTCTATTCATTTTAGACCTCTTAAATATTTATTTATTGCCTCAGCTGCTCTAGCACCATCACTTGCTGCTTTTACAACTTGTAACATTCCACCAATAACATCGCCAGCCGCAAAGATTCCAGGTATATTTGTCATATAATTGTTATCTACAACTAAATCTTCTTTATTTAACATAAGACCTAAATGTTTAGCTAATGTAAAAGCATTTTGACTACCTAAAGCTATAAATAGACCATCTAATTTTATTATTTCATTACCTACTGTTACACTCTCTAATTTATCTTCGCCATTTAAGGCAACTATTTTATCTTTAATAACTTTATTATCAACTTCTACTTCTAATTCATTTCCATTAGTAAAAATAGTAATATCGTTAGTTAATGGTTTTAAATAATTTAATTCATGTAGCATATAGTTATTATATCCTACTATCCCAATCTTTTTATTTTTATAGAAAAAACCATCACAAGTAGCACAATAAGATATTCCTTTTCCCTCATAAGGTTTTGCTAAACTAAAACTATTACGAGACTTACCTGTAGCTAATAAAACTGTTTTAGTTTCATATTGATTATTAGTAGTTTTAACACTAAATCCATTATCTAAATAATCAATACTAATAACTTCTTGATGATTAATTAAAACACCTAATGAAGTTGCTTCTTTAAGCCCTTTGACAGCTAAATCTTTACCACTCATTTTACCTAATGCGTAATAGTTTTCAATTTCTTTTGCTAATGCTAAGGCTCCTAAATCTTTACCAATTACTAAAGCATTTAAACCATATCTTTTTAAATATATACCTGCTTCAAGTCCAGCAGGACCCATTCCAATTACAATTGTATCAAACATTATTACTCCTTAAACTTATCAATGAAAAACTCACCCTTTAAACTATCTGGTTCATGAGTTATTAACTCATCATCAACAACTTGACTACTAGCTAAGTATAGCATAATAGCTACACAATTAGATAAATTTAAACTTCTTACTTTATCAGTTGTCGGTATTCTGTAAGTATTATTCAAATTATTAGCAATAAAATCATATGGTAAACCTGTAGATTCTTTACCAAATATTAAGTATATATCATTTTCGGCAGTTGTAAAATCAATTTGGTTAGGACTTTTATGTCCATATCTAGATAAAATATAAAAATCACCTTTATTTTTTATTAAAAAATCATTTAGGCTATCATATTCTTCATATTCTAAATACTTAAAATAATCTAATCTAGCTCTTTTTAAATGTTTTTCATCAAGCGTGAAACCATAAGGCTTTATCAAATGTAATTTAGCATGAAAACCAACACAACTGCGCATAATATTACCTGTATTTTGGGGAATTTCTGGTTCAAATACTACAACATTTAATTTCATACTTCAACCCCTACAAGATTATAAGTGTCATAATCCTTAACTAAAACATCTACTAAATCGCCTAATTTATGCTCTTCTTTAGCTGCTACATATATAACACCATCAATATCATCAGGGGCATACATATAATTTCTAGCTATATACATTAAATTAGTTTCATCATATCCAGTAATAAAACAATCTTTTAAAGTTTTTTCTAAATATTTCTTTTGATTATTATTAGCTATTTCTTCTTGAGCTTTCATAACTTTATTATATCTCTTGTTTTTAATACTTTGTTTTATTTGACCCGCCATACTAGCTCCTGCAGTTCCTTCTTCTATTGAATAAGTAAAAGCTCCTAATCTCTCAAATTTAACTTCTTGCATAAAACTTATTAAATTTGTAATATCTTCATCTGTTTCACCAGGGAATCCTACTATTAAAGTTGTTCTAATAATAGCAGTAGGAATTTCTTTTCTTATTTTATTAAATAAATTAATTAAATAATCCTTATTACCTCTTCTATTCATACTTTTTAAAATACTATCTTCACTATGTTGAATAGGTATATCGAAATATGGCATTACTTTATCATTATTTTTAATAAAATTAATTAATTCATCTGAAACTATATCCGGATATAAATATAATAATCTAATTTTAAAATTACCATCTATTTTAACTAATTCTTCTAATAAAGGAACTATTAAATTAGTTTTAGCTAAATCATAACCATATCTAGTTGTATCCTGACTTATTAAATTTATTTCATAAGCTCCATTTAAAACAGCTTGTCTTACTTCTTCTTTAATATCTAAAATAGTTCTAGATTTAAGTTTACCTCTAATTAAAGGAATAGCACAAAAAGCACATCTATTTAAACAACCTTCAGATATTTTAATATAACGCATATAGTTAGGTGTAGATACATGTTTATTTAAAAATGATAAACTACCTTCATAATGGCTTTTATATAAATTATTAATTATATTTGTTAAATCTTTATAATCTCTAATACTTACAAAAGCATCTACTTCTGGCATTAAAGAAGCTAAATTATCATATCTTTGTGGCAAACAACCTAAAACAATTAGTTTTTTATTATCTTTTTTATAATCTGCTAATGATAAAATTGTATCTATAGCTTCTTTTCTAGCACTTTCAATAAATGCACAAGTATTGACCATTAATAAATCTGCCTCATTAGGATCATCTATTAAAGCAGCCCCATTTTTCTCAAGTAATCCTACAACAAGCTCACTATCAACTCTATTTTTAGCACATCCTAAACTTATTAGATATATTTTCATATATTATCCTTTCATAGAAAAAAGGAATATTGCTATTCCATTTTTCTAAATTATTTTTTTAAATATTCTTTAACTAATTTCTTATATTCCTTTTTACTTTGTTTATATTCTTTTTTAGTAGATTCTAAAGGTTTTACTTCTTCTAATTCATCTTTAAAAGATAAACTATGTATATAATCTAAATTAACTCTAGTATGACGATAAACTAAATTTAATTCAGCTTTTTTAGATTTAGCTATGACTAAATCTAAATCATAACCTTTAACTAACAAACGATATAAATCATAATAAATACGATTATCTTCTAATGTTAAACTTGCATTATTTCTATATTTTTTAGCTACTTTTTTACCACGTTTTATTAGTTTTTTACAAACACTTTTATATTTAAAGTTTTTATAATACTTCACAGTATTAAAGAAATAAGAGTGACTTCCTGATTCGGCTATAGGTGATAATGGGATAGAAATGTCATCCTTAATTAATTCAATTATCTCATAAGGATAATTTTCACCTTTATAAATCTCTAACACATTAGCTACTCCATAGTTTTGGCATAAAATGGCTTCAAATTCATCAGTATTAACTAATTCTAGGTATTTACTAAAAGGATCTTTATCACAAGTTGCTAACATTAAATAATAATCTAACTTCTTATAGCCATGAATATCTTCTTCTTTATATCTACCATCATAAAACAATTGGAAATATTTAACAACGGCCTTGTTGTCAATATTATTTTCTATTTCAAAGATATTTTTAACACTGTTATCATTTAAAGCAATTGTATGGCTAATTGAATGGTCTTTAAATAAATGAATACATGCTTGTCGGCAAATATCATCATCTAAAGCAGCAGCTACATCGGCATAATTTTTTAAAGCTCTACCACTTAATACTAAACCTAAATCAGGATTTAATAAATAAGTAGTGACAGCAAATGCACTAGTAGCATAATATGCTCTTTTTTGTTCAGCTAACAAACGGCCTTTTAAATATGAGTCAGTAAATTGTTCTAAAAATTCATCTTGAAAAATATAGTTAATTCCATCTGCATAATTATTAGCTAAAGCAATAGCTAACTCCTTAGTGTTATTATATTCCTTCCCTAAAAAATGATAAGTTGTATTATTTTCCATAATATACCTCCTTAATATCGTTTGAATCTAATAGGATAGTTAAAGGACCATCATTAGTCAATTCAATTTGCATGTTTGCCCCAAAAATACCTGTTTTAACTTCCACCATTTCATTTAACAATTGATTAAATTTTTGATAAAGTAAATTAGCTTCATCATAATTTAAAGCTTTCGTAAATGATGGTCTATTTCCATTATAAGGCCAACCATATAAAGTAAATTGACTTATTGACAATATTTTACCACGAATATCTAAAATTGATAAGTTTAATTTATCTAAATTATCACAAAAAATGCGCATTTTTACAATTTTTTTAGCAAAATAAGCTAAATCAGCCTCATTATCACCTTCTGTAAAACCAACTAGTAATAAAAGACCATTATCAATTTCTGAATAAACATTATTATTTATAATGCATTTAGCATTTTTTACTCTTTGTACAACTACTCTCATAAGCCCTCTCTTTTTATCTCATGAATAGCTGATATTTTATTTAAATTAACCATAACATTACTTAAATCTTCTAATGAAGAGACAATAATTTTAATTTTAATAATGGTTTCTATAGTTATAGTATTATTTTTTACATTAAGACTAGAAACATTTATATTCATACTTGATAAAGTATTCATAACATCACCTAAAAGTTGCATATTCATACTAGCAGTTATCTTTAAAGCCACCGGGTATTTTCTATTTATATTAGAATCCCAAGCTAGCTTTAATAATCTTTCTTTAGGTAAATTAATTATATTCTTACAATCTTTATGGTGTACAACTATACCACTGCCTTTAGTGACATAACCAACAATGCTATCACCAGGAACAGGGTTACAACAAACACCTAGTTTAATTTGAGGATTAGTTAAACCTTCTACTATAACTCCTGTATCTGACACATGTTTTTGATTTTTGTTAAATTTAGCTATTGATTGTTGAATAATAGATTCTTTATCTTTTTTTACTTCACCAATATATTTAGCTACAACAGTTTTTTCTGAAATTGTACCTTTACCAAGCTCAACATATAAATCATTTAAAGTATTAATATTATTTCGACTAAAATTTTTAAATACAAAATCATCAGTTAAATTATAACTATATATTTTTTGTGATGCAAACTCTTCTTCTAATTCTCTTTTACCTGATTCTAGTAATATATCTTTATTTTGTTTATTTAAAAATCCTTTAATTTTATGTCTAGCATGGGTTGTTTTAGCAATTTTTAACCAACTAGCTGTCGGGCCTTGTGAATTCTTATTAGTTCTTATTGAAACAATATCACCATTTTGTAATTCATAATCAAGTGGCACAATTCGTTTATTTACTAAAGCACCAATCATAGTATTACCTAATTCAGTATGAATCTTATAAGCTAAATCAAGTGGTGTAGCTCCCTTAGGTAAATCTATGACATCACCTGTAGGTGTGTAGACATAAACAGATGTTGTTAAAATATCTTTACGAATACTATCAACAAAAGTTTTAGGATCTGAATCATCTTTATCTTCTTCATTAAATTTTAATAATTCAGCGTACCATTTTAATTTAGAGGCAATCTCAAATTGTTCTTTTTCTTTAGAGTATGTAACATTTTCTTTATATGCCCAATGTGCCGCAATACCTAGTTCAGCAACATCGTCCATTTCTTTTGTTCTTATTTGTACTTCAAAAGTCAAACCATCAGAAGAAATTACAGTTGTATGTAAACTTTGATACATATTAGGTTTAGGAACAGCTATATAATCTTTAAATCTTTTAGGTACCGGCGTATATTTAGCGTGAATTAAACCTAGAACACGGTAACAATTATCAATAGTATCGACAATTATTCTAATAGCTAAAACATCATAAATATCTTCAAATTCTTTATGTTGGTTAATCATTTTTTTATAAATAGAATATATATTTTTTACTCTACCTTTAATTTCATAAGTTTCTACTTTTTCTAAAGCTAAGTATTTTTTAATTTCTTCAATTATATGATCAATATTTTCTAATCTAGCTGAGTTAGTAGCGGAAATATCTTCTTCAATTTTTTTAAACATAACCGGATCAGTATAACGTAATGACCTATCTTCTAATTCGGCTTTAATCTTAAACATACCTAAACGATGAGCTAAAGGAGCATAAATTTCTAAAGTTTCTTTACAAATTCGTTCTCTTTTCTCAGGTTTTTGGGCATCAATTGTTCTAATATTATGTAATCTATCGGCTAACTTAACGACAATAACTCTAATATCACGTCCCATCGCCAATAACATCTTTTGTTGATTTTCAGCTTGTTTTTCCTCAAGGGAAGTAAACTTCATCATCGTAAGCTTAGTAACACCATCAACCATATTAGCTACATCTTGACCAAATTTTTTACTTATTTCATCTAATATAACATTAGTATCTTCAACTATGTCATGCAAGAGACCAGCAATAATTGTATCTGGTCCTACATGTAATTCCGCTAAAATTAGAGCTACATGTAACGGATGTGTTATATAAGGGTCACCAGATTTGCGAAATTGCCCTTCATGTTTTTCTTTAGCAAATAAGTAAGCTTCATGTATTCGTTCTAAGTCGTTAGGATTATGAATATATGTAGTTACTTTTTGTGCTAAATCATCAAAACTAACATTATCCATAATCTAAACTCCTTTCTTATAATTCTTCTTTACATTTCAATAAAGACATTATTTCATATTTTTCTAATAGTTTACGACCTGGTAAATCTGTCAATTCAATATAAAATGCACAGCCAACTACTTCGCCACCTAATCTTTCTACTAATTTTGCACAAGCTAAAACTGTACCTCCTGTGGCTAAAAGGTCATCTACAATAACTACTTTATCACCTTTTTTAATAGCATCTTTATGCATTGATAAAGTGTTTGAACCATATTCTAAATCATATTCTTCTGATATTGTTTCTCTTGGTAATTTTGATGGTTTTCTAACCGGAACAAAGCCTAACTTAGCTTTTGTAGCTACCGGACAACCAACCATAAAGCCTCTAGCCTCTGGTGAAACAATAACATTAGCTTTTTTTTCTTTTACATAGTCGACAAGTAAATTTGTTGCTTCATCATAAGCATCCTTATCTTGTAAAAGAGGTGTAATATCTAAAAAAACTATTCCTTTTTTCGGAAAATTAGGTATTTTAGCAATATATTTAGAAATATCCATAAAGTCAGCTCCTTTTAGTAATTATAACACGAAAGATTTAAATAATAAATAAATTATGTTATAATTTTAATATATTTTACTTTTGGAGGAATTATGCAACCACTAGCTTATCGAATTAGGCCTAAAGACTTTAATGAAGTAATAGGGCAAGACCACTTAGTTGGTCCAAATGGAATCATAACTAACATGTTAAATAAAAACAAATTATTCTCTTTTATTTTATACGGACCAGCCGGTTGTGGTAAAACAACAATAGCTAATATCATAAAAGATATGTATGGTTTACAAGCTTATTCATTTAATGCTTCTACTGATAATAAAGACAAATTAAAAGATATTATTAATGCTAGACAATTTTATGAATATGTAATTGTCATTATTGATGAAATTCATCGAATGAAAAAAGATATTCAAGACTATCTTTTACCATTTCTTGAAGATGGTAGTTTAATCATAATTGGTCTAACAACAGAAAATCCATATCGCGTAATTAACCCAGCCATAAGATCACGTTTGCATGTTTATAAAATGCATGAATTAACTGCAGAAATGATTAAAAATCTATTAATAAATGTTGCTGATAAAGAAAAAATTGTAATCAAAGATAATAGAGTTTTTGATTATATAGCTACTGCAAGTTCACTAGAAGTTAGAACAGCTTTAAATATGCTTGAAGCAGTATCTTTAATAGACGAAGAAAAAAGAGATTTAGAACATGCTAAAGATGTTATTGGAATTAAAACTATAGCTGTTGATGGTAAAGGCGAAAACTACTATGATATTTTATCTGCTTTAATTAAATCAATTAGGGGCAGTGATGTCGATGCTAGTTTACATTATCTAGTTCGCTTTTTAACTTGTGAAGATTTACTTATGATAACTAGAAGACTTATGATTTCTGCTTATGAGGATATTGGCTTAGGAAACCCTAATGTCGGACCACGTGTTTATGCTGCTTGTGAAGCTGCCTTAAAAGTAGGTTTACCTGAAGCGCGTATTCCTTTAGCTTATGCTGTAGTTGACCTTGCAGCTAGTCCTAAGTCAAATTCTACCTATAAAGCTTTAGAAAATGCGCAAAATGACTTAGTTAACTTAAAATCTAAAAACATTCCAAGCCATATATTAAATAAAGAAATAAAAGGTGGGGCTAATTATAAGTATCCCCACGATTATCCTTTTGATTTTGTTAAACAACAATATTTACCAGATGAATTAAAAAATCATACCTATTATGAGCCTAAAACAAATAGTAGTTATGAAAAAGCTTTAAAAGATTATATAACTAAAATAAATAAAGAATTAAAGAGTCTCTAATCTAGAGACTCTTCATAATCTGTTGAGATTAAAACAGGTATTATAATCGGACTTCTTCTTGTTTCTTTATAAATTAATGAAGCAATTGTGCCCCTTAATTCTGTTTTAAATTCTGACCAATTTATAAACTTTTCTTTTAGATACCCATTAGCTGTATCAATAAAAGTTTGTTTTATTTTATCAAATAAATTTAAATCTTGATTGTCATACATAAAGCCTTTGCTTACAATGTCTGGACCAGTTAAGATTTTTTTTGTTTTAGGATTAACATTTGATGAAATAATTAAAACACCATCATTAGCTAATAATTCTCTATCATGCATGACAACATCGCCAATATTACCAAAAGCTTTACCATCTAGTAATACTTCTCCAAATGGAACGGATTTAGTTATTCCTACATATTGACCGTTATTAAATTCAGCAACATCACCTAAATCAAGGATGATAGTATTATGATTATTATAACCAATACAATTAGCAACAACTCCTAAAGCATATAAATGACGATATTCACCAACTACTGGTATTATATATTTAGGTTTTAATATGTTAATCATTTCTTTAATTTCTTCTCTTGATGCATTGACAGGCGGTAATAATTCATCTTTAAATGTATAAACCTTACTAGTAACTTTATATATAATATCAAGAGTTCGAGCAGACATCTTTTCTGTTCCTAATACCGGATTTGTAAGCACAACAATAGTATCCGTTTTTTCCATGTGAACTAAACGATCAATTCGTTTGCTCATCCGTTGTAGCATAAAGAAAGGTTCATGTCTTTCACCAGTTACTAAAATGACTAAATCTTTATCGTTATTATCGTTTTGTTCATCAATATAACGTAAATTTACATTATATTGTTCAGGAATATGTAAATAGCCAAGTTCTATAGCTTTCGCTAATAAGCGTTGTGTTTTTTTACCTAATAAAGCCACTTTTTTATGATTATCTATAGCTATATTAATAATTTGTTGAATTCTTAATATATCTGATGAATAAAGACTAAAAATAACCCTTCCTTCACTAGATGTTAAAATAGAATTCATTCTTGTTTTAAATTCTAAAATAGTTCCTCTATTAGAAGCATTAGTAGCACCTAATGATTCTGATAATAAAAGTAATACTTTTTCTTTAGAAAAAACAGCTAAATTTCTAAACATTGCCGCATAATCAACACTAGCATTTTGATCAAAATTGTAATTGCCTGTATAAATTATATTCCCATCATCTGTTAATATGTCTATACCACAGCAATCAGGTATATTATGAGTTAATTCAAAGAAACGAATTTTTAAATTATTTATTTCTAAAGTTGAACGAGATTTAACAGTTATTAGTCTAGCAGGATCAAAATTAATTCCGTCTTTTTGTAATTTATCTTTTAAAACTTCCATCGTAAATCTAGAACCATAAATCATTGGATTTATTTCTTTGATTAATTGATAAACTGAACCAATATGTTCATCATGAGCGTGTGTTAAAAAAAGACCAGCTACTCTTCTTTTATTTTCAATCAAATAAGAAATATCTGGAACTATTAAATCTACACCATGTAAATCAAGAGATGGTGTTTTAGAACCAGCATCTAGAATATAGATTTTTCTATCTACTTCTACACAATATAAATTTTTTCCATCTTCTTCTAAACCACCAAGGGCATAAAATAATACTTGTGACAAAATATCAACTCCTATAACGTTTCATTTCAATTAATTATAATAAAAAAAGGTAATTTTTGCAACAAAAAAAGCCGTTTAAAACTGGCTTTTTTGTAATTAACGGAAACAAGCTACATGAACTTCTTCTACATGTCCTTTAACAGCTACAAAACTATGGTTAGCTGCTTCATTACCATCATTGTGGCATTCTACGCTAGCCCAATCTTTAGCGGCTAAAACTTTGTATTCAACATGTGAATCAACAGGTAACATTTTTGATGCTTCATAGCATTTTGTTTCTTCGTTATATACTAATTTCACTGCTTTAGCTGGGATCCATTCACCAAGTTGTGCTACATTACCACAAACATAAAGTTCAGCAAAATTAGCATCACATGTAACTTTAAATGTAACTTTTGTATTTTTACAAGCTGCCATACTAATACCTCCTTTAGAAATTATAACTTATTTTTAACAAAAAGTAACCATAAAATTGTTATGAATACGTTTTATTAAGAAAATATAGCAATTATTTTATAAATAATCTATAATTATTACGGTGATATTAATGAACTTTCCAATTAAAAAGAATAGTACTAACACATTTATAAATAAAGCTAATTTAGGTATGCAACTTGAAGAAGCTATTAATGAATCAAATATTTATTATTTAGCATATGATAAAGCTGTAATTCATAAAAAACCTACACCTGTACAAATTGTAAAGGTTGATTACCCTTCAAGAAATAAAGCTGTAATTAAAGAAGCTTATTATAAAACACCTTCAACAACTGATTATAATGGTATTTATAAAGGATTTTATATTGATTTTGAAGCTAAAGAAAATCACAATAAAACATCTTTTCCTCTAGCTAATATTCACCCACATCAATACAATCATTTAATGCATATATATAAGCATGGGGGAATCGGGTTTTTAATTATTGCTTGGAACCATTATAATGAACATTATTTACTTCCTATTAAGAATCTAGAAAAATTTTGGGTTAGAATGGAAAACGATGGTCGTAAATCTATAACATATGAAGAGCTAAAAGAAAATGCCCTCCAAATAAAGGAGGGTTATAATCCAAGGCTTGATTATTTAAAAACAGTTGATAATTATTTAGAAAGTAATCCTAATGTTATAAAAGGAACTATTGAATAATATTTTTTATACCATTGGGGAAAGCTTCATTTACTTTTTTCTTTAAGTCTTCAAATTGTTGTTTTAACTTATAGTTTTGTTGACGTAATCCAGCTTCTTCTCTAGCTAATAACGCATCATCAGCCACTATTTCTTTAATTTTAATAAATTTTTCATCTTTTTGCATCTTATCATATTGTTCTTTATATAACTTAATATTTTTATTATAAATATCAATAGCTTTAGCTTCATCTTTAATAGGATGAACTGTAATAGGATGTTCTTTTTGTAATCCCTTAAAACCATCATAATTATAAGCCATAAACATTTGTCTTAACATATTAAAAGTTGTGATGTTTATTTGATCATTAGTTAAAGTTATTAAAGGATGGTACATTCTAATAGTTTCAGCATAAATATCATCAAACTCTTTTAATTGTTCATCTGTATATTTTTTTCTAGCCGCTTTTATATCATTACCTAAACGAAGTTTAGAATTTGTTTCCCTAACTCGACGATTTACATTAATTCTTAAAACTTCTAAAACTTTTTTTACTTCTTAATCAGTTTTTCCTTCATCGTGAAGTTTTAACATTTGTGTATATAAAGCCACACTAATATTTAAATTTAAATTAGTGATAGGCTCTTGTTTTAGTTCTAATAGTAATGAAGTTTCAGCTTCAATATTTGATCTTAAATGTTTATCAACACTAAATAAAATACCTGAAAGTTCATCTTGTAATTCTTTAATACTCATGATATCATCTCCGCAAATAATTATATAAGAAAAACTTTTTTTATTCAATATTAAAATTTACTATTTACAAAATATGAAACTTATTATATAATTACAAACGTCCTGTTTCCGTAGCTCAGCTGGATAGAGCAACGGCCTTCTAAGCCGTGGGTCGAAGGTTCGAATCCTTTCGGAAACGCCATCTATGACTTATAGCCTTATTAAAGGCTTTTTTTATTTATACTTATACAAATTAATTAATAACTATTTTGTTGTCATGGTGATTATTATTACCAATCAAATATATTATAATAATATAATAATTTAATATTCAAAACTTCTAAAGTTCATTTTTTCATCGAAATTTATTTTATTGAAACACAAACACACTAACGTCCAAGTTATTGAAAGTAATATCAAACCATGTTATAATCTCTATATATGGTAGCGCTTTTACTAATGCTTGGCTATAATTATTGTACATGAAGGTGATAAATATATAAATTATTTGAAACTGTCAATATTATTGTATTATTAGTATGTTTTCATAATTAAAAAAGGATGGTGACTTAAATGAGAAAACTACTATCAATATCTTGCATTATTTGTATTTTTATCTTTTGTCTATCTTTCACTAATGATAGAAATATATCAGTTGATATACCTGAAACTAATGTCATTCTAGAAAACGATAGACAATTTTATAGTTTTGATTTAATGCAAAATAATGACACACTCACTAGCATAATACTGGATGACAAAGATGAATATCAATTAGTATACGAAACCATTTTAGGTCAAAACACTTTATATGGTTATATTAATCAACAATTCTTTTTTGATACAAACTTTGATTATTCTATTTTCAATGATTTAAAATTAAGAAACATTTCAATAAATATTAATAGTGAAATAGGTCAAAAACTTTATCAATTACGTTTAAATGCACTTAAAACTTATACAAATAAATATAATGAATTAAATGTGTCATTATATTCTGATTCGAGTTATGCACAAACTTCTGAGTTAAAAAATATTACCTCTTCAGATCAATATATTGAAAATTATCAATATAATACTCGCCAAACTCTAGTAAAATTTGATGATAACATAGTAAATATAGTTCCTAAAAGTTGGTTTTTTCAAACTGGCGAACATATTTATGCTGGAAGTGAATTTCTAATATATGCTGATACTCTTAAATTACCTAATTATCAGCTTAATGCTTTCCAAACGCATGTTTTTATATTAGATTATGATTTTACTGCTCCTGAGTTAACCAAAGAAAAAGGCAGCTCAACATTTAAAACTAAAGAGACTTCAAATATTTTTGTACAGCCTAAATTAAATGCTTATTTTATCGGATTACAAAGAACGAATAACATTCATAATACTATGTGGGAAAACATGAACATTGATAATTCAAAAGTTGAAGTAGTACTTAATCCAGGCAATGCTGCTACATTTGGTACTTCGCTCTATGCTCCAAATATCTATACAGATCTTTCTAGTCTAACCCTCTCTGTAGAAAATAGTAGTCATAATTTAATAGATGATAACATTCAATACATTAGTTATGATACTCTTAAATTATATTACTCTATTGAAAATGCCAATATTAACTTAACTAATAAAATAGTTAAAACAATCTCTGCCACTACATTCCAATTATTTTTAGATATAATTGAATCATTAGTGCCAAATATTGGAATAGCATCATCAATTATAGATTTAGCTGAGAATATTTATAATATATGGGAAGAAGATAAAGAAAATGAGAATATAAATATACAAAGCGGAGAAGAGATAATTGATTTTACAAGTGAGTCAATTGGATATTCTTACCCATCAGTAGTCTCAACTAAATTACCATCTTTAAAAAATGAATTATTTAACAAAAAAACTATCAACTATATTTACAATCTTGATATAGAATATATTTTTTCAACTGGGGATATTATTGATTATAATAAATATTTATTTAATTCTACAGCTTTATTACAATTTAAACTCTATAATTCCAATGGGGATATTATTGAATACAATAATAATGAATATTTTCAAGCAGTTTTAAAAAATCAGGATTGTAGAATGATTGAAAATACAAATTTAATCAATAACAATTATTTGTCTTTTTCTACTAACTATGGTTATACCCGTAGTACCATATGTTACAAACCTAGTAATGACATTAGAGTTATACTCGTTGAAACAAATGGGTATGCAGTTGATGTAAATATATATGATGAAAATGGTCGTTGTATTGCTTGGTTTAATAATGAAGACAATTCAAACGGGTATATCATTTGTAATTTAAAACAAAATTCAAATTATTTCATTTCTGCAAAATTTAACAATAATAATGGTGGGAATTGCAAATTAACGATGAACATTTCATCTATACCAAATATTACTGACAATTATACATATAACGTGACACGTGGAACTACTTCAAAGATCTTTAGTTTAGGTAGTTCAACTGATAAAATAGTAAATCTTAGTACATATTCATTAAATGACACAAAATTTTATATTTATAATGTATATGGAGCACTATATGGAATTTCTGACAATCCTAATGCAGTATGGGAAGAAGATTCACCAGATTTAAATGCAAATATAAATTTAGGGCTATACTCATCAACCACTTCTTACTATATTGTAGTATATACCATTAATCCATATTTGAGCTTTGAAATAAGTATAGATTTATTTACTTTACAAGGTGTTTAATAATTATGAAAAAATACATTTTTATACTAATCTTATTATCTACTTTAAGTTTATCAAGTTGTAATAAAAATTATAATGTGGGTGACACTATAACTAAAGATAACGTTTCTTATACACTTTACGATGCTAAAAACTTAGGAGAAAAGGTTTATACAAAAGAAACTACTGATTATATTTCTAGTTATTATTATTTAGATATGAGTTTAGAAGATGAATATGAAGCATTAAAACCTACTAAATATACTTATAAATATGATAGTGACGACTCTTTAGATGTTAGGAAGATTTATAACTTTGATTCAGGTGATAACAAGGATTTTAACTATACATCTACTAATTATGGTTTATTAAATAAAACAATATTTTATACTTGGGCTATGAATAAGACACAAGATTCATCATATTTTTGGTGTGTAACTGATGTCAATGCTACTTCTATTACTATTCCTGATAGTATAAATGGTTATAAGGTATTAAGTGTTGGTTATAATGTCATTAAAGATAAGAATATAACTGATTTAATTTTTGAAGGCGTCATCTTTTTAATGCCTTATGCTATTAATGGGACTAATATAGATAATTTAACTTTTAATGAATCATGTTTGTTACTTTCTTGTGCTATTAGCAATTCAAATATTGATAAAATAACTTCTAATGAGCAAACAGGTATAATGGATGCTAGTATTTATAAATCACAAGTAAACACTTTAAATATATATGAAGTTGGTTTTGATTTATTTCAAATATATGGCGAAATATCATGTCCTTTATATAATGGATATTTTAATACTACTTATATAGATTTTGGTAAAAATTATACATTTAAACCATTTTTTTACTCTTCTAAAATTAATGATATCAATACTTATACTAAATTAAATACTAATAAGGCAAATAAGATATTTGCATATAAAGATATCTATTATATTGCAAATTCTATATCTGTTAGAATGCTTTATGTAGATGATATAACAAAAGTTACAGATATAATATTACCAAATCAAGCTCATCCTTTTGATAAATTAATAAATGGTGTATTAAATGATTATTATTTAAATTTACTTTTAGAATTAAAACCAATTATTCATATCATAAGTTTTGAAGATAATTTAGTTTTAGAAGACAACAATATAAAATGTGTTAAATTTAAAATGAATTATGCAGGTTATCCTGTAACTATATTACCTAATGCTAATAATTATAATCTTATGTATAATGATTTGATAATTGTTAGTTAATAACAATACGAATGTAAAACGTGCGGTTTTTCGCCTACCATATAAGGGGCTATTACTTCACAAGCCCTCAAGAGGCATGTGAGTGGCTGACAACCGTGTATTATGGGTATCATAATGTTAATACTGCGCGATTACTACTCGGTAATTATGATGGAATAAATTATAAATGTATTAGAGAATATATTGTAATGTTACCATATACTTATGAACATCATCATTCAAATAACTACATAGTTAGTGGCAAGGAAGTATGTTCCTGTCAATTACCAAATCATATTCATAAATTTATGTATAATTTATATAATGTGACTCAACATCAAGTAATATGTTATTGTGGTTATACAAAATATGAAAATCATAATTTTAGATATAATAAATTAAATTTAGTTTGTAAAGATTATAGTTATTCAAAATATAGTGGTGAGGAATGAAATATTCCTATTATATTTGATTAATTGGAGGTAAAAAAAGTATGAGAAAAGTAGTAACTTTATTATTGTTTTTAACATTGGCTTTAGTGTCTTGTTCTAGTAAGGTAACAATTCATTTAGCTGGTAGTGATAGTTATAATATAAAAGTTAATTTTAATGAAGAATATACTGCTGAAGACTTTGTTAAAGATAGTGGGGTTAGTAATCTTGATGGGCCTCTTTATTATGAAGGATTTTATGTAGATGAACAATGTACAAAAAGATATAATTTTGCTAATAGTGTTCCTAGTGATCTATATGTAAAAGCGATTGGTGGTAGTCCTAGTAATATTTGTCTGGTGGTATTCAATTATGAAGATAGTAAATATAGCTTATATTGCTATAAAGGAGAAAAATTAAATTCTAATGACTTTATTAATAGAGCTTATGGATGCAATATAAATGAAAGATTGGAATTTAAGCTAAATGATCAAGTACTAAATTTTAATGAATATGAAATAACAACAAACCTCAATATTTTAGTAACAATAAGCCAGTAAATCATTCTATAACAAATAAATTCAACATCTGCCTTATTTTTAAGTATTGTATTTAGTAAAATAAGCCTTATTAAAGGCTTTTTTATTTTATATTAATTATAAATGAATAGTTTAAATAAAGTTATAATGTAAGCGTGTAATATAAGACGTATACTAAAAAATAAAGGTTACTGAATAGTCCTAGAAATACTAAGACATAAGTAACCTTTTATTTGCATTCTTAAAAAGCCTAATTACTTATCTTTTTTAAGATAATTAGGTAGTTCAGATGAATAA
>CALUQZ010000026.1 GCA_944323055.1 uncultured Acholeplasmatales bacterium
ACTGACATAAACTCAGAAAAGCTTAGAGGATAAACTTTTATCTCATCACCACGACCTCTAAATTCAGTAATTATATCTGAAGACAAAAATTTAGAATTACTTCCTGTTACATATACATCTAAATTTGATTTTCTTAAAAAACTATTTAAAACACTTTCAAAATTATCTACTTTTTGTATTTCGTCTAAAATAATATAGTAAGTATTGTTATCAGTCACTTTATTCATAATATATTCATAAAGTTTTTTAGGATTAGTATATTCTTCGTTCTCAATAGAATCTAATTCTATTTTTATAATGTGATTTTCATTAACACCACTTTCTAGTAAATAGTTCTTAAAAATTGGATCAAGCAAGTATGATTTACCGCTTCTTCTAATACCTGTAATTATTTTGATAAGTTTGTTTTCTTTTTTAGATATTAATTTATTTAAATAATAATTTCTTTCGATTTCCATAGCATATCTCCTTTAATAAACTACTAATAGTATATACTAAAAAAAATTTTTATCAATCTTTATTCCAAAAAAACTGTCCAATTCCATTTTTTATGGATTTTTCTTATTTAAGTATTAAAAATTATTTTTATTTGTTCTATGATATTTCTAGAAAGAGAACAAGTTTGTAACTTGTATGTGATTCCGCTCCATTTGTAAACTTTACGAACTTTAATAGTTCGTTTTTTTATTTTATAGGCAAAAATAGTTCCTAAAAAGGAACTATAAATATAATATCTAGCTATATAAAAGTTTACTTAATAACTTCATAATTACCATATAAAGATAATCTATAGCTTTCACTTAGATTAACATCTCTATTAGGATAATGACAAATTGTCATAGTTATTTTATTATCTTCTAATAAAACATCATCACTATTAAAATCTATCGGATAAATATAATAAGTTTTATCTATTCCATTATTTATACATGGCAAATAAAATATTCCTTCATCTTTATTAACGTTAACCCCACATGAATAATAAATTATATTTTCTAAATTACTTAATGGTAAATAAATTATTTGTTTTTCAATTTCATTATTTCTTACATAAATAGGCCAAAAAGCCATCGGATATTCCATATAAGCACTAACAGGACTGTAATATAAAACATCATTAACCCAAAAATAATTATTATTTACATCAGGATCAGAATTTGTAACTGTCTTAATTTTAGGACAATTATAAAAAACTGATTTTGTTAAACCTGCTAACACCCGTTCTAAACCTGTCTTATAAATAATATTTTCATTATTAAAAATATATGAATTATAACGATAAATACCAGTATCATTATTAAAATTTGTCAAAATTTCAACATTTTCTAAATTATATAATGTACAATCAAAATAAGCATTTAAACAAGATATTTCTTTTAATTTAGGACAATTGCTTATAGCCATTGATAAACTTAAAGTATTAGAACCTAAATTAATATATTCTAAATTAGAACAATTTCTAATAGCATAAGGATGAATTAATCTATAATAATCATTATCAATATCATTAAAACTTTCAAATTCTAACGTTTTAATATTAGACCCATTAAAAGCATTCATACCTATCCCAATTACATTATGTTCTCCTAGGTTTGTTGGTATTACTACATTATCACTAATATCTTTATTATGACCTGTTACTAAAAAACCAACTAGCATAACCTCATTATAAAAATCATATTCACCAACATTAGCAAAATCATAATAATAGGCCTCTAGACTTAAACTTATATCTGAATACTTTTTATCTTCAAATAAATTGCTATCATAATTAACTATTTCTTTTTGATTAGTATTAGACATATCAGTATAGTAATATCTATAACAAGAATCAGGTGTATTATCATTAAAACTAAAAGGACCTAATTCTGATAAATTAGTATAAGTATATATAATATTATCTACTTCAATTACATCTCCTACTTCATATTTATCTTTAAATACGATATTACTCTCTTCTTCTTTACATGATACTAATAATATTAATAAGATAGCAGATATTATCATTAATACTTTTTTCATATAAACCACCCTTTTTTAAGCATTCCTTGTATCTATAGTATAACTCTTTATTAAAACGCTTTCAATAGAATAAAATTAAAAACATCATACATATAATGTAATTAAATGTTTTAAAAATGGACTATTTTTTAAATTTTATTCATTTTTGTAAAACTATTAAATAATACATTTAACAAAAATAAATGCCTATTTTGGCCTTATTACAAGATAATAATAAAAATTAGGATGCATAAATTTAAAATCACATATATATTATTTTCCTTCATATTTTACTTA
Source organism: uncultured Acholeplasmatales bacterium (assembly GCA_944323055.1). GTDB lineage: Bacteria > Bacillota_I > Bacilli_A > Acholeplasmatales > Anaeroplasmataceae > CALUXS01. The sequence continues at coordinate 2,299 of CALUQZ010000026.1, forward strand.
TTACTTAATTACTAAACTTAACAATTACACTACCTGTTCCTAAATCTTCTTTTAAATTTTGAGTATTAGATATATGACCTATTCTAGTATAAGAATAACTAGTATTAAAAGATTCATAAAATATAACTAAACAGTTATTACCAAACATCATAATATCCCCAGCATTAATTTTGTTAACTCTTTTAGGTTCAACTTGAAAATTTGTTGAAAAATAATAATATTTTTCATTGTCATTTAATTCATTCATATTTATTTCAAATGGTAATATACTAATTAATTCTCTTGTAGTTATATTATCTTCAAATATAGCAGTATAATTATTACCATTAATTAAAATATTAACATTAAATTCATTAAGCATATTATCACCATTCACATTATCAAAATTATCTCTATTTTTAGGTACTAAATAATAAATAGCTACTATAATAGCTATAACTAGTAATATAAAACTAGTTACTAATAAAATCTTTTTATGCATTAAAAAACCTCTATGTTCTTAAATAATTACATAGAGATTTTAACTATAAAATGTTAATTTTACAAATACTTATATTTTATATAAATATATAAATATAACTTATGTATTTATTTATGTCTAACTTTAATAAAATCTGTCTCTTTTAAATGACCTATTAATAAACTTGAATTAGCATCATGATTTAAAATATTTGTTTTAATTAATGATTCATCAAAATTAGCATAACAATATTTACATAAATTAAAACAACTATTATATGTCCCTATATCAACTGTCATAAGACAATTACAATTTATATTTTTTCTAATGTTTTGTTTCTTAAAATCTAGTTTACCAGTCAATCTATAGGCATCTTTTAAACTTACGCATTCTCCTTTATCTAAGCCATAATTTAATAATTCTTCACTTTCTCCGCACGCAAATACTACATTATTATAATGTTTAGCTATTTTACTTAAATTTATAGACATTTCTTTCATATCACTAAAACTTATATCTTTAAGTTTTAAAGCATCTTTATGTTCTCTTACATTTTTATAATCATCAATAAATGAAATAATATATTTATTAACATATCCTAAAAGTAATTTATTTAATTTATCAAATGCTTTATAATGATAAGCTTTATCATATCTATCATTTAATAAAATAGGATCATATCTTAAAAAAATATTATCTATACCATTTAACCTACTTATTTCTTTAATACCTTCTATTACTTTTACTTTATCTATTACATTAACTTCAATATCTTTATTATAACTAGTTAAAGTAACATGAAATAAATAAGGTATTTTTAAATCTTTAAGATACGGAATAATCGGATTAGGGTTTTTAGTACAAAAAACAATTAATGATACATCTTTAAAATAAATTCTACTGACTAAATTAGGATTAATTGGATTTCTTACATCAACAAATCCTTCTTTTAATCTATTTAAAAACCATGTTGTATAATAAGCTATAATATCTGTTCTACCACTAATCATTAAAATCATATTTAAAAACCTTAGCTAAATAATAAGCCATCAATAATTCTAATCTAAACTGTTCAACATATAAAGAATCTACTTTATGCATTAAAGCAAAATTAAAATAATTATAATTATTAACAGCTACATATATTCGTAATCCTTTAGCTAAAATATTGACACTACATTTATACATATTAATGAAATCAGTTAAATGACTAATAAAACTAGGAGATAATATTTTAGCACTATCAAAAACATCATCAACATAAATATTATAATTTTCATTAAAAACACTAGATTCTGTTTTAGTAACTGTATTAAATTTAGTTTTCTTTTTTAATATTTTAGTTTTTTTATATTCTATTAAATATTTATGTGGCAATTCTTTATTTAATTTAAAGATTACTACTCTTCCTTTTTTAGTTTTAATTCCTTTTTCTAAACCAATATATTCAAAAAAGCAACTTTCAAAATAAATATCATTAATATAACCCTTATAAAGAGATTGACCATCATTATTATAACGATTAAAGACTTCATTATCAGCTAATTGATTTTTATCTATAGTCCCTTTAAAAGAAAAACTAAAATCTTTATAACAATCTAAAGTGAACACATTAAATAGGGTTGTTTCAAATATCTGTTTATATTTTTTTAAAACTAAAACAAAACCCATACTTAAAAAACCACAAAAGATAAGTGATATAAAACCTAAGACCATAAATAAAGGCATTAAATCACTAAAGACTACTAGACCAAGCATAATAAAAACAAAAAACATACAAAAACAAATACCGACAAATATCCAAACTAATGTACTTAAAAAAATAGCTATATGACGCTTTTTATTTAAAAAATTAATAGTATTTGTTAAATCTTTCATATTACTCCTTAAGATAAGTTATTGTATCATCAAAATATATTTTACCTTCTTTATATAACTTACCATACGCTCTTTTAAAAGCTTTACGACTTATTTTAAAAGTATTCTCAATACTTACACTTGAACTTTTAGCTGTAAAAGGCATTTGCTTATGATTATTTTTTAAATAATTTAAAATAATTTCTTCATCCTCTAACATTTGTTTTTCTTTATTTTCAGTTAATGAAGCAAAACAAATGTCTTCTTTAATCTTTGTTATATGTACTTTAAAAGATTTACCAATATGATAATTATCTCTAATAAAAATATAAGGAATAAATACTGGTACTAAATCATCTGTGTAACATAAAAGGCCTTTATCACTTATTTCTTCAACTGTTACTAAAACATTTTCACCTTCAATAAAATTAACTTTATACGTCACATCACTCTTTTTAATTGTTTTAGCTACTAAACTCTTCTTTTTATCTTTTAACAAAACAAACACTTTATCATTAACTTCTGGCCAATACTTTTTATCTTTAGGCAAATAATCACTAGATAATAATACATCTTTAGCAGTTAAATTATCTAAATAAACACCATTAGAAGCTACTGATACAACTTGTAATAACCCAATCTTTTTAGATGTAGCTAATACTTCTTTAGTTGTTGCACAAAAACGACCTAGTTTATCATAATAGATAAAAGCACTAACCAAATCATTAACTTCATATTCTTTAATAGCTTCTTTATAAAACATCAATACTTCTTCATTATTATCCCCTAATAACATATACCCTAAATCTGTTTTACGGGTAACTTTAAATTTATAATATTTTCCACCTTCTAACATCAGTTTCTATCTCCATCTTTATAACCTTTACTCATATTGTCAGGTTTTGTTATTTTTGTTGTTTTACCTTCATATTTTTTAATTAGCTTGTCTATTTTCTTCGTCTTCATCATTAATTCCTTTTCCTTTTAAATAATTAACAAAATCATTAAAACTAACTTGTGAATATACTCTCTTTTTAACATTTTTATAAACTAAAAGATTAATTAAACCTTTCTTTTTAGTAATTAAACTAAAAGATATTAAATTATTATTAGGTAAAGCATAACTATAAGCTTTAATTAAATTAGTATTAATCTCATAATCATGTTTTTGATTAGGTAATTCATTAAAATAATTTAATGATTGAAAATAGATCATATCATCTTTATAAGAAATAATATATTTTAAACTTTTATTATAAAATGTAGTTGTAGATTTAGCCATTGTACAAATAAAAGGACGGTTACCTTTTATCTTGCCTTCATAACGTAAAGTGTTAATAAAATCTTTCTCACTAGACATTGTAAAACCCCTTTCATTTATATCTTGACAGATATATTATTATATGCTAATATAAGCATGTAATAAATATCTCCTTTCACTGGCATAACTATCAAGTTATGCCTTTATTTTTTGATAAAATTCTTTTAAAGTAATCTTTTCTATATCTAAATTCTTATTATTTTTATTAATTAAACAATCTGTAATTAAATATGATTTACTAAAATAATTAGCACCAATAATCCCATAATCATCATCAACATCATTACCTAAATAAATGACGTCTTCTCTTTTAATATTTAATTTAGTTAATATTTCATCATAATATTCTTTTTTAGGTTTTGTAAAACTACTATTTTCATAACTAGTTATATATTTAAAATCACTAGGAGATAAACCAGCCCATTTAATGCGATATTCTGTCGCAAAGCGCGGAAAGAGTGGATTTGTAGCTAATACTAAATCAAAACCTTGAGATTTAAGACTATCTATAATTAATTTACTATATTCATTTTTATATGTTGTTTCTTTAGTTAAACTAAACTTCTTTTCATAATAATCATTAAATATATCAATTATACCTTTATAACTTTTAGTTGCATTTATAAATTCATATTCATTTGTATTTTTACCTTTATTATTTAACATAGCTTTAATTCCTAAATCTAAATAATAAAAGAAAACTTTATAATCATGCCCTAAAGATGTTATATAGTCTTTAATTGATGAAAAATAAACTTGTAAAAACTTATCTTGATCCATCCCTAACAAAGTACCATCTAAATCAAAAAAATAAGTCTTATTCATTTTCTTCTCCTACTAAATATTGTTTAATTTCACAAATATATAAAACATGATATGGTCTATCTTTATAAAAATCAATTATATTATCGTTATAATAAGTACTATTTTCTAAATCTATTCTAGCTAATTTAACTAACTTTAAGACTTTATTAGCTTCCGCAATACTATATACATTATTATCTACATCATAACATTTATGTAAACTACTAATTTTAAATTTATCGACATCTTTACCACTTTGTTTACCAAAAACATCAATTATATCATCTGTTAAATTGACAAAAGATAGACTAAACATTTTAGCTTTTTCGCTAAACTGATAAGTATATCTATCTTTGCGAACAAAGACAAAACAAACATTTTTATTCCATAAATAGCCTGTTCCGCCCCAATTGACCATCATGGCATTAACATCTTTTCCATCACTACAAGTTAGAATCGGACATTCATCTTTAAATACCGTAAAATTATTACTAAATTCTTTTAAATCTTTTTTTATCATAATCCACCTACAAAACTATTACTATAAATGACATCAAATTATTTAACATATGAGCTATAACGCTAGCGTAAATATTTTTACTTGAATCATATATATAAGCTAACATAAAACCAGATATTAAATAAGGAATAGCTAGTAAAAACCACGTTAACATATCAGATGTTGTTGATAACATATGTGGTAACATAAAGAATAAAATAGATACAATATAGCTTATTATTCTATTATTAAATAAACTAAAAATAGAATAACGATATATTAATTCTTCAACTAAAGGTGCACATATAACTACCGCAAAAAAACTGATAAGAGCATTACCATATTTAATGTAGTTAACAATTGTATCTTGATTGTCAGATACACCTATATTATATAAATCATATAAGTAGTTAATTACATATGTTAAACCATAAATAATAATAAAACCTACAATACTATAAATAATAAAACTAATATATTTATTTTTAATTTTAAAAAAATTTTCTTTTAAATATTTAAAATTAACTATTATTAAAGCTATAAACATTAATAAATAAGTAATAAAATTACTTAAAGTAGCTGTAAAATTAGCTAATTTAAATAAATTAAGGTCAGTATAAGTAGTACTACTTATTTGATTAAATAAAGTATCATAACTAATATTATTAATATTACTTACTATACTAGTTATAAGAGCTATAACTAAAGTACCACCTAATAAATATAAGACCAAATATATAATTAGATTTAATAATGATTGTTTTTTTAATTCCATTTTAATCCTCTAACATCTTATATATATAATATGTGTTAATTGCATCTAATTTATTATAATAATTAATGACATTACAAAAAGCCCCTTTAGAGGCTTTAGTAGTAAAATCTCTATCATAATAAGCTTGTTTTATTAAATTAGATAATTCTAATTTATCTATATTATTAGTATAGCTAATATCTAAAATATCATCATTTAAATTTGGTAAAATACCAAATATTTTTAACATTTTAACTAAATAAATAAAACAAATAGAAATAACATCATCTTTTATTTCCATTTCTTTTAATGTTTTAATTGTAAAGTCTAATATTTTAGGATATCTTACATCATCTATTTGTCTTAATATTTCTAATATTATACTAGCATATTTTAGCTTAATATAGCTATTTTTTATATTTGTAAAACGATTAATAATCTCATAATCTAAAAGTTTTTTTAAGCTTTTACCACTTCTATTATAAGACACATAGTTTAATACTTCACAAAAAGGCATATTTAAAGAATTATACTTTTTAGCTTGATAAACTAAAACTTCTTCAAGTCCTTCTAAAGTATATAAGTAAACTAAACAACTACTCTCTTTATAATCTAAAATTTTATATATTAAACCTTCCATTAATAATTATCCTTGCCATATCCTAAAGCTTGTAAGTCTCTTGTTTTATTACGCCAATCTTTTTTTACTTTAACAAAAAGATCTAGATGTATTTTACTATTTAAAAAATGTTTAATATCTAAAATTGATTTTTGTTTAATTTGTTTAATTAAACTTCCTTCTTTACCAATTATTATTTTCTTTTGACTTTCTCTTTCACAAACAATAGTAGCGTAAATATCAATATAATTAGGATTATCTTCTGATTGTTTCATTGATTCAATTGTAACAGCTATACTATGTGGTACTTCTTCTTCAGTTAATAATAAGACTTTTTCTCTAATAAGTTCCGCTACCGTAAAACGTTCTGGTTTATCAGATAATATATCATCAGGATATAATAATGGTCCTTCTGGTAAATATTCTTTAATATCTAAAAGTAATCTATCAACATTTATATCTTTTTCTACACTTATTGGATATATTCCGGCAAAAGGATATAGTTTTTGATATAGTAAAATAGATGAATCAATATTAGATATTTTCTTTAATTGATCTACTTTATTAATGACTAAAAATACTGGGGTTTTTGTACCTCTTAAATTATCTAAAATTATTTCATCACCTTTTAAAACTTCTTTTAAAGGTGTTGTCATAAATAATATTAAATCAACCCCTCTACTAGATGAAAAAGAAATATCTTGCATCCTTTCATCAAGAGCATGGTGTGGTTTATGCACCCCTGGAGTATCAACAAAAATATACTGGGTATCTTCTGTCGTTAAAATACCTTGAATCCTATCTCTTGTCGTTTGTGGTTTATTTGAGGTAATAGCTATTTTTTTACCGATTACTTTATTTAAAAAGGTTGATTTACCTACATTAGCTCTACCTATTAATGATATAAAACCTGACCTAAACATTTTCAATCTCCGTAAATGTATAAGGTAATAGTTCTTCTAAATTAGTTATTTTAAAGTCACCTTTTAAATTAGCTAAGATAATCTTTGTATCTGGTTTTAAAAATTCTGCTAATACTTGTCTACAAGCTCCACATGGTGAAATAGGTTTATCTGTATCACCTACAACTGCCATCATAACAATATCTTTATAATCATAACCTTGTGAGATTAAACTAAACATAGCATTACGTTCAGCACATAAACTTAATCCATAACTAACATTTTCAATATTAGTTCCTTTAATAACAGTACCATCTTTTAACAAAATAGCTGCCCCAACTCCAAAATGTGAATAAGGGCTATATGTTCTTTTACGAGCTTCTATAGCTTCTTTTATTAATTCTTTTTCTGTCATCTTGTAAGACCTGCCTTTGTTAATATTTTTTCTTGTAAACCAAACATTATTTTTTCATCTTCTTTAGTCATATGATCATAACCTTTAAGATGTAAATAGCCGTGTACAGCTAAAAAGCCAACTTCTCTTTCTAAACTATGATTATATTCTAAAGCTTGCATTTTAGCTTTATCTAAACAGATAAAAATATCTCCTATTTCATCACCAGAATAAGCTATATCTTCTTCATTATCGTTATAAGCAAAGCTAATGACATCAGTTTCTTTATCAATATTTCGGTATTCTTTATTTATTTTTCTTATTTCTTCTAAACTGACAAAAATAATACTAAATATTTCTTTTCTATTTTTAAATTGTTTAAATATTTTATTTATTAACTTTTCTTCAGCTTTAGTATCCTTATCAGTTTCATTGACATAATTAATAAACATATTAGCACCTTCTTATTAGTAAATTATACCAAAAAATATAAATAAAATAAAGTTTATCACTAAAAGTTAAGGTTGTAATATAAAAACGGCAAAATAAAAGCGTTTTTAGCAATTTTATTTTATATTTTTTGAAAGCGTTTTATTTACAATGAAAACGTTTTAGTTTATAATTAAAGTATCTTTTAAACTTAGAAAGGGGAATACAATGAAAATTAAAAGATTAATAGCCCGCATAATGTTAGGGTTATGTTGCGTTACTGGTGTAGCAGCAACAAGTTTGGTCTTAGCTTCTTGTGATAATACAGAAGTTACCGAACAAAAATTTACAGTCACCTTTAACAGTAAAGGTGGCAATGACCTAGACCCGGTTGAAGTTGTTAGTGGTAACACTATAACTAAACCACAAAACCCAACTAGATCTGGTTATAATTTTAAATACTGGTCACTAACAGATGGGGGCAGTGAATACGATTTTGCAACACCTGTTACAGGAAATATTACATTATACGCTGTTTGGGAAGCGGCAGAAACTCCTGTAACTAAATATACTGTTACATTCAATTCTACTGGTGGTAGTGCCGTATCAAGCGTTGAAGTTGAAAGTGGTAAGACTGTTTCTAAACCACAAGACCCAACTCAAGATGGCAAAGTATTTAAACATTGGTCATTAACAGAAGGTGGCGAAGCTTATGATTTTGCAACACCTGTTAATGGAAATATTACATTATATGCTGTTTGGGATGCAGCACAAACTCCTGTGACAAACCACACTATTACATTTGATGCTAAAGGTGGTATTAGTTCAATAACTACTCTTGAAGTTGAACATGGAAAAACTTTAGTAGCTCCTCCTGCTCCAACTAGAGATGGCTTTACATTTAAACATTGGTCATTAACTGATGGTGGTGAGGCTTATGATTTTGCAACTCCTGTTACAGCAAACATTACATTATATGCTGTTTGGGTTGAAACTGAAGTTGTTCATAGAACATTAGATTTAACAACACCTCCAAGTTTTATGACACAAGACCCATCAAATACTGATTATTATTTAGGAAATGGTACAATTGGTTCTTTCACTTTATATGGTGATAAATTACGTTATGAAGTTGGTAACAAAGCTATAAATACTCAAGGTAGCGCTGATGTTGAAGATAACTCTATAGCTTTCACAACTACTTCTGCTGGTACATTATCATTTAACATTAAAAACGCTAGTGGTTCTAATCCAGGTTTAGTATTACTTGATAGTGAAGGAAATCAAGTAGCTAAAGAAGTTTTAGTCGCTAATCAAGAATTAACAGGTTCATTTAATATTCCTGCTGCTGGTACTTACTACTTTGGTGGTGAAACTGGTAGTGTTAGAGTATTCGCATTATCATATACAGAAACTGTTGAAAAATCAGATCCTAAAGCTATTGAAGTTTCAACATTACCAAATGTCAATTTCTTAGAAGGTAGAGAATTCTCAACTGCTGGTATTAACGTTACTCTAGTTTATGAAAATGGTCGTACAGATATTTTAAGTGCTGATAGTTACACAGTTACTCCTTTAACTGCTGAACAAATGGCAACTCCAGGAGTTTATCAAGTTAAAGTTCAAGCTACTGTTGAAGGTGTAGCATTTGAAACTTCTTATGAAGTTACTGTTTATGATTTAAATAGTATTAGTCTTTCTTTATTAGATTATCAAAATAAAACTAATGTCTATACACAACAAATTTTCTTAGTTGGTGATACATTCAATTATAATAATTTAGTTGTTGTAGCTCATGGTGTTTATAACGATAAAACATATGACTTTGTTTTATCTGCAGATGAATATACAGTTACACCTCCAGATTTAGCTACTGCTGGTAATAAATCTGTTCTAATTACAAGTAAAACTGATAATACTAAAACAGCTGAATATGTAGTAGATGTTGTAACTAACGTATTTGCAGATGCTACAGAAAGTGTAGATGTTGATGTAACACTTAATGCAACAACTAATGTTTCTGCTGAACAAGTAGAATTTGGTTCAATTAACCTTGCATTACAATATTTAGCATTATGTAAATTACCTGATAATATTGCTATAAATATTTTAGTTGGTGAAGGTACATTCAAAGAAAAAGTTGAAGTAACATTACCTAACGTACATATTTATGGTAAAGATACAGCTGAAGCTCATGATAAGACTGTTATCGTTTATGGTGCTTATAATGGTTTAACTGTACCTAATGGTACAACTAATTATAGTACTGATGGTTCTGCAACATTTACAGTATCTAGTACAGCTATTAATTTCAAAGCTGAAAATATTACTTTTGCTAATGAAATTAATACATTAGAAGAATATCAAGCTGTTCCTTCTAGTGATAAACAAGCTGTAGCTGTAATGGTTGAAGCTGATAGTGCTATTTTCAAAAACGTTAAATTTACAGGCTATCAAGATACATTATATGCACGTAATGGTCGTCAATATTATGAAAATTGTTATATTGAAGGTAGAACTGATTACATCTTTGGTGAAGATGCTACTACTGTCTTTGAAAACTGCGTTATCCATTCATTTGGTGCTAATAATGATGTTAAAAATGGTGGTTATATTGTAGCTACTAAAGGCGTAGAAGCATTAAATTATGGCTATATCTTCGATAATTGTGACTTTACAGCCGCTGATGACGTAACTCCTGGTACTGTTTCTCTAGCTAGAGGTTGGGATGACTTTATGACAATGTTAGTTATGAATTCTAATATTGGTGGTCATATTTCTAAAGAAGCTTATTTAGAAGTTACTGCTGGTAGTGAAGACAATAAAAATGATCGTTATGGTAAGATGAACGCTGAACCAGATGCATCAAGATTATTAGAATATAATAATACTGGTGATGGTGCTATTAGTGAATCATTAGCAAATACATGTACAGTTTTAGATGCTGAAGCAGCCGCTAAATTCTTAACAGATGACAACAAATTAGATTTAGTTGAAGTATATGGTAAAGATACTAATGGTCTAAAATATGCATATGACTGGACTGCAGGTAAGGTTGAACCTAATGCTACAATCAATTACTACAATGGTGAAGATTTAATGCACACTCAACATGATTATGTTGGTACAACTCTTGACTCATTATGGTCACCTAAATCTCAAGAAGGTTTAACATTCACGGGTTGGTATACTACTCCTACATTTGATGAGGGTACAGAATATGATCAAGCTAAAGTATTAGAAGCAACTACTAACTTATATGCTAAGTTTGAAGCTGGTGCAGTTCTCGACGAGATGATTTCATTTGAAAGTCTTTCTGGTGCGGATGATATTAAAAAAGACGCTGTATTCTATGATAGTGATTATATTACACTTACAAACAGCAGTGCTGGTGGTATTAGACCTTTAACCCCTGCTACTCCTTCAAGTACACAAGATGGCAGTAAAACATTTACGGTCGGTCTTATGCATACTGGTGGTAAACGAGCTTTCATTTTGACTGCAAAAGCTAATGCTACTGTAACACTATATTATAATATTAGTGATAGTGCATTCCAAAATGGCGAAGTTGCTGAAAAAGCTGATAAACTAACAATAAATGATGTACAAGTTGGTAGTGGAGAATCTACTCCTACTACAACAGCTTTAGTTTATACTTTCGATATTGTTCAAGGTCAAACATATAATATGTTAGATACATCTAATAGATTAATTTTATTTGGTTTATATGTTGTAGTTAAATAAATAAGTTAAACTAAAAAAGATGCTTTAAAAACAGGTAATAATAAGCCTATTTCTAAGCATCTTTTTTTGTTGCAATTAAAGCATTTTTATCATAATATTTAATAAAGAAACTTTATTTAAATTTATAAATGCCAAAATTTATTTTGCTTATTAAGTCATTTTCAATTAAGAGGTTAATATAATAACTAGCTCTAGTTTTATTAGCTATTTTATTATCAATTATAACTTTTCTAGAAAAGTTATCAAATTTAACTACATTAAATAGAAAAATTAATTTATTTTTTACTATGTTACTTATCGCAAGAGCATTAATTTTATTTATAACAATGCCTTTTTCACTTGAATAGTTCACTTTTTCTTCTTCAGTGTTCAGTTTTTTTACTTCAGTGTTCATTTTTTATTAATTGTTACATCAATTCTTTATTTCTAATTCTTTAATTAAATTATCTAATCCTTTATCTATCTCTTTATAAGTTGTTTCAAAATCAAGAGTATACCAAGGATCAGCAATATCTTTATCATTTAACAATCTAAATTTAGTGTTATTGCCAAACATTCTAACTAAATTATTAATGTTATATTTATCCATACCTATAATTAAATCATAATATGTAACATCTTCTTTAGTTATTTGTCTAGCTCTTTTTTTACTATAATCAATATTAAATCTATCTAATATCTTTTTAGTACCATAATGAATACTATTACCTATTTCTTCTCTAGAAGTTGCAGCTGATGCTACTTCTATATCGTTATCTTTATTTAACTTTTTTAATTTATATTTCAATAAATATTCAGCCATCGGGCTTCTACAAATATTACCATGACAAACAAAAAGTATTCGTATCATTTTTTTAAATTCTCCTAATTTGGTTATTATCTGCTAATAAATAATTCTTAAAGATATTAAATAAGTAAGACTTCCCACAACGACGTATACCTGTAACTACCTTAAGCAGTCCGTTGTATTTTTTACTTATAAGCTTGTTCAAATAGATGTTTATTTTAATTTCCATATCATAATCCTTCTTTCTACTAAAAATTTTTGCGAGTTATCGCATTTTTACAAAGTAGAATTATTCTAATAAACATTCTAATCTAAAATTACACCACTTAAACATAACCTATTACTACTACTTATTTAAATCAGTTTCATTTATCTTTACATCCACCAATTTGGTAGTAAATCCTTTAATTTAATAACAGATTTAGTTTCATAATCACTTAATATCTCAATATCTAAACTATCATTACCTAATTGCCTTAAAAGTTCTCTACAAGCCCCACAAGGCATACCTAATTTATTTCCATTCATAACTACAACTAACTTTTTAACCATCTTGTCACCATTTGTTATCATATTAGCTATAGCATTCCTTTCGGCACACATTCCCAAAGAACAGGCTGTATCAATACAAACTCCTAAATAAATATGATTGTTGTTAGTTAAAATAGCGGCTGCTACACTACCTGCTTCTACTAAATTAGATATATTTCTATTATATCTAGCTAAATTAGCTCTTAAATATAAAATATCAAATGTACTATCATAACTAGCTAAAGCTAATTTTTCATATTCTTTAACAAAACTATCTTTGCCATCACAATAACCATCTATATCATACGGATATTTTTTAGCTAATTCTTTTTTTAACTTAGCATATTCTAATTTAACATCTTCATGTTTAACTAAATAATCTCTAAAAGCTAAATGTCTAATTAAATTATTCTCACCACTAGCACTAAATATATGAATTTGATGAGTTCTATCAACTAACCCTTTTCGTAAATACCTTCTACCTTTAATCCCATATTCACCTAAATATTCATAACCTATCTTATTAAACTCATCTTTAATTTCATCAACTTTAGTTAAATCTCTAACAGCTACCATAATATCTATTATAGGTTTAGCTGCTAAATTTAAAACTGAAGTTGAACCTATATGATAAATAGCTATTAAATTATCTTTTAAAATATTAGAAATAATGTTTTTTTCAATTAAATATAAATTATTCCAATTACTATCATATTCTTTTACTACTATATGTTGCATAAATCCACCTACACAAAAAGAAGGTAAAATACCTTCTTTATAATCTAACTAATGCGTATTTTTTCTTACCTCTTCTTAGTAAGATATATTTACCTTCAATAGCTTCTTCTTTAGTTAAAATATGGTTAATATCATTAACTTTATTACCATTAATAGTAATAGCACCATTAGAAATAAATTCTCTAGCTTCTCTTTTACTTGAAGCTAATTTAGCTTCTATAACAAGCTCAATTAATGGCTTATCTAAAGCATTAACTGTTTCTAAATCAGAAAATCCCATTTCAATTTCAGAAGCTGTTAAATGACTAAAATCACCACTAAATAAAGCATTAGATACATTTATAGCTTCCTCTGTTTTAGCTGCGCCATGAACAAAAGTAGTAACTTCTTTAGCTAATACTTTTTGAGCATATCTTTCTTCTCTATTTAAATTCCATTTAGCTATTACTTCTTTAATATCTTCTAAAGATAAGAAAGTAAATTGTTTTAATCTCTTTTCTACCTCTTCATCAGGAATATTTATCCAAAATTGATAGAATTCATAAGGACTTGTCATATTAGGGTCTAACCAAACTGACTTACCACCTTCTGATTTACCAAATTTAGTCCCATCAGATTTTAAAATTAAAGGAATAGTTAAACCATATACTTCTTTTTCTGTACCTAATTTTTTTCTAATTAAATCAGTTCCAGCTGTAATATTTCCCCATTGGTCTTGACCACCAATTTGCATTTGACAATTATATTCTGTTAATAAATGTAACCAATCTAAAGACTGTAATATTTGATAACTAAACTCAGTATAAGAAATACCTGAATCTAATCTAGCTTTAACTGTTTCTTTATTAATCATATTATTGACATTGAAGTTTTTACCATAATCACGTAAAAACTCGATGACATTAATTTTTGAAACCCAATCGTAGTTATTAACTATCTTATCAAAGTCAAATACAGTTTTAATTTGTTTTCTTAAACATTCTAGGTTTTTATCAACTGTTTCTTGCGATAACATCTTTCTTTCGCCTTGTTCTTTCGGATCACCTATTAGCCCAGTAGCTCCACCAACTAGTATGATTGGATTATGTCCTTTTCTTTTTAATCTTTCAGCTACTAAAAAGGTGACTAAATGTCCGACATGTAAACTACTACCAGTCGGGTCAGTCCCTAGATAAAAGGTTAAATGTTCATTTTCTAAAGCATCGCCTATTTTTTCATCTGTTACATCAAATAATAGTTCTCTTTCTTTTAATTCATCAATTAATCTCATACGTTCCTCCTTAAATTTAAAAAAGTCCTTAGAAAAAATCTAAGGACGAAATAATCGCGGTACCACCTTAGTTCTAGATATAAATCTAGCCCTCTTAACCTAAAATTCTCCAATATTGTATTTCATTTTAATAAATCTGTTTATTTACACCAACCATAAACTCTCTTAAAAAAATTTATTAAAACTACTAGATATTATCATCAAATTATAAACTTTCGCGTTCTATTATACTATGTGGTAAGACAATATGCAAGGATTCAATTTCTTCATGACGCATTAATTTAGTAAGTAACCTCATAGCTACCGCCCCAATATCATAAACTGGCGTATCTAAACACGTTAATGTCGGTCTAGACAATAAAGCATATTTAGTATTTTGTAAACCAGCTACCGAGATATCTTCAGGGACTCTTCTATTATTTTTAATTGCTACATTCATAAAAGAAACTGCAATGCTATCTCTAACAGATATAGCTCCATCTATTGAATGATTTTTAAAGAATTCTTCAAAATGAACTTTATTTATACTAACATCACCACTAGTTCTAAAAATACGTGGTTCTAAATTAGCTTCCTTCATAGCTTTAATATAGCCTTCTTCTTTTAAATCGTTAGTAAAATAATGTCTAACTGTTGAGAATAAATAAATATCTTTACGACCTTTATCAATCATTCTTTTTGTTAATTCATATGTACCTTCTGTATAATCTACAATTGCATATGGCAACATATTACCAGCAAAGTTAACATTAGTTAAAACAAGAGGTATATCAGCATCTTTAGCTTTCTCTACTACTACTTCAATTTCCTCTTTGTTTAATTCTTCATTTAAAAATAAAACACCATCAACTTGTTCAGCTACAACATTACGCATTAAATCTTCAAGTTGTATATTACTTGAAGAAAACAGTTTCATCGAATAGTCGTACTTCTTAGCTACATCAATAATACCACCAAGTAACTGAGAAACAGAAGCTCTCGTAATATCTGATAATATAATACCAATAGTAGTTGATTTACGAGAAGCTAGTCCTCTAGCAATCGCATTAGGTTTATATCCTAATTCTTTTATTACTTTAAGAACTCTTTCACGTGTCTCAGGATTAACTTTTTCTGGATTATTCATAACCCTACTTACTGTAGCTAAACTAACCTTTGCAGCACCAGCTACATCATAAATTGTCGTGTTTGCCATAATTAATCACCCCAATCGCTAGTATTTTAGCATAAAAACCCTTCCATAACAAGTGTAAACGATTACAATTTTAAAAAATATGAAAATAATTGAAAATACTACCAATTAACAACTTTATTTATTATATTTTGTTGTTTTTTTACTAATTTATATAAACTATTTTATATTTCATTAATACTAAAATTATTAATTATTTATTATTATTATTTAAGCTATTGCACAAATTTAAATAAATTTTAACAATAAAATTGCACATTTTTAAATACTTTTACTACTTATAATTGCACATTTTTTAATATGTTGTTATAATTTAGCTAATAAGGTTGGTGATATTATGGAAAGATTAGCTACTAATTATCTCGTTAAATGGTTTAACAACAAATATAGAAAACCACTAATATTATATGGTCCTAGACAAGTAGGTAAAACTTATTTAGTAACTAAATTATTTGCTGATATTTATTTTAAAAATAAATACATATATGTAGATCTTAATAAAGAGATAGTTATTAGAAACTATTTACTCAACGAAATAAATCCTAAAAATATAATTAATTATCTTGAAGTTTATTATAATGTTCTTATAGATAATAAAACATTATTAATATTTGATGAAGCTCAAGAATGTTTACCAATTATTACGGCATTAAAATATTTTAAAGAATCATATAGAGATATACCTGTAATTGTTACTGGTAGTATGGTTAGAATTAAACTATTAAGAGAACAAAATAAACAAGGCTTCTTCTTCCCTATTGGGGCCATAGATGAATATTATCTTTACCCCCTTAACTTTGAAGAATTCTTAATTAACTATAATAAGACATTATATAATTTAATTGTGAAAGCATATAATGATAAAGTGAATTTAGATACTCCGTATCATACTCTAGCAATGGATGCTTTATATACTTATTTATTAATAGGTGGTATGCCTGAATCACTAAATATTTATTTAGAATCTAAATCTATTCTCTTATCAAGACAAAATTTAGTTAGTTTATATAATAACTATTTAAATGATATGTCTTTATATCAAACTAGTAATGATTCTATTACTAGAACTAAAGATATATTTAATTCCATTTACCTTCAATTAAATAAAGAAAACAAAAATTTTAAAAGCTCATTAATTAATGATAAATTTAAAACTAGAGATTTAAAATCACCATTATTATGGTTAGAAGCTGTTGGTGTAATTAATATATCTAAACAAACTAAACCAATAGTTACCTTACCATTAAAAGAAAAAAATGAATATAACTTTAGATTATATTTAACTGATGTCGGTTTATTATCTTATCAAAGTAATATAGAGATGAATCATTTTATAGATCATAATCTACAAAATGACTTATCTGGAGTATTGTTTGAAAATTATGTAGCTAATGAATTAGTAACTAATGGAATTCCTTTATTCTATTGGAAAGGTAAAATAGATCATGAGTTTGAATTTATAGTTAATTCAAATAATAAAATAATACCAATAGATGTTAAAAAAGGAAAGTCTACTTTAACATCATTAAGAGAATATAGTGAACATAATAGACTAGATTTTGCTATAAAAATATCTAATAATCATTATGGTTATGACACAAATACTAAGATATATACATATCCACTATATGAAGCTTTTTTAATAGCTAAAGATATAAAAAATAATAAATTATAAATACTACCAATTAACAACTTTATTTATTATATTTTGTTGTTCTCTTGTAGTTTGTCTTAAATATATTTTTGTAGTTTCAATTGAATCATGACCTAATAAATCAGCTAATAAAGCTAAATCTTTATATTTATTTAAAAACTCTTTAGCATACATATGTCTAAAAGAATGTGGATATATAACTTTTTCATTCATTTGATACTTTCTAGCAAACCATTTTAACATTTCATATATACCTCTTGTTGTTAATGCTTTATTATTTCTATTCAAAAATAAATAACCACTATCTCTATTATCTTTTACTAACCATTCTTTAGTTTCTTTAACTAACTTATTAGGTATATATATTCTTCTTATTTTTTGTCCTTTAGAATAAACTTCAAAATATTCATTATCTAAATCTTCAATCTTAAACTTAATTAATTCAGATACTCTAGCTCCTGTACTCCCTAAATATCTAATAATAAAATACCATTTTATATTATCTTTCTTTAGTTTATTAACTAAAAAAAGATAATCACTTTTACTAATTACATTATCTAAATAATTACTCCTTTGTAATTTAATTGTTTTAATACTTATATTACTCATATTCTTATATTTTAAATATTTATTTATAGCTATTATTTTTAAATTAATAGTCTTAGGTTTATTATTATTCATTAAATATTCTTTATAAGCTAATAACTGTTTTTGATTAAAATTATTAAACATCTTTAAATATTCCTTAATAGTTCTTAGATAAACATCTATAGTATTCATACTTAATTCTTCTTTTAATAAATATTCTTTAAATGTCATTTTTTATCCCTTTCTTAATATTAAAATTATTTTAATATTATAACATGAATAAACAACTTATTAATAAGTATATCATATTGCTATTAAAAACGGCTTAATTAAAACAAAAAATAAGCTTTATTACATAGTGAATATTATGTAATGAATGA
>CALUQZ010000027.1 GCA_944323055.1 uncultured Acholeplasmatales bacterium
ATTTTTTTGACTAAAAATAAAAAGGCTGTGAAATAAGCCTCTAATTAAATATTAGAAATTTATTTTTTCACAGCCCCCTTTGCCTTATAAATTAAAATCCAAAGAATTCTTTAGCATTATTATAACAAATATCTTCAACAATTTGGCCTAAAGTGTCTAATTCTTCAACTGGATATTGACCACTTTCAACTAAATTACCAAACATTTCGCATAATAAACGACGATAATATTCATGTCTTGGATATGCTAAGAATGAACGTGAGTCAGTTAACATACCTACTGATTGACTTAATAAAGCAACTTGCATTTGTGTTTCTAAATTTTGTCTCATACCATCTAATTGATCTAAGAACCACCAAGCAGTACCAACTTGTACTCTTGATTTTACGCCTTCTTTTTGGAAACAACCTGCCAAAACAGTTAAAGCATAGTTATCACGTGGATTTAAACAGTATAAAATTGTTTTAGGTAACTCGTCAGTTGCATCTTGTTCACGCAATAAAGCAGACAATTTTTCCATAAATACTTGGTCTTCAATACTATCAAAACCAGTATCAGGGCCAATAGCATTTAACATTTTTAATGAATTGTTACGTAATGCGCCGATATGATATTGTTGTACCCAGCCATATTTATGATATTCTTTACCTAAGAATACTAAAATATATCCTTTATAAACATCTAAATCATGTTCAGTTAATTCTTCTTTAGCTAAAGCTTTTAAGAAAACTTTATTAGCTTCTTCTTCACTTGCTTTAACAAAGTGAACAACATCTAAAGCATGGTCTGATACACGTGAACCCATTTCATTAAAGAATTTAATTCTTTCGGCTAAAGCTTTAGTTAAATCACTGATAGAATTGAAGCTATATCCTACTACTTTTTCTAATTGTTTAATCCAATCAACATACCAACTAGCTTCACAATTGATAGCTTTATCAGGACGGAAAGCTGGTCTAACTGATACTTTTAAAGTTTTATCTTCTTTCATTAATTTATGATAATGTAGGTCATCAACCGGATCATCAGTTGTACAAACTGTCTTAACATTGAATTTGTACATCATTTCTCTAGCAGTTAAAGTTTCTAACTTTTTGTTAGCTTCATTCCAAATTTTATCAGCATTTTTAGCATTAATTACATCGTATATATCAAAGTATCTTTGCATTTCTAAATGTGACCAATGATATAATGGATTACCAACAAAATATGGCATACTTTCAACAAATTGTTGATATTTTTGTCTGTCATCCCATGGGCCTGAAATACTATCTTCATTGTATCCTCTAGCTCTTAAAGAACGCCATTTGTAGTGATCACCATATCTATCACCTGCACCTAACCAAACCTCAGTTAAATTACGGAATTTTTTATCTTCATAGATTTCTTTTGGTTGTAAGTGACAATGGTAATCAATAATTGGCATATGTTCTGCATGTTCATGATATAATTTCTTAGCTGTTTCTGTAGTTAATAAGAAATCCTTATCCATAAATTTTTTCATTTTGTCCTCCTATAGCATTACGCCATCTTTGAATATTGAAATTTCCCTAAAGTTATTCTTTTCGTTATTAGTTTGTTTACGACCACTCGCAACATCACAAATGTAATCAATAAACATAGCTAATAGTTCATCCATCGTTTTTTCGCCTACTAAGGCACCAGCATTAAAATCAATCCATTCTGGTTTATGATTATATAAAGCTGTATTAGATGATACTTTTACTGTTGGTATAAAACCACCAAATGGTGTTCCTCGACCAGTTGTAAATAAAACCATTTGACAACCAGCAGCACCTAAAGTTGTAGTAGCTACTAGGTCATTACCAGGTGTAGAAATTAAATTTAGGCCATTAGATGTGATTCTTTCCCCCATTTTTAAAACATCACAAACTAATGAATGACCTGATTTTTGCGTACAACCTAATGATTTATCTTCAAGAGTGGTTATTCCACCTTTTTTATTGCCAGGACTTGGGTTTTCATAAATTACTTGGTTATGATTTTTAAAATAAGCTTTAAAGTCATTAATTAAATTAACTGTTTTTTCAAAAGTTTTTTCATCTTTAGCACGAGCCATTAAGATTTGTTCTGCTCCAAACATTTCAGGAACTTCACCTAAAACAGTTGTACCCCCATTAAGAGCCATATAATCAGAGAAAGCACCTAATAACGGATTTGCAGTAATACCAGACATTCCATCGCTACCACCACATTTTAAACCGACTCTTAAAACAGAAATTGGTTTAGTGACTCTCTTATCATCTTTCATATTATCATATAGTTCTTTTAATAACTTAACGCCATCTTCAATTTCATTATCAGATTCTTGTAAAATCATAAATCTAGTTCTATCTTCATCATAATTACCTAAAGTCTCTTTGAAAACAGATACTTGATTATTTTCACAACCTAAACCTAAAACTAAAACACCACCGGCATTAGGATGTTTAACCATATCTTGTAATATAGTTCTAGTCATTGTATGGTCATCACCCATTTGTGAACAACCAAATGGATGATTGAAAGTATAAATTCCATCTATTTTAGATGTGTCATAACGTTTTTTAAATTCATCAATAATTAAATGAGCAATACCTGAAACACAACCTACAGTTTGTACAATCCAAAGTTCATTTCTTATGCCATATTCCCCAGATTTACGAGGATAAACATCAACAGTAGCATCTTTTTTTATTGTTTCAACATGATTAAAATGTGGGTGATATTCATAATTAAACAAATCATTTAAATTTGTTTTAGTATTATTAGTATGTACATGCATACCAGCTTTAATATCAGATGTAGCATGTCCAATAGGATAACCATATTTTATGATATCTTGGCCATTTTTTATATCTACTAAAGCCATTTTATGAGCGCGTGGTAAATCCTCTAATAATTCGACGCCATTAATACTTTCACCTTTTTTAAAATCTCTTAAGGCTACTGCTACATTGTCTTTACTATTAATGATAATGTAGTCATTCATACTAGCAACCTACTTTGTTTAATAAAGCTTCACGCATTGGGTGATTAACTATTTCATATAATGAACTAGCAACATAATCTGTAACACCTTCAAGTTCATTTAAATCTAATTCCCAATGTTCTTTTAAGCCTAGTACTTGTTTAACTAAAGTTCTAGCGCCTTCTAAAGTATTTTCATAATTAGCCCATAAATTTTTAAATAAATCTAAAAATTCAGGGTTATCTTGTAGTTTAATATCTTCATCATTACGTTTACCACGATAGAACACCATTAAAGCAGCTAAACTAAATAAAGCATGAGTTGGGAAATGATGTAAATCACGAATATTTTCTACAACAGTTGGTAAAACTCTAGTTTTATATTTAGTAATACTATTTAATGCAATACTCATAAGTTCATGACGAACGAATGGGTTTGAATATCTTTCTAATACAGAATTTGAGAAAGATACCATTTGATCACGTGGAATGTTAATAGTTGGTACTACTTCATCAAAGATAAATTCTTTAACAAACTTACCTAATTGAGGGTCTTCAATAGTTTCTCTAACAGTATCAATACCTGATAGATAAGATACTGGTACTAAACATGTGTGAGAACCATTTAAAATCTTAACTTTTCTTTCTTTATAAGGTTTAATATTGTCAACAAATAAAACATCAAGACCGGCTTTAGGAGCAGGTAATTTGTCTTCTAAACCTTTAGGACCTTGGATAACCCATAAATGGAAGATTTCCCCTACAACCATATTATTATCAACATAGCCTAATTCTTCCCATAATTGTTTATCTTCATTACGAGGGTATCCTGGTACAATTCTATCTACTAATGTATTATAGTATTTATTAGCATCTAATAACCAACTAACAAATTCTTTATCCATATTTAAATGATTAGCTAATTTAACTAATACTTCTTTTAAAGTATCACCATTATAATCAATTAATTCACATGGAATAATGTTTAAACCAGCTTCTTTTGAACCTTTAAAATAATCATATCTAGCTTTTAAGAAAGCTAATAATTTACCTGGATAACTTTTAGGAGTTTGAGTTAAATCAGTATCAGTCGGGTCAAAAGCAATACCAGCTTCTGTCGTATTAGAAATAATAAACTCTAAATCAGTACTCTTAGCATAATCTAGATATTTATCATATTCTGTAAATGGATTAATAAAATCTTCAAGACAATCGATAACTTGCATATTTCTAATGTCTTTACCGTTTTGTCTTCCTTGAAGAATTAAAGTGTATAAGCCATCTTGACTAGCCAAATCAGCTACACGACCAAATGGCATAGGTTGTACTACACATACACCACCATCAAACACGCCTTTGTCATTCATTGTTTGAACAATCCAATCAACAAAAGCGCGTAAGAAATTACCTTCACCAAATTGAAGGATTTTTACTTTTCTTTCTTTCTTTTCGTAAATTTGTTTGCTTAATTTTTCCATTTTTTCCTCCGAAAATTGTCATTTCTTGACAATTTATATCTATGCTAATTCTAACACGCTTTTAAAATGCAGTCAATTATTAAAAGTAAGCTTTTTAGCGTAATTAAAACGAAAAAGGGCTTTCATAATTTGAAAGCCGTTTTATTATTTGTGATATGTTTCATTATTATTTATTTTAAAAGCTCGATATATTTGTTCTAAAATAATTAAACGAGCAAATTGATGGGTGAAAGTGAATTTAGAAAAGCATAAAGAATAATTAGCTTTTGTTAAAACATTATTATCAAGCCCTAAAGAGCCACCAATAATAAAACATATATTACTACTAGAAAAGCTATATATTTCATCTATCTTTTTAGCAAATTCTAAACTATCAAGCATCTTACCTGCTAAATCACAAGTTATTACATAACTATCATTAGGTATCTTTTTAATGATAGCTTCCCCTTCTTCTTTTTTTACCTTATTTATATCATCATTAATACTTTTATCTGGTATTTCAATAACTTCTATTTTAGCATACTTACTAATCCTTTTTAGATATTCATTTATACCATCTTTTAAATATTTTTCTTTAATACTACCTACAGCTAAAATAGTTATTTTCACAATATAACCTCTTCAATATCAGTAGGCATAGTCATAACTAAATTGATTTTAGAATTATCAATACCTAATTTTAAAAATATTCTATCATAAGTCATTTTAATAATCTCTCTTAAATTACATTCAGCAGATATATGAGCACAAAATATATATCTGGTCTTAGGTCCTACTAAATTTGCTAAAGCATAAATACTATCAGCATTAGATAAATGACCATAATCTGATAGTATTCTTTTCTTTAAAAGATATGGTCTATTAGAATTCATTAAAATCTCCGGGTCATGATTAGTTTCAAATATATAACAATCACAATCATTAATTAAATTCATGACTTCTTGATGAACATATCCTGTATCAGTTAAATAACATACTCTAATATCATTATCATTAAATAAGTAGCCTACTGGTTCTAAAGCATCATGATAGGCATTTAAAGGGGTTATAATAATATTAGATAATACAATATTTTCGTATGATTTAGCCTTTTTTTCTAAAATTATAAAACGTTTGTCATTTTCATTATAATATTCATAAAAATTTTTATTTTTTAATAAGGCTTCTAATGTACCTTTAGTTAAATAAATAATAGCGTTTGAATATTTTAAAACCATCAACAAACCTTTTATATGGTCAATATGTTCATGAGTAATAAATATATATTTAATGTTAATTAAACTATCGTTTACTTTATTAAGTGCTTCTTCTATTTTCTTTTTAGAAATACCAACATCTATTAAACAACTAAATGAACTCGTTTTTAAATAAGTTGAGTTGCCAGATGAACCACTTGCTAAAATCTTAACAACCATAAAAATCACCTTAAAAAATTATAGCAAAAATAATTGATATTTCAAGAAATAAAACCCATTTGCCTTATATTTATATTGATTTTAACCTTGAAAAATGCTATCATATAAAACGCTAAAGTTTTTTAGAAAAGGAGTATTTTAAATGGCTAAATTTAACTTATTTAAAAGAAACGGCAAGAGACTTTTAACCCTAGGTTTCATACCCGTTCTAGCTATAACATTAACTTCTTGTAGCAGCAATAATTTAGTTGTTCCTAATTCTGATACTAATTATTTAACTGTAGGAAACTATAGTGTTACTAATTCAGAAGTATGGAATAGTTTAAAATGGAGTGCTTCTGATTTATTTTCTGAATATATCGAAGAAGTTGTTCTACAAGAAAAAATAAATGAAATTGAAACTGTATTAGCTGATGCTAATAACGAAAATTACAATAGTTACGTTTCAAAATTACAAAACTACATAATTGAAGATGTGTACGATTTTGATTTCTCTTTAGAAGATCATGAACAAGAAATTGAAGATTTATTACCTTCAACAAGAGAACAAAACATTTTAGAGTATGCAGATACCATTTATGTTAATAATAGGGTTGATATTTCAAGAGCTGATATAGCTACAGCTTTAAGAAATGAAGATTATGCAGCATTAGAACCTATTTACCATTTATATTATCATGACCTAGCAAGTCAATTATTTGCTCTTGATAAATTAAATGAGGAAATTAATGATGCTGATGAAGAAGCTTTAAATGATGATGATGAAAGTACTGTAGGTTACTTCTCTAAATCAGAAATTGTTACTAAATATGAAGATAGTTACTATAATCAAGGTGACACTGATGTCATTATGATAAGATTTGCTTCTGAAGATGAAATGAACAAAACTCTTCGTTCATTTGGTATTTATGTTCATAATGATAAATTCTATTATCTAACTAACACACCTGAATCTTATAATGAATATATTTCATATTATAATGATTTTGATTTTAGTACTGCTTCTACTGATGAATATTTTGATTTAGATGCTTCATATGGTCACTCTATTATCTTACAATTATATATAGCAATGTATAATTATGTCTATCCTTATCGTTCTCCTATATATAATTATAAGGATAGTACTTCAAGTTTTATAAACAACAAAACTATTGATCAAAGAAGTGTTACAAAAAGCATGATTGATTTCTATCAAGCTAATAATTTAGTTACAAATGCTGATAGTGATGATGCTAGACTTGATCAAATTGTAACAGCTGCTAAAACTGAAAGTAATGAATTTATTACTTACACAGCTGAAAGTTTAAATGACCTTGATGCTAGTCTTTATGAATATATTTATGAAACATTACAAACACCAACTGAAAATACTTATAACGATAATACTGATGATCGTTATTCTGTACCTAGTACAGCTTATGCAAGTGATAATTATCAATATATGGTATTTAAAATAAGTCAAACACAAACTGAAGATGATAAAATAGCTGATGAACAAAATACTTATAATTTAAACTTAAGTACTGATGAAAAATATAATATCATTATTACTGATGAAGCATTATTAAATAGTATTAAAAATGACTTACGCGATGAAGATTTAACTTCTTCATATATAAGTACTGCTTTAAGTGATGCAACTGCTAATGTAGAAGTTTCTATTTTTGATCAAGCTATGGAAATTTCTTATTCAGTTAATAATAGTGATTACAACCGTACATTAAGTGGTGCTCCTGATAATAATACTGCTGCTATTTTCCGTTATGAAGATAGAGAAGTTAGAGCATATATTACAACAGAAGATAAAACAGGTCTATGGGATGTCTTAGAATATCGTAATGGTCTTACTATAGCAGCTAATTTAATATCTACTAAGATGATTAAAGATACTGAAGAATATAAAAGTATTCCACAAGACATTGTAGACAATTTCTATACTACTATTGAATATTTATTAGCTTCATTTGCTAATAATGCTCTTTCTTCTAATGGTTATCCTTCATCTATTGGTAAATATAATTTCTTAATGTTATATTATCATACAGCTGATATTGATCAAATTGTTAATGATACATTTAAAGTGTCTTATGTAACTCAAAATATCTTAACTGATTATAGTTCAGACAACGTTGTTAATTTCTTTAATGAA
Source organism: uncultured Acholeplasmatales bacterium (assembly GCA_944323055.1). Taxonomy (GTDB): domain Bacteria; phylum Bacillota_I; class Bacilli_A; order Acholeplasmatales; family Anaeroplasmataceae; genus CALUXS01. The sequence continues at coordinate 8,016 of CALUQZ010000027.1, forward strand.
TTTAGTACTAAAGCTTATAATAATTACTTTAGTATTACAGCTCAACAAATAAGTGTTTATATGGATAGAGATGAAGATGGTGATCCTGATGACATTTCTACATGGCAAAACGAACCAATTTCTGATACTAACCAAACAACTTATGGTCAAAAAGCTATTGAGTTAATTCAAAAAATCTATGAATTGATTGAGACTTCTACTTCAAGTCATACTGATGCTTTAACTACTATTGTTGATAATTACAATTCTTCAAGTAGATACAATCCACATGAAGGAAGCCAATATCCTACTGATGGTGAAGATGGCTATTACGACCCAATTGGTAATGAATGGGATTTCTCTCAATTTAAAGTTTTAGGTTTCGCTTTAACTACTACAGAAGTTACTGTTACTAACACATCAACTGATGTTACTACTGAAATTAAAGATGCTTTATATAACATTTACCATTCAGAAGGTTTTGTATTAAATGATAATTATCCAAGTTCATATTTACCAGAACCTACTAATACTGACACAACTGTTGTAGCTGATGATTCTTATAATTATTTTGTTATAACAGCTGCTAGTGGTCCTACTTCTGCTAAATATGAAGCTAGTGATGATGCTGATTCTTTATATCAAAATTTATACTATATGTATAATGAACGATTAATTAAAGTAGATAATGTTTATAATGATTCTGATATTTTAAATAACAATCAAATTAAAGCTTATTTATTAGAATATGTTAATAGTCAAACATCTAATTTATTACCAAGTGCTATATCAGAAAGTGTAACTAATTATTTAGCTCCAGTTTTAACAAGATTCCAAGAAAATGGTACACAATATGTAATTGTTATTAATTACATTTGTGGTGGCGATTTACCTAAACTAGAATTTAATGACCCTAATAACAGAGCACGTCTAGAAGAAACATTAGAAATCAATGCTAATGCAGCCGATCAATATATTGATTACGGCGATAACGCTGAGGTTTATAATAACTTCTACGGTTGGTGGGATAGTTTGTCAACTCTATTAAGTGGAGGTAATAACTAATGAAAATGCTTAAAAAAGGCTTAACAATAGCCTTAGCTGGTCTTGTAGGTTTAACACTTGCTTCTTGTAATCAAGAAACTAGAAATCAAAGCGTTCCTTATGGTTCTATTTCTGATACTAATATAGCTAGTGCTCTTACTTATAATGTTACCCAAAAAGAATTTTACGACCGTTTAAAATACTCTTACGGTTATACCGTATTTACTAATAAACTTAATCACATTGTATATGCTGATGAATATGCTGCCTTTAGTTATGCAGGGGATGACAAAATAAGCATTGATGAATCAGTAGCATCAGCTGTTTATAGTTCTTCTGATGTTGATACATTAAGACAATTAACAGCTGACAAAATCACGGACTATCAAAATAGATATATTGATAGTATGGCTTTACAAGGCTTACAAGTAACAAAAGAACAAATTACTTTTGATGCAATAACTAATGAAACTGAACACGTTTCTTTCTCTCATTTATCTAATGAAATCATTGATTTCTATTCTTCTTCTTTAGTTATTGAAGATGCTAACATAGAATATTTAAAATCAATTGCTGATAGTGAATTCTTACCAGATGAAGATAATCCAGAAATTGAAAATGAAAACACTTATTACATTGATGATAAAGCATTAGAAAATGAATATAATGATGGTTATCGTGATTATTTTACTGCTCATGGTATCGTTTTAAGATTTAATAGTTTAGCAGAAGCTAATCGTTATATTGCTTTAGCTCAAGTTGATGGTTCTCTAGCAAGTTATATTAGATTATATAATTTATATTACAACTACAAAGAAGCCCTAACAACTGATACAATAACTACTAATTCTGATACTACTTTTGTAGCTAATGCAGATGATGATACTCTAAATGATTTTTCATCTGATTTAAAATCATTCTTTGTTGATACATTAGAGGCAGGTAGTGGTTTAACTATTCCTCGTAATATCGGTGGTACTTATTATTTAATCTATAAACATGATTTAATTTACACTGCATCTAATACAACAGAAACTATCGATTATAGTGATTTAAATACTTTAGGTGAAGATAGAGAAAATGAAATTAAACAAGATTTAAGAAATAGTATTTTAGAGTCTAATGCTTCTTCTGTAAGTTCTCAAGTATTTACAGATAGAATATTAAATTTAGATTTAAAAATATATGATCCATTTATTGAAAATACTTTTGCTAATAGTTATACAGATTATGAATATGTAACAACATTCAATAATAGTTATGTATTTGAAACAAATAGTGTAAGTTATACTGTTGAAGAATTCTATAGTGATTTAACTAAATATAATCCTAATGAAACACTTGTTACATTATTATTAAATAAATATTTATATGACAAATATTACTTCTATTTAGATGATGATGAAAGTGACTTAAGAGATTCAATAGATAGTAACATTAAATCATTTAATAATGGTGATACAAACTTATCATCATTATATGGTGAATCTAATTACTTATTCTACAAATATGGCTATTATGATTATGAAGCTGTTGTATTAAATAATTTAGCTTCTACTATCTTAACTGCTTATACAGCTGATTATATCTACGATGCTTGGGCTAACACAGACCATACATTAAATACTGATAATTTAAATGTTTTAGAAAATCTTTTAAATAAAGCTCTTGCAATTTATGGTACTGATTCTTATCTAGACTTAAATGTAGATCATATCTTAATCTCTGTTGATAATGATGGTGATGGTTCTCCTGATGATTTAGATACTTTCTTAAATAATTTATCAGAAACAGAAAAACAAGAATTTATTGATGCTGTCAACACTTTAGCATTAGCTATATTAAAAGAAGCTACAGCTATTGACGATCATACTAATATGGATAAATTAACATACATCGTTGATGCATTTAATCGTAATAAACCAACATATGACGGACATACATGGGATGAATATAAAACTTATAACTTCATCTTAACAGCTGAATCTTTAGGTGATGTAACTAATAGTAACGTATCTGATTATGTAGAACCTTTTGGTAATTATCTAGAAGCTATGTATGACAAAGCTGTTGAAGATGCTTTAGAAATTCCTGAAGATGATGATAATGGTCGTTTCTACTCTCCTAATGGTGAATTTACTGTAGATACATTTAAAGGGATAAGTTTAACTGACACTGAATCTACTTCTGATTTATGTCAAACTAATTATGGTTATCATATGATAAGCTTAAATTCATATGATAAAGAATCTATTAATACTTTAGATTTCAAATACACATCAGAAAATGATACTGATGGTGATTATGCTGAAATTGAAGTTATATTAAATGAAAACGATCCTGATGATGATAATGATAATATCTATGTTGTAACTGATACTTATGGTGAAGAAACAGATAAACCTAGTATGAAACAAGTATTTGTATATTATGTACAATATACTCAAGGTGATGTTACAGGTTTTAGAACATCATTAGAAAATGATTTAAGTGATTTATTAGATGATGTTATTGCTAAATATCAAGTAGCAGATTTCCAAGAATACTTATTAATTCGTGAATTAGGTTCAATTACTACTCCTAACTCTGATTTAGTAGGAAACTTCAATTATGACTTCTATTTAAATTATTTAGTAAATCAAATAGAAGATTATGATACTGAAAATATAACTACTTATAGTGATTGGTATAACAATAGTCTAAATTGGAGTAGACATGATTTTTAAAAGGGCTTATGCCCTTTTTTATTTTTATATAAAGATTAAAAAAAGGTTCTTTCTAAACTGAGGTAGCTACCTCATTTTGGAAAGAACCACTTTAATGTTTATTCTAGTTCATTATATATTTTATCTAATTCTTTTAATAATTCTTCATCTTCAACTGCTTCAAGAGAATAATCTTTACTATCTTTTTTAACTAAAAAAGGATAGATAAAACCTGTTTTAAACTCTTTAGAATTAAATTTAGGATGTAAAATACAGTAAATATCTGTCTTATCAGTATATTTATCATAATAAGGAATAGTTGCCATTTGTTCAAAAATAACTTCTGTTCCATAATTATCATTCATAACAATATCAGAATTATTATTTTTGTCTAATAAAATATTTATAATATCATCATTTTTTAATTTGTTCATCTTCTTCTCCTAAATGCGTCTTATATAAACGCATTTTATCTAAAACAGGAATTGAATCGGTAAAACTACCAGCCGCAACTTTACTTAATTCATCACCAATAACTTGAAATTTAGAATCAATTGTATCTAAATACCAAATTAATAATGCTTCTGCCGTAAGAGGTTTACGAGCTGAACCATATTGAAGTTGTCCATGATGAGCAATGACAATATGTTCTAATACTAAAACTTCTTCTGTGTTTTGATAGCCAAGCTCCTTTGCCACTTCGGCCACTTTTAATGTTCCTATAACTAAATGACCTAGCATTTGACCATCTAAAGAAAACTCCGCATTTTGCACATCGTTAAACTCAAAAATTTTACCTAAATCATGTAATATAATACCAGCATAAAGATAATCTTTTTTTAAGAATGGATATATATCTAATAAGGCTTCTGCCATTTTTAGCATACCAAGTGTATGATAAACTAAACCTCCTAAAAAACTGTGATGAATGCGTGTACCACCAGGATAAGTTAAGAAATCAACTAAATTTCGTTTAACTAAAGTGCTAGTTATTTTAAATAAAATTTCATTTTCTATTTTATTTATATAACAATCTATTTTTTCTTTAGCATCATTAAAATCAATTTCTTTATGTTGCATAAAAGAACGTAAAATAGTATCTCTTCGTGCTTCATTTAACTTGCTGATATCTAACACTTCTTTTAAAATATATTTCATTCTTTGTCCTTCAACAACATCAACTTTAAATTCATAAACATGGTTTAATTTTAAATTTTGAGCCTTTATTTTACTAGTTTTTATATTATATAAAGTGTTATTAGCTGACTTAACTACTAAATTAACAAAATCATCATTAGTATTAGTAGTTGTAATAAAACCATTAATAACCATTATTTATTCCTCCTATAGATATATAGTCCTCTATCTTTTAAACTAATTTTTTTAATAGGATCATTTAATAATTTAGTTCCGTCAAAAATTAAATTAGCATTAGGATTTTTAATAATAAAACGGCCTCTTCGATTCTTTAATACTATAAATAAATCACACTTCTTTTCTTTTAATAAGAAAACATAACTAGTATCATTAGACAATTCTCTTAAATATTGTACTCTTAGTCTAATTTCATCAATATTATCAAGCCTAAAAACCTCATATTCCTTACGAAGCACGATTAAATCTCTAACCATTTGAATCATAGATTCATAACTATCTTTTCTTTCCCAATCAATACCATTTACATCATCACCAGAATTGTAAGAATTTTCAACTCCATTTTTAGTTCTTAAAAATTCTAATCCTGAATGAATAAAAGGAATACCTTGAGCTAAAATAGTTAAAGCTAAACCTAATTTAATAGCAATATAAACATCACGTTCTTTTATATCTTTAAAATTATGTTTTATAAAATCATAAACTGTAAAATTATCATGGCATTCAATATAATTGATACTTTGATGAGGATATAAAAAACGATAATTATCAAGAGCTGAACCAGTTAAAATATGAAATAAATCATAACTATTTACATATTTACCAGTTATAAACCCTTGATGGTCTCCCCATTGTGAGCCTTTAATAACATCACGATAAACATCATTAAAAAAAGCGTAGTTAGGCAATAATTTATTATTATTTGCTGAAGGCCTGTCCTCAGGTGCTAACGTATTTGGCATATCCCAGCCTTCTCCATATAACATGATATTAGGTTCAATCTTTCTTAATTTATCTTCAGCAATTTTTAATGTATTAATGTCTAAAAGACCCATTAAATCAAAACGATATCCACTAAAATGATATGTTTCTGTCATATATATTAAATTATCAACTATAAATTTAGAACACATCTTTCTTTCTGTTGCTAAATCATTGCCACAACCAGATGTATTAGTTAAATAACCATTATTAGTTCTAAAATAATAACCAGGGACTAGTATATCAAATGGGAACTTATTAACATCATTAACATGATTAAAGACAACATCCATATTAACTAAAATACCATAAGCATGGCATAAGTCTATAAATGATATAAGTTCATTAATTCGGCAATATGGATCATTAGGATTAGTTGAATAGGCTCCTTTAGGAACAAAATATTGTAAAGGATTATATCCCCAATTATAATATCTTTCTGGGTTTAAATCAGATATTCCATAAAAATCAAAGATAGGCATTAATTGTAGGTGTGTTATTCCTAAACTAGCAATATAATCTAAACCAGTCATTTTACCATGAATTGTCGTTTGTCTATTTAATAAAGCAGCAAAAGTTCCTTTATTCTTAATATCTAATTTACTAGTTAAATCACGAATAGATGCTTCATAAATAATACTATCTACATAACGACCTGAAAAATAAGGTTTTGAATAAATAAACTTTTTAAAATTATTTTTATCTACTACATAATTAAAATTACCATTCGCGTCACTAGCTATACCATAAGGATCATTTACAACTCTAAATTCATCTTCAAATATTCTAATACGATAACGATACTTAGCTTTCTCATAATCACCTTGTAAAGTAATTTTATAACAGCCTCTACCAACATGCTCTAAATTCTTATTAATTAACTCACCATTTTTAGTAATTAATTCTAATACCAATTCCCTAGCTACCGGAGACCAAACAATAAACGTTGTAGCTGTTTTAGTATAAAACATTCCTAAAGGTCCGTCATAACTATAATATTCATCAAAACGTGGATCTCTAACAAAAGAACCAGTGACTAATAACATTTTAATATCACCATTCGTAACATAAATATCTTTAGTCATATCTAAGATTTTATTTAGTCTTAATATGTATTTAAACCAAGCTGGCTCTTCTATTCTATTTTCTACTTCTAAATGTGTACTAACTCCCTCTTCTTCTAAAAGAAAGTTATCCCGTATACTAATTGATTTATCAATTAAAACGGTTATTCGATCAACTGCATCTAAAAAAGCTCTATATAACAAATAAATCACTCCAAATCACTTATGATTATAACATAATTTTATAAATAATATTAGATTTTTTCTTCATTTATGTTATAATTTTTTTTGGTGATAAAATGTTTTACATTAACGATATTTACCAAAATGAAATTATCATAAATAAATCAAAATTTATAGCTACTATTATTCCTATAAATAATATTATAGAAGCTAATCAAAATTTAGCTAAAATTAAAGAAAAATATTTCGATGCTACCCATAATTGTTATGCCTACATTATCGGTGATAACTGCGAAATACAAAAATGTTCAGATGATGGTGAACCTCAAAAAACAGCCGGTGCCCCTATTCTTGAGGCCCTTAAAAAAAACAATGTTACAAATATCTTAGCTGTTGTTACTAGATATTTTGGTGGAACTTTACTTGGTGCTTCAGGTCTTATTAGAGCTTATCAAGGAGCTACTATTGAAGTCTTAAAAAAAGCTCTATTTTATCAAAAAGAACTATTCTTAGAATTTAATATAGCTTTAAGCTATAAAGAATATAATAGTTTTATTAAATTATCATATATTAATATAACTGATACTCTTTTTCAAAGTGATATTTTAGTAAAAGCTCAAATAATAGCTAGTGATAAAGATAGACTTTACCGTGATTTATTCAATATAATAAAAGATAAAATTGAATTAATTTTTAAAGAAGTATATAGCCTAAAAAAGGCGGAATAGCAAGAAAAAACTTGTTATTCCGTCTTTTATAAGCCAAATGTTCTATCTCCACAATCACCTAAACCAGGTATAATATAACCTTTTTCATTTAGCTTTTCATCTAAACTAGCTAAATATATTTTAACATCACTATTACTTTCTTCAATCTTTTTAATGCCATCCATTGCCCCAACTAACCCGACAAAACTAATATCTTTAGCTCCAGCATTCTTTAAACTATTAATCGCGTCACAAGCTGAACCACCAGTAGCTAACATTGGATCAAGTAAATAGACTTTATAATCAGCTAAATTAGCTGGTAATCGTTTATAATAGTCATGTGGCATTAAAGTTTCTTCGTCTCTATACATGCCTAAGAAACCTATTTTAGCGAATGGTACCATTCTTCTAAATCCTTCTAAAAAGCCTAAACCAGCTCTTAAAATAACAACGAACAAAACCTTATCACTAGCTTTATAGCCTAATGTATTAGCTACCGGAGTAGCTATCTCTTCTGTTTTTAAATTTAAATCAGCAAAAACATAAGGACTCATTAAACTAGCTACATCTGTCAAATTTTCATAAAAACTTTGACTATCGGTATTTTTATTTCTAATAATTGATAATTTAATTTGAATTAAAGGGTTTGTGATAATCTTATACATATTATTCCTCTAATGCTTTAATTTTATTTATTCTTCTAATATGTCTTTCTTCTTCAGAAAAAGGTGTATTTAAAAAGTTATTAACAATTTCTTTACAAGTTTCAAAATCAATTAAACAAGCTCCTAAAGCTAAAACATTTGCATCATTATGTTCCCTTGTTATTTTAGCTATTTCTGGTTTACTTACTAAAGCACATCTAATACCTTTTATCTTATTTGCACAAATAGACATACCTATACCAGTTGTACACATAACAATAGCTCTATTAACTTTTCCTTCAATAACCATTTGACATGCTGGAATACAATAATCAGGGTAATCACAACTTTCTGTTGTATGAGTTCCACAATCTATTACATTATGTCCTTTTTCTTTTAAATATTCTTTTAATCTAGACTTTAATACTAAAGCACCATGATCTGAAGCTATAGCTATATTCATATATATCTGTCTCCTTTTTGTCTATTATAGCATTATTTACTTAAAATAGAAAGATAAATATATCATACCATATTTTTATAATTTTTAAGGCAAAAGTAACTATTTTATGTTAAAATATTAATAGTTTTTAAGGAGATAAAATACATGAAATACACAATAGATACTAATACAAATATAACTGATATTATAAATAAATTAAAAGATAATGATGAATTATTTTTCAAAAGAGGTAAATATCATTTAAAACTTTCGTTAAAACAAAATAACTTAAAAATAACAGGCGAAGGTATGTTTAATACTATTATTTATAATGATGATCATTACCATAAAATAATGAGTGATTATAATGAATGTAACACTTTTAGAACATATACATTAGAAATACTTGGTGATAACTGTACAATTGGAGACATTTGTATAACTAATACTTGTGATTCTAAAACTTATGGTCAAGCAGTTGCTTTAAATGTTTATGGTAATAATTTTTTAGCTAATAACATTATGCTTAAAAGTGAACAAGACACTTTATTTACAGGCCCTTTACCTGCTGATTTAGTTTTAAGATATAAAGACTTTTTACCTGATTTAACATATAAAAACAAACCAAGTAAACAAACATATCTTAATTCTATTATCATTGGTGATGTTGATTTTATTTTTGGCGGTGCTACTGCACTTTTTGAAAATTGTCAAATCATTATGCTAAATAATAGAGGTTATGTCGCTGCCCCTAGTCATGCTAAAGAATTAAAATATGGTTATTTATTTAATGAATGTAACTTTATTGCTGTCAATAATGATAGTAATTTCTATTTAGCTAGACCTTGGCGTGATTATGGCTTAGCTTATTTTATCAATTCTAATTACTCTCCTAATATTTTAGAAGAAGGCTTTAACAAATGGAATGATACAAATAGAGATAAAACTTGTCGTTTTTATGAATATAATAAATTAGATTATAATAGAATCTATTTCTTAAATAAATTAACAAAAGAAGATGCCATTTCTTATGTAAAAGAATTTAAAAAATATTTAAAAGAGACAGCCTAAGCTGTCTTTTTTAAATACCTAAATAAATTTCTAATTCATAATCCCATTCTAATATACCTTTAATAATAATCATTGCTATAACATTTGTTATTTTAACATTATATTTATTTAAAGCTATATCTTTTATTTTATTTAAACTATTATTATAATTTTCTTTAGTAGTTCTTAAACATAAATACTTTCCTTTTGCTAAAGTAATAGTCTTTAAATAATCTTTACCGTCTTTAACAACAGCAAATAATCTTTGATAATTATCTTTAATATATATACCAGCTAAATAATCATAAAACTCAACTTTATCCTTTATCTTATTATCTAACATATTATAAAAACTACTTAAATAATTATATAAATTACTAGTAGTAGGTACCTCTAATGAATCAGATAATAAAATGTTTCGTTCCTCTAATTCTTTAATTTGAATATTATATATAATATTATTTTCTTCTAGTTTTGAAATATAAGATTTTTTAGCGTTTAATATTTTTTCTTTACTGCGTTCTAATAAACTTATCTTGTCATTTACTTTAATCAAAGTTTTATCTAAAAAGGCTACTATTTTATTTAAATCTTCATATTCTAATACTTCTTTAATCTCCTCTAAAGAAACATCCATTAATTGTAGAGCCTTAATTATATTAATTTTTATAATATCTTCTTCTTTATAATACCTATAATTAGTATTTTCATCTTTATAGGCATTGACTAATTTTATTCTATCATAATGTCTTAAAGTTTCTGTCGTTGTATTAGTTAATTTAGCAGCTTGACCGATTGTATAAAATTTATTCATTTTTTTGTTTTTTCTCCTTGACATTTGCGTTACACAAAAGTTTATAATAATTTTAGCATAGGTAATACCTAGCTACAAGTAATATTTTGGAGGAGATAAAATGAAAAAAATTTTTTATTTAGTTTTATGTTTAATTGTTAGTTCATTAGTTTTAACAAGTTGTAATAATAACGAAACATTTACAGAAAATACTTATTTAGCTACAGATGAAGTTTTAGAAATAAATATTGATGTAAATGATAAGTTAGTTAATGTTAATGTAACAGATAATACTACCGTTAGCATAACATATTACACTAGTGAAAAATCTGGTTATGATATTAGTTTAAATAACGGAATTCTTAATATTGTAGATACATATAATAAAGAGTTTGGTGATTTTATAGGTGTACAAGCTAATATCAATTACCGAACACTTAATGTGAATGTTCCTAGTACTTTGCTTAATAATTTAAGTGTTAAGACCACTAATGAAAACATAAACATTACAAATATTAATAGCACTAATATTAGTCTAGATTGTAATAATGGTGATATTGTTGTACCTAATATTAATATTATAAAAGAAATAAGTTTAAATATTAAAAATGGTAATATTAATGGAGACATATACGGTGATTATGCCGATTTCATTGTGAGATGTGATATTAAAAAAGGTAATACAAATCTTATTAATACAATGACAGGCACAAAAATATTAAATGTATCTTCTAATAATGGTGATGTGAACATAAATTTCATTTAAAGGCTTTTAAGCCTTTTTTTATTTTATAATAGGAAATTAATGTTGACTTTTATTGAAATTGTTTTATAATATAAAGCATAAAGTTTGTTTTAAACAAATTTTGTTAGGGGGGATTTTAATAATCTACACACTTATTAATACCGTCACTAAAGTGGTATAAAGTTATGTTGTACTCATAACTATATTTTTTTTAGAAAAGGGGGATCCAATCAAAATTACAATTTGATTAGGAAAAGTATATTATGAAAATAGAATAGTATCTTTCCCATATGATATTAAAGTAAATGTTTAAATTATATAAATAAAAATGGAGCAAAAATGGTTGGGTTAGCTATAATAATAGGTGTTAGTATAATTGTATTTTACATTCTTATTGTTAATTATATTAGAAGTAAAATATTTATTAGAGGATTAGCTATATTTTTACATTTAATATGTGTTGGCATATTATTATTAATGTGTAATAGTTTAAAAAATAATGAAGATAGTATCATCTTATTCTTTTTTATGGTACTTGATGTTTTTGGTTCAATTATTTTATCTTTTCAAAGTGGGACATTTAAGAAAGATGATAAGGAGAAATTATCATGATTTATCTAATTATTCCTTTTTTAATACTTATTTTTAGCATACTTTATGCTAAAGATAAAATTAATAGAACTAAATATACTTTTATTTCATTACTTATTTTTAGTATAGTTAGTATTGTTAATATTATTTTAATATTTACTCCTTTAAAAGATATTAGCATATTAGTAATATATATGAGTCTTTTGATGACATTTTTATGTTTGACATTATCATTTATAAGAATAGGTACGTACGGGTCTCGTATACGGCGCTACATTTATATTATTCACAAGCTACTTAGGTAGTAATTTAAGGGGTTGACCAGTCCTGGTCTACCCCTTTTGCTATTTCTTATTTCTAGTATCTTTGGTGATAATATATAATTAACTATGCTTAAGCCACATTGTTTATATAAGCCTAATCTTGAATTT
>CALUQZ010000028.1 GCA_944323055.1 uncultured Acholeplasmatales bacterium
CAGCATATAAAGAAGCATTAGGTGACAATTATGGTTGTGCTGTAATGCCAACAGTAACAGTTGATGGCGATACAAAACACTTAGGTGCTTTCTTAGGTGGTAAATTATTAGGCGTTAACCCTCAAGTTAGTCAAGGTGATAATGATAGATTAGTGGCTGCTCATGAATTAGCTAAATATTTATCAAACGAAGAATCACAATTAGCTAGATTTGAAAAAAATGGCATTGCACCATGTAATAAAGCTGCTGCAACAAACTCTAAAGTAACGTCAGATCCAAATGTTCAAGTTTTAATTGCTCAACAAGAATTCGCACATGCTCAAACTGCAGTACCAGGAAACTTCTGGACAGCTCCAAATACTCTTTATACAGCAATGTCAGATGGTTCATTTACTTTAGAAGAAATAGCAACTTATGCTAAAACTTTAAATGATTCTATTAAAGCTAGTCAATAAAAAACAATTTAATAATGCATAGTATGGGCTTTAAAGCCCTACTATGTATTTCTTGTTATAAAGGAGGAGTATTTTATGACGACAATCGAATACCTTGCACTCCCTAGTTATAAGAGAATTTTATATAAAATTTTAGATTTTTTTAAGGCAATACCTAGAGGAGTTGCTAAATTCTTTAGCAGCACTCTAGTTATTTTATTCAAAAAAATTGGTAGCGCTATCATAAATTACTTTGTTAATTTATATGAAATTTTTGTTAGTGGTGATTATAAGACAAGAACTAGTTATCTAGTTATGGGGTTTGGACACTTATCAAGAAAATCATTAATTAAAGGATGTATGTATTTAATTTATGAAATAGCCTTTGTCATCTTTATGGTAACTGTTGGTGCTAACGCAATAGCTAAGATTGCGACATTTGGTTATGTAGCCCAAACAGTTTATGTTGATCCTAGTTTAGGTATTGAAATAGCGGAATTTAAAGATGATAGTTTATTAATTTTATTAAATTTTGTTATAACCTTAATTTTAATAGGTATTTTAATTTTCTTATGGTCTATTCAAATTAATGAAAATAGAGAATTAGAAAATTTAGAAAAAATTGGTAAACATGTTGGTGATAAAGAAACTTTAAATAGTTTAGTAGGTAAAAACTTTCACAAAGTCTTACTTGCTTTCCCAACACTTGGGGTTGTGATGTTTACCATAATACCATTATTTGTAATGATTTTAGTTGGTTTTACTAACTATTCATCGACATATCAAAATCCAAGAGTTTTGTTTGATTGGGTTGGCACTTATAATTTCCAAAAGCTATTTGGTATGGCTGGAGGAGATTCTAGTCAATTCGCAGGGGTTTTTATGCAAATCTTATTATGGACTTTGATTTGGGCAATATTTGCTACATTCACAAACTATTTTTTAGGTATGATTGTAGCTATGATTATCAATAAGAAGGGTATTAGATTTAAAAAGCTATGGCGTACAGTTTTAATCACAACTATCGCTGTTCCTCAATTTATATCTTTATTATTCTTATCACAATTTTTAAAAACTGAAACTGGCGGTCTTAATGCTTTATTAAGAAATATCGGAATAATTAGTGAAAATATTAGATTCTTAGAAGATGGATTAATCACTAAGATTACTATAATTGTAGTTAACATGTGGATAGGTATTCCATATACTATGCTAATGTGTTCTGGTATCTTAATGAATATTCCTCAAGACTTATATGAATCAGCTCGCATTGATGGAGCTAGTCAATTTAAGATGTATGCTAAGATTACCTTACCATATATGCTATTTGTAACTGGTCCATATTTAATATCTAACTTTGTTGGCAATATCAATAACTTTAATGTTATTTACCTATTATCTGGTGGTAGTCCTTCATTTACAACTGTAAATGGTGCACCACTAAGCACATATGTATATGGCGCTGGTCAAACCGACTTATTAATCACTTGGTTATATAAGCTAGCAATGGGTGAAGTATCTAAAGATTATGGTGTAGCTTCAGTTATTGGTATTATTGTATTCGTTGTTGTAGCTACATTATCTCTATTTTTCTATAGCAGAAGTAATGCAGTTAAGAATGAGGGGGATTTCCAATAATGAAAAAGTTTAGTGTATTTCAAGCCCCTAATATGTCAGGTGGTAAAAGAACAAAAGAAATAATATCTAAAACAGTTATTTATATCTTTTTAATTCTTTTAGCAATTATTTGGATTTGTCCTTTCGTTTATTTATTAATTCAATCATTTGCGGTAACTTATGAATCTAATTTATTAATACCTCAAGAATTTACCTTTGATAATTATATTTTCTTATTCACTGATAAGACCTATCCTTTCTGGAGATGGTATTTGAATACATTTTGTATAGCATTAATTGTCTCAGTGTTAAATACAGTCTTAACATTAGTTAGTGCTTATGCATTTTCTAGATTAAGATTTAAAACTAGAAAAGGGTATATGAAAGTTATCTTAATAATTGGAATGTTCCCAGGTTTCTTAGGTATGATTATCACTTATTATATGTTAAGTTCAATCGGGCTTGCTAATGGTATGCCAAGTTTGTTTGGTTTAATTTTAGTTTACACATCCGGTTGTGTAATGAACTATTATGTAGCTAAAGGTTTCTTTGACACTATTAGTCGTTCATTAGATGAAGCAGCCATGCTAGATGGAGCAAATAAAAACACCATATTCTGGCGCGTTATTATGCCTTTATCTAAACCAATAGTTGTTTATACTATTTTGCTTGCATTTACAGCTCCATGGGGTGATTATATGCTTGCTTCAGTTATGGCTGGTGGTAGAACAGAATTTATGAATGTGGCTGTAGGTTTACAACAAATGCTATCAAAAGAAGCTGGTACTCAATACTTCCCAGTATTCTGCGCAGCAGGTGTAGTTGTATCTATTCCAATTGTTATATTATTCTTCTGTTTACAAAGTTATTATGTAGAAGGTGTTACAGGTGGCGCAGTTAAAGGTTAGAAATATGATTAAAAAAATATTACTTTTAATTTCAACTATGATATTAGCTCTTACAATAATAAGTTGTAGTGATTCGCCATATGGCAAAAAAATAGAAGAAGATTTAACTACAACTAACATAATAGATGATAATTATCGTAATTATTATGAAATATATGTTAGATCATTTTATGATTCAAATGGTGATGGAATTGGTGATTTAAATGGTGTTACAGCTAAACTAGACTATATAAAAGACTTAGGGTTTAATGGTATCTGGTTAATGCCAATAAATACATCGTCTAGTTATCATAAATATAATGTAAAAGATTATTATGAAATAGACCCATCTTATGGCACAATGGATGATTTTAAAAATCTAATAAATGAATGCCACAAACGTGGTATTAAATTAATTATAGACTTAGTACTAAACCATTCAGCAAGTAATAACTCATGGTTTATTAAAGCTAAAGAAGCTTATGAAAAAACTTTAAATAATCAAACTTTAACTGAAGAAGATGAAAAATTTAAAGATTTTTATGTGTTTTCAACGACTCAAAAAAGTGGTTACACTGAAGTAAATGGTAAAGGTTATTATTATGAATCTAATTTTGATTCTGGTATGCCTGAATTTAATTGTGATAGTCCATATGTTAGAGAAGAATTTAAAAACATAATCGAATATTATCTAGATATGGGGCTTGATGGCTTTAGACTAGATGCGGTCAAATATTATTATTTAAATAACACTAGTAAAAATGTTGAATTATTATCATACATTAACAAATGTGTTAAAGATAAAAATCCTAATGCTTATGTTGTTGGTGAAATGTGGGACATATCAACTAATGCTATTAGCCAATATTATGAAAGTGGTATTGATTCATTCTTTAACTTTAATGTAAGCGTGTCAAACCCATCAAGTGGAATTATTAATTCAGTAAATCAAGAAGGTAGAATGTTAAATAGCTATTATGATGCTTTAGTTTCTAATGAAGAAATGGCTGGCAATAATATTCCTGCTCCATTTATTGATAACCATGATACACCTAGATATACAACATCTGGTACTGATGTTAGAAAAAATAAGTTTCAATATGCCTTACTTCAAATGTTAAATGGTTCAACATTTACTTATTATGGTGATGAAGTTGGCATGACTGGTTCTAATGCTGGTGACTTACCAGACCAAAATGTAAGAATTCCAATTATGTGGGGTGACGGAGTTGGTCAATGTTCAAGTTTAGGTGGCGCGACAGTTGAAAGTTATCCTCATGGTTATGTAAGTACTCAAATGAAAGTTAAAACTTCAATTTATAATTATTATAAAAAATGTCTATTAATAAGAAATCAAAATCCTGAAATTGCTAGAGGCAAAGTAACTAAAATAGCAATGGATAGAGATAACAAATTATTGTTTATCAAGAAAACTTATAATGGTAGTGAAATAGGTATTGTCTTTAATTTCTCACCTAGTGATGACCTTGAAGTAGATTATAAGTCATATGGCTTTAATGATGTTGTAGGTCAACTAGTAGTAGATAATGACACTAGATATATCGGTATGTTAAAAAGTGGCACAATTTTATTACCATCATATAGTATAGCTATAGTTAAATAAAGGAGAAATAATATATGGCTGATTTAAGATTAGAACATGTATATAAGGTATATCCTAATGGCACTAGAGCTGTATCAGACTTTACAATGGAAATTAAAGATAAAGAATTCATTGTATTTGTAGGACCTTCAGGTTGTGGTAAGTCAACAACCCTTAGAATGATTGCAGGTCTTGAAGATATTAGTGCTGGCGAATTATATATTGGTAATGATATTGTAAATGATGTTGAACCAAAAGATAGAGATATCGCGATGGTATTTCAAAATTATGCCTTATATCCACATATGACAGTTTATGAAAATATGGCTTTCGGTCTTAAACTAAGACATGTTTCAAATGCGGAAATTCATGAAAGAGTAATTTGGGCAGCTAAAGTCTTAGACTTAACAGAATACTTAGACCGTAAACCAAAAGCTATGTCTGGTGGTCAAAGACAAAGAGTGGCTTTAGGTAGAGCAATCTTAAGAAAACCTAAAGTTATGTTATTAGATGAACCATTATCAAACCTTGATGCTAAATTAAGAAGTCAAATGCGTTCAGAAATAGCTAAATTACATGACCAACTTAAAACTACATTTATCTATGTAACACATGACCAAGTAGAAGCTATGACTCTTGGTACAAGAGTAGTTGTTATGAAATTAGGTCGTATTATGCAAATCGATACACCGAAAAATTTATATGATTATCCTAATAATTTATTCGTTGCTGGTTTTATCGGTACACCTCAAATGAATTTCTTTAGATCATATTTATTAAAAGATGGTGATAATGTTCATGTAACATTTAGATGGTCTGAAGAAACTCTAGATATTCCCTATTCTAAATTAGCTAAAGTAAAAGCTAAATATTTAGATGGTAAGAGTGAAGTAGTATTTGGTATTCGTTGTGAACATTTAAGCTTAGACCCTGAAGTAGTAGAAAAATCTAAGTATTTATTAAATGTTAGAATATCTCACTTTGAAGAATTGGGTAATGAAACTCTAATTTATGCCGATATTAACAAACAAGGCGATGGATTTAGTGAATCATCAACTAGAGTAATCATTAAAGGAACATCAAATTATGGCCTTGTTAAAGGGGAATTTGCAAAAGCTGCAGTTAATATTGATCGCATTCATATGTTTGATTCTATAACTGAAGAAACTATTAATTCTCGTATTCCTCAAGATAACTTAATCGATGGTGAAATTAAATCGGGTAAGCTTTTAATTGATAATCTCGAATATGATTTACCTAAAGCAATTAAATTAGAAGATGGTAAATATAATCTTTTATTTCCAATTGAAGCCATTAAATTAACAAACGGCAAACAAAATATAGTTAAAGTTATAAATAGTGAAGATATTGAAGGTAAAAAAGTATTAAGTTTAGGAACATCTAAACAATTATTATTCACAATTGATAATGAATATAGTGCAAGTACTGCTAGTTTAGATATTGATTTTACTCAAATTGAATTTTCTAAAGACAACCAAGTGGTTTCTAAAGCTATCTCAAGTTATGACAAAATTAATTCAATTTTCTTAAATTATGAAACAGCTAAATCATTTGTAGGTAATAAATATGAAGATTTTTTAAATAGAAGAGTTGAAGCAGTAAAAGAAAAATATGAAGGCTTAATTAATGAATTAAAATCTAACTATGAAGCTAATATAGCTAGCGCTAGCCATATAGATTCAGAAGTTGTAATAGAAAAAAATAAACCTTTAATAGCTGATAAAAAACAAATATTAAATTTATCTTTAACTAAATTAAACGAAGAATTAAAAAATAATTCGAAGAAAAAAACTTTAGAACATAAAGAAATAGTTAAGAAAATAAGCCAAGAAGTTAATGAAATGTATACTAAGATCTACAATGACGAAATTGGTGCTTTTGAATCATTTAAAAAGATAAACAAAGATAAAGATAGCTATCGCAAGAGAGCAGCTGAAATTAGAGTATTTAAGAATAATTTTTCTCTTGAAAAGAAAAACGAATTAGAAAAGAGATTAAATTTAGAATCTTTAAGATATGATAGTGAAATTAATTCTTTAAAAAATATTTATAAAAGAACTGTTGAAGGTTTAAAGAAAGATTATGAAGAATTTATTAAAGAATGTGATAATGAAGCGTATCCAGTTAAGAATTTAACTAAAGCATATAATAAAAAATTAAAAGAATTAGAAAAAGAATACACTAATCAAACTAATTTAGCTAAAATCTTAT
This sequence comes from uncultured Acholeplasmatales bacterium, assembly GCA_944323055.1. Lineage (GTDB taxonomy): Bacteria > Bacillota_I > Bacilli_A > Acholeplasmatales > Anaeroplasmataceae > CALUXS01. The sequence continues at coordinate 6,774 of CALUQZ010000028.1, forward strand.
TTTTCTTTAAAACTAATGACTTCGTTACACTATCTAGTGACCAAATTTCTAATAAGATGGTTCAATCTTTAGGGGTTAAAGTATTTACTAAAGAATATTTATTAGAAATACCTCATGATGCCTACAAAATTGGTGATGAAGGTTTAACTGTTAAAGTTGTAGAAGGTCTAGATTATGGAAAAAAACAATATTTACATTGCGAAATTGATGATGGAGCAGGTATTAAAGATTTATATATTGAATCTAGCGATATGTCTCTTGTAGGTAAAGATATAAAAGTATTATTTGATATTTCAAAGATTCATATTACTGAGAAGTCTATGGACATTAAGATCTACTAAGGAAGTGATTATGATGAAGAAAAGTTTAAAAGCACTATTTGTCATCATTTCAGTTTTCTTAATAAGTCTTGTTACAGGTTGTTCTGACCATAAGAAACCAGAAGAAGGTTATATATCTGAAGATAGATTATTAGAAATAGTTAGTAATTTTGAATATAGTTCAACATACACTAATTATTCAGTAATTGGTAATTTTAACTATTTTAATCTAGATAGTATGCCAAGTACTGTTTCTAGAACAAATGTTGAATTTACTGATTCTCCTGATGTTTTTGCAAATAGTTGTTCATCTCACTTTTTAAGAATTCCACTACATCTTAATCAAACAAATTGGAATACAGAGGCAGTAGATGAAACTAATGGTAGATCAATTGCTACTAGATATGTCTTAGAATCTAGAATAATAAGACCAGCTAGTATCGATAAAGTTTACTATTATGAAACTGAGGGTGGTGGATTTATTGTTAAAGCATTTGGGGCTAATAAAGAATTAAGAATTTATAGACCTAGTGAAATAACTTGTAACGCTAAATGGAATATTGAAATCGAATATGATGCAAAGGGTTATTTAGTAAGAGAATTTTTTGAAACGGTAAATACTAAAGATAATAATAAAAAGGATTGTTGTTATGGCGAAGCGAACTATACATTTAGATAAAATCTTAATATTTATCTTATTAGTTATAGTTAGTTTTGCGCTAACTTCTTGTGCTAGTGAAATACCAGAAGGTAATATTAAAGATTTTGTCATGGAAATCGATTATGATAAAAGTTATGAATATATTAAAACTGGTAAAAGTGTGATAACCTCTACTTATTATGAAAATAAAGTTGAAGATGGCAAAGTAGTACTTACTACCTATATTGATAAAGATAGCATGTATTACTATACCTTAAAAGAAGTTAGTGGTAGTTATTTTGGTAATGACAAAGATGATTATAATTTTTACCAACAAGAAATTCTATCTTATTTTGACGAAGCGAATAACGTAGTAGTCTACCAAAAAACGGACGGAATATTAGATAATGTTTCTTATAGTGAAGAAGATGTTACTGATTCAGTTAAAAGTTTTTTCTATTCAGATGTAACATCTAATTACCATAGTGGAGGTGTTTACTATGGTGATTATATTCTAGCTAATGTAGCAAATTATTATCAATTCTTTTCATTAAATGATGATGAAACAGAACTCACTTATAGCGTAAATACTAAAAGTGAAACAGAAGATGGTAAAGAACTAATTAATATGCACAGTTTTACAGTAGATCGTTATGGCATGATTATAAGTTTAACATCTAGAGCTTTTACAAGAGATTATAGTATGGAAATTCTAACAACTATCGAATGTGAATATAATATTCCAATTAACAAATTAATAAATCTATAAGGGGAAAATAATGAAAAAAGTATTAAATATATTATTATTGTTCATCCTTTCTTTAACAATTGTAGCTTGTAATAACAGGACTATAGACCAAGACCCAAAACCAAATGAAGAAGAAAACCAAGAAGAAAACAATGAACCAAATTTGCCTATAACTGATGAAAACTTAGGTTTTGCGATTCATTATGATATAACTACAAAGACAAATGGTGATTATACTTGGAATTTATGGTTATGGGAAGACACAAAAGATGGTGCTGATTATCAGTTTACAGAAACAGATAGTTATGGCTTAGTTGCAAGATTTTCTTGGGCTGATTTTCCAACAGCTGAAAGCAGTGGTCTAGGTTTTATAGTAAAAGAAAATAAGCCTTGGGCGGATTCGCCTTCTAAAGATGGTGATGATGACCGATATGTTGATTTTAGTGTCTTAGAAAGAGACCAATATGGTTATTATAATATTTATTTAAAAAATGGTGATTCAAATATCTATATTAATGACAAAGGAGAATTACTTGAGATGATTTCACATTTTGAATTAGCTTATAATACAAAAACTGGCTTTTCTATTTGGTTTCAGACTAATAGAGAATTTGCAAGTTATGAAATTAAATTAGGAAATGAAGTTTTATTTGACAGTAATACTCCATCTGATATGTTATCGTCAAACACAGGTAAAAGAGTAATATATCAGTTAGGTAATGAATTACCTAGCTTATTAGATGACTACATTTTAAATGTTACTTTTAAATCTGGTAAAACATTAACTAAGATGTGCGATAAACAAGTTATCTATTCTAGCAAAGAATTTGAAGAATTATATACATATAGTGGCGAACTTGGGGCTATTTATACTAGTGAAAAAACAACATTTAGAGTTTGGTCTCCTATTTCTTCAAAAATTAGTTTAAGAATATATGATACAGGTACTCCTTCTAGCCTTGGTGGTAATAATAACTATCAAGAATATGCGATGAAAAAGATTGAAAATGGGGTTTTTGAATACGTTTTAAATGGCGATAATGAGGGTAAGTATTATACATATGTAGTTACTAATTCAACATATTCTAATCGTGAAGTTGTAGACCCATATGCTAAATCAACTGGCATAAATGGTTTAAGAGGTATGGTTGTTGACTTTAGTAAGACGAACCCTGAAGGCTGGGATAATATTAATGTTCATAATTATGCATCAACTAGCTTAACAGTTTATGAAACTCATATATCTGACCTAACTAGTAGCTCTACCTGGGGTGGTAGTAGTGAAAATGCTAAGAAATTTAAAGGCTTTTACGAAACAGGCACAACTTATACAAGCTCAAATGGCATAACAGTAAGTACAGGCTTTGATCATATTAAAGAATTAGGTGTTAATGCAGTTCAATTATTACCAATCTTTGATCAAGCCAATACAGAAAGCACAATGGTATTTAATTGGGGTTATAATCCATTAAATTATAATACCTTAGAAGGTTCTTATTCATCTGACCCATCAGATGGTTATGTAAGAATTAAAGAATTTAAAGAGTTAGTTAAGGCTTATAATGAAGCTGGAATTAACATAATTATGGATGTAGTCTATAACCACGTTAATGGATTAGGTGGTTCTAACTTTGATGTTTTAATGCCAGGCTATTACTTTAGATATAGTAACGGTTCACCTTCTAATGGTAGTGGTTGTGGTAATGAAACAGCTAGTGAACGTTCAATGTATCGCAAATTTATGGTTGATTCAACAGAGTTTTGGGCTAGCGAATATAAACTTGGTGGTTTTAGATTTGACTTAATGGCTGTTCATGATTTAGAAACAATGAATGAGTTAGCTAAAAACTTACATGAAAATGTTAATGAAGCTATTACAGTTTATGGTGAACCATGGACTGGTGGCACTGCAGCTTTATCATCTAGTATGCAAGCAAGCCAAGCTAATATGAATAAGTATGAAGGCTATGGCTGTTTTAACGATAAGATGCGTGATGCCTTAATAAAAGGTGGTCTAAATGCTGCAACTTCAAAAGGTTGGATAACTAATAATTCTAAAGTTTCTACATCAGATGTAAAGAATATTAAGAGCGGTTTAACTGGTTTAATATTAAGCACTAATAAGACTTTAGAAGTTGAAAAATGTGTAAATTATGTAACTTGTCATGATAATTATACATTGTATGACAGAATTAAAGCAGCCGGCATAAAAGATGAAACAACAATAAAGAAAATGGCAGTATTAGCAAATTCAGTAGTATTTACATCTCAAGGTATTTCATTTATGCTAGCTGGTGAAGAATTCTTAAGAACTAAACAAGGCAATGAGAATTCATATAATGCAAGCTATAAAGTTAATGAATTAAATTATGCGTTAAAAATAAAAAATAGTGATGTATTTGCTAATTATCAAAAATTAATAGCTATTAAACAAAATAGTAATCTATTTGGTTTAGATAGTCTATCTGCAAAAGAATTAGTAATTAACACTAATAAAGATGGTTCAATGATTTATTATAAATTAACAGATAATAGTGCTAATAGAGAATATTTAATTATTCATTCTAATGGTGTTAGTACTACTGATAAAGTATTAGATTTAACAGGTTATAGCATTTATTTAAATACTTTACCAGGAAATATTGAATTAACAAATGAAACTACTATTAGTAATTATCAAACTCTAATTCTTTATAAAGATTTATAAGGGCTTAAGACTTGTGAGTAAGTCTAAAAATAAATAATAACATTAATAGGAGGTAAATAGTGAAAAATGTTATTAAAACAATAATGTTAGTACTTACTACATTATGTACAGTATTAGCATTAGCATCATGTTCTGAAGAAGAACATCAACATAGTTATACTTATGAAAGTGATGCAACAAAACATCGTCAAGTTTGTACAGAATGTGGAGAAGAAACTAGATGGGATGCCCATGTGTGGGGAGAATGGGAAGTAACAAAAGAAGCCACATTAGATGAAAAAGGTTTACAAGAACACACTTGTAAAGTTTGTGGCTATAAAGGAACTGAAGAAATTCCTATGTTAGCACCTACATTTGGTTCAACAACAGACTTTACAGCATTCTATGCATATGTTCCAGCTGATTTTGAAACAGTAAATATCTATTATTGGGGCGAAAATTTAGAATCAAGCTATGCAGTAGCTTGGCCAGGCGTTGAAATGACTTTAGTTAATGAATCAGAACATTTATATGGTTATACATTGCCTGCAGGTGTTGACAATGTAATCATTAATGATGGTTCATCTCAAACTGTAGATGTTCAATATTCTCCAGAACGTAATGCGTTAAGATTAGATGTTGTAAACTCTGACAATAAATATGAAGTTATTTATACATCTTATCAAGCTAAAGCTGATGATCCTGAATTAGCTAAACCAGAAGCTAGTGATCCAATTGAAATGATAACTTTATACGTAGTTGATACAAATGGTTGGGATGTTTTAAATATTCATTATTGGGGTTCTAAACTTGGCGATTCTACATGGCCAGGTGTTGCTTCTACTAGAGTTGGTGAAGTAGAAGTAAATGGTGAATCTTATAATATATATAGTGTAGAAGTGCCTGAAGATGCTACTACATATATTGCAAATAATAAAGTTACAGTCGATGGTGTAGAATCTGGCGAACAATCTCAAAACATTACAGCAGTAGCTGACGCTAACTGTGTTGTTATATTGGCTGACTTAACCGCTTCATATGGTAACTACAAAGATGGTGTATTTACAGCAGTTGAAGTAGACTTAGGTCTACCTGAGTTTTACATAGTTGGTAAATTTGGAACTGTTAATTGGACTTTTGAAGAAGATTATAAGTTAACTATTGATGAAGCAACTATGACAGCTACAAAAACTGTTACTCTTGCAGAAGGCGATGTATTTAAGATTGCTACAGAAGGTTGGACTAGTGAAGTTAGTTCAGATGAATTAGGTGCTGCATTTAGTAAAGCTGCCGATGGCAATATTACTGTTCTTACAGCAGGTAAATATCAAATTGTTGTATCTAATTTAGATTCAACTCCATCTCTTACTATTACAGCAGTTACAGAGTAATCCTTTAAATAACCTCTTTAAAAAAATCTCGGTTTTTATAGCCGGGATTTTTTCTTCAATATTGCTGTAAACTTTAACGATATTTGTCGGATGTTTTTGATTTATAATATTAGGCGTTATGTGAAAGTTCATGTTAATTATAACGTAAGCGTGTAATATAAGACGGATTTTAAACAAACTCCTTATACTTTATAATACTTATAGTATTATTTAGAAGGAGTTTTTCTTATGGGAATAAAAAGGACACAAAGCTATTATGAACAAATTTATAAGGAATATGAAACATCTGGTAAATCAGTTAAAGACTTTTGTAAAAGTATTAATTTACCATTATCTACATTTTATCGTCATCGTGAATGTAAAATGGAAAAAGCTAATAATCATTTAATTGATATAACTGAAATACTATCACCTAATAACCTAGATAAACATATTTCAATTAGTATTTCAGATTGTTTAATTACTGTAAGTCAAAATACTAACTTTGATTTGCTTAGAATGGTTATTAAGGAACTTAAGAAAATATGATTGATTTAAGTTCAATAAATAAGATTTATATTATACCTGGTTATACTGATTTAAGATTGGGTATAGATGGTTATGCAGCTATAGTTGAGGGTAAATTCAATCAAGTACCTACTGATGGTTCGCTATTTTTATTTTGTAATAAGAATAGAAATAAAGTTAAAGTACTTCATTTTGAATATGATGGATTTTGGTTGTACTATAAAAGATTAGAGACAGGACATATTAAATGGCCTAAAAACGATGTTCTAGCCGAAATTGAAAAAAGACAATTAAGATGGTTATTAGATGGATTAAAAATTGAACAAAAAGCTTTAAAAAAATGCGATATAAAACATGTAATTTAATGCTTAAAAAATCATAAAAACGTTGTAATTAAGGCATTTTTATGATATAATATTATCAGTTAAAAAGAAAGGTTTAAGGTGAAAAAAATGGATTATAGAGAACCAGTTCCTTCTGTTGAAGAACTTAAAGAAATGTATAATTCAAATCCTGAATCTTTCTTTAATTTCGTTAATGAAAAATTATATGAACGTAATGAAGCTTTATTTGCTAAAGCTTGTTTAGAAGAACAATTAAGATTAGAAAAGTCTCGTTGGTATGGTAAAAAAACAGAGAAAACAGATACTTTAGCTTTTGCTAAACCGTCTTTATTCCCTGAATATGATAACACGGATGTATTTAATGAGGCTGAAGAAATTCAAGCTGAACCTGAAGAGGTTGTTGTTAAGAAAACAAAAAGAAAAAATTTAAATAATAGAACTAAACAATTAGAAATTATTACTAAAGAATATGATCTTACAGATGAAGAAAAAATATGTCCTAATTGTGGTCATGAAATGACTAAAATAGGTAAACAAGAAAAAATTGTTTTTACATATATACCAGCTAAAATTAATAAGGAAGTTATTATTACTTATACTTATAAGTGCGATAATTGTTCTACTGATGATAAAACTATAATTAAAGAAGCTAAATATCCTACTTGTTTTCCTAAAACTATGGCTAGTCATGGTCTTGTAAGTCACATAATAAGTTCTAAATTTGAACGCTATTTACCCTTATATAGACTAGAAAAGACATTTAATCAATATGGGTTAGATATTAGTAGAAAAACAATGTCTAATTGGTTTTTAACAGCCTGTGATATACTAAAACCTATAAGAGATTTAATGTATAATGACTTATTGAAAGAAAATATTATACATGCTGATGAAACAACTTTAAGAGTAATATCTGAAAAAGCTGGTAAATGCTATATGTGGGGACTAGGATCATCTAAATGGTCAGATAAGAATATTAGGCTATTCTTTTATAAAGATTCTAGAGCTCATGAAAATGCCTTTGAATTACTTAAAGGGTTTAAAGGTTACCTTCAAACAGATATGTATCAAGCATATCCTAAAGTGCCAGACACTATTGATGTTGCGTGTTTTGCCCATGCTAAACGTAAATACACAGAAATAGTTAAAGCTTTAGGAAAACAAGGAATTTATAGTGATACCTGTCAGAAAGCTATAAAATTTATAAACCAGTTATACAGTATAGAACATAAACTTGAAGGTAAAACACCAGAGGAAATATATAATCTAAGGCAAAAATTAGCTAAGCCAATTTTTGAAGAATATATCAAATGGTGTACAAAGACAATCAAAGAATATCTTCCTAAAACAGCTGTAGCTAAAGCTATACAATATTCTATAAATAATGCAGAATATCTTAAAAATTATTTATTAGATGGTCATTTAGCTATAGATAACAACTTAGCTTTATCCTCAAAAAAATATTATCCCCAACTTTTATAATTCTAGTCTATTTAGACTATTTTTTTATGTAAAGTTAGGGATAATTATTTTAAATTTATTATTCATTTGTTATATCATAGGTGAAAGGGGAAAGACAAATGAATATATTTGAATTTGAAAAAATATTAAACATGGCTGTTAAATATTTAACGAACGACTACACTAAATCCAAAAGTGTTTGTGATCAATATTTAATAGCGAAAAGAATTATGAGTGAGTTCATCAATATTAAAAAAGAATTTAAATTTGAAGATGTACTTAATTGGATTAAGGAAAACCAAGTCAATTGGTATAAAGGTAAATTTAAAGTTATTAAAAGATTAGCTTATTCAATTTACGATTATGAGTGTAATAATAAATTTACAACATCTGAATTTGTATATTATAACACCAATGAATTAATATTGTTTTTAGCTGATGATGAAGTAGCTTTAATTAATGATTATATTCTAAAAAGTAACCTAAAAGGAGAATATCAAGGAAATATTAGAAATTATTTATCACATTTCTTTTTGTATATTAAAGAAAAAAAACTGATAATCGATAATTTAACTTTAGTAGATTTTGAAAATTTATACTATGAATTGAAACAACGATTTCTAGCAGAATATTTTAATAGGACCATAGGTCATATTAAGAAGTTTGTCGACTATTATAGTGTTAAAAAGAATATAAATATCCCAATGAGCTTCATTTTAAATAATTACATCATGAGCAATTTAAAATATCTTAGAAGTGTAATAATAAACGATAAACAAAACAAAATATTAATTGACAAATCAGGTACCACTTTATCATCAAATATGTTTAGTGATAATCTTATTGATGATTTTATAGCTATATTAAAAAGACATAACTATTCTAAAAGTGTCATAAAGCATATAAAATCTCAAATAAGGCTGTTCCATATGTTTTTAAACATAATAGATTATAAGTATAGTTTAGAAATATTGGATTATTGGATAAATAGCGTAATAAAGGCAAAATATAAAGGCTATAAAGCAACTCGTAACATTGTGTTACGCTATATAGATTACATTAATGGTAGATTAGATATTAAAAAAATATATAATAAACTTAATAAGTTTGATTCAACTTTACCGACATGGTGTTATAAAGATGTTGAATCTTATTTAACATATCGAAAAAGAACGGGATGTGTTGATAATACTATCACTAATGATAAGTGTGCTATATTATCATTTTGTTTATTTTTAGATAGTAAAGATATTAAGACCTTTGAATTAATTAATCATCAACTCTTAATTGATTATACTACAAATATGTATAATAAATCTTTAGAAGGTAAAAATAATTATATTTCACGTGTTAAAAGTTTTGTTTCTTATTTACAAGATAAAAAAATAATACCTTTATTTAATTTAGCTTCTATTTTAGAAGGTAATCGAGTACCTAAGAAAATAGTTAGCACATTAGAAACTGAAGTAATTACAAAAATTTATAATCTCAAAGATGATTTAAAAACTGATGTTGAATTAAGATCTTACGCAATATTTATTATAGGTATAAGATTAGGACTTAGGTCACTTGATATAGTTAATTTAAAATTTGAAAACGTATCATTTAAGAATATGACCATTAGTTTTATACAATCAAAAACAAAAAGACACACAACATTACCACTACCAATCGAGGTAGCTAACGCAATCTATAACTATGTAAAATATGGTAGGACAAAATGTGATAATGACTATATTTTTATTCAAAAGAGAGCGCCATATTTGAAGCTGAGCCGCACAGCATGTGGTTCTGGGCTACAACGATTAATAAAAATGACAGGATTTACGTCTGTTAAAGCGCAAGGTTTTCATATTTTAAGACGCACTTATGCAAGCACCTTATTAAAAACAAATAAAACTACATCATCTATAGCTTTAGCGTTGGGCCATTCAACTAATGGAACTGTTCATAAATATCTAAATATTAATAAATCATTAGGTTATACTTGTCCGTTAGAATTAACTTCTATTGAATATAGAGGTAAAGAACTATGACAAAATATGCATTCTATAGTTCTTATAAAGAACATTTCAGTAAATATTTAGAATTTAGAGTTAGTAACGGTTATAAAATTAACAGTTTTTATTATTTATTTAACTTTGATAAATTTTTAAAAACAAATAATTATAATAAATCATATATTGATGAAGAAATCGTTTATAAATATTACAATTCTAGTATTAGTGGTACTAAAAACAGTAAAATTGAAAGATTAAAACATATAGTTCCTTTTTTAAAATACTTAAAAACAATAGGAATTGATACTTATATTCCATCAGTTATCGGAAAACAACATAAATCAAAGCCATATGTTTTAACTCATAAGGAAATAATAAAATTATTTGAAGAAATAGATAAATATTTTATAAATAGGAAAAACACTTATTATAACTATGAATATCCAATTTTATTTAGATTACTATATACAACAGGTATGAGAATTGGTGAAACGTGTAGTCTTAAATTATTTGATGTTAATATTAGTGACAAAACAATTCAAGTTATAGCAGCTAAAAACTCAAAGGATAGAATAGTTTATCTTAGTAATTCGATGGCCATATTACTTGATAAATACATCAATATGATTAGCTGTCAAATTAATAGCGAATGGCTATTTCCTTCTTTAAAATCTAATGGGCATTTAGATAAAACCACCGTAGATGGTGTATTTAAAGCCATTATAACAAACGCTAATATTGGCAATCGAAATCATCATCCTGTCCCTCATTCTTTAAGACATACATACGTGGTTCATAGAATTGATTTATGGCTTAAAGAAGGGAAAAGTGTGGATGAGTTAATTCCTTATTTATCTAAGCAACTTGGTCACTCTTCAATTGAAGAGACATACTATTATTATCATACAATTTCATCTAGTTTTAATTCTATTAAAGATAGCACAAATGAACTATATCCGGAGGTCGAAAATGAAAAAGAATAATGAAGTGTTATTTTTTCAATATGTTACATCGTTTTTAAACACATATTTAAAAAATCAAATAAATAGGAGTTTAAATACCGTTGAAAGTTATAGAGACTCATTAACTACATTTAGAAAATTTCTTCTATCAGAAAAAAACCTGAAGATTCAAAAATTTACAATGTCTATGTGTAATAAAGAATTAATTTTAGATTATATGGATTATTTAAGAGGTAAAAATTATAAAGCGTCTACAATTAATCATCACCTAGCCGCCATTAGATCATATTTATGGTATGTCTCTGATATAGATATAACTTATCAAGGTTTAGCAATATCAATAGGTCATATTCCTTTAGTTAGACAAACTAAATATGATAAAGAATATTTGAGTCAAGAAGCCTTAAAAATGATGTTTACAGCTCCTACTGGTGTTAGAGCTATTAGAGATAGAACAATAATGATTTTATTATATGAGACAGCTATGAGAGTTAGTGAACTTATCCATATTAAACTTGAAGATTTATTTTTAAACACTGAAAATCCTTATATTTTGATTACTGGTAAAGGCGATAAGGAAAGAATTGTTGGTCTATCAACTAAAGCATTAGATCACTTAAACTATTATTTAAAACAGTATCATAATAAAAACATTAATACTAACATATTATTCTATTCCTTTATCAAAGGTAATTATGGCTACTTATCTGAATCAACCATCGAAACATTTATTCAAAAGTATGCTGATATAGTTAGAAAAATGGGAGTAAACATACCTTTAAAAGTATATCCGCATATGTTTAGGCGCACTAGAGCCACTCATTTATATCAAAATAATATACCACTTGAACTAGTAGGAAGAATTTTAGGACATTCAAGTATTGAAACAACTAAAATTTATGCGAAACCATCATTAAATCAGCTAAAACAAATCATTGAAAATGAAAATGATATATGTACAGAACCAGAATGGAATAATGAAGATGAAATAGCTAAGCTATTTGGATTAAGATAAAATAATTATCCCTAACTTTACATAAAAAAATAGTCTAAATAGACTAGAATTATAAAAGTTGGGGATAATATTTTTTTGAGGATAAAGCTAATTATCCAAAATTTTGGATAATTAGCTGAACGGATGATGAAAAGTTTTGTTCTTGGTAGAAAAAATTTCTTATTCTGTTTTAGTGAGGCAGGCGCTGAAGGGTCAAGCATAGCTTATAGTATTGTTGAAACATGTAGAGCTAA
>CALUQZ010000029.1 GCA_944323055.1 uncultured Acholeplasmatales bacterium
CACCAAAACATATTACCAGTGCAAATATCTTTAGTGGCTAAAGTATAATCGATAATAAAACTAGCTGACATTTTTTTTTTTTTTTCAGGAGCTCCATAAACTGATAAAACATTCCATTCTGATATAATCAAAGGTTTGTTTTTAGCAACTTCTGCTGTTTTTAAATCCTTTTCAACTAAAATGTTTAATGGATATTTTGTATATTCTTCTGGATGAAAGAAAAATTTACGCATCGCCTCAGTAATTGATTTTTTCTCTCTACCCATCTTAAGAATATTTTCTCTAATTTCTTTAAAGCGTTCTGGTCCAAAATTATTGCCAAACCCATCACCTGGATAATGATGAGTTGAAATAAAGTCATATTGAATATTGTTTTCATCACAAAATTTAACAAAATCTGAAATCCATAAGCACCCTGATGTAGAAGGACCTCCAACTCTAATTTCAGTACTTACACTTTTAATTGCTTCAACAGTTGCTTCATAAAGTTTAAAATAATCTTCTTTCGTACCTCTAAAAAATATTACTTTAATATCTGGCTCATTCCAAACTTCAAAATACCAAGTTTTAACTTCTTCTAAACCATATCTAGCAATTAAGAACATGATAAATTCTTTAATAAATGCTTTCCATCTCTTATATGATTTAGGTGGGGTAATATTATTTTTATAATGAAAGCCAAATATTTTTTTACTAGCTAAAGCACTTGGCATAAAGGATAATTCAACAAATGGTTTGAATCCAGCTGCTAAAATATTATCAAATACCACGCCAACCTCTTTAAAATTTAGTTCTACAATTTGATTAGCTTTAGGCATTTTAGCAAATAAAGGAAAATCACTAAGTCTTTGATATATATGCATATCGTCATCAAAGATACCATGAAATCGTAAATATTTAAAACCTATTTCCTTTTGTACATATTTTAAATATTCATAGACATCTTTACGGGTCAACGTATAGGCATGATCATTACCAATCCCAAATTGCCATGTTTTTATGTATGGGTATGTTTCTTTATAAACATCAACAAATAAATTCATAGTTACCTCTTAAAAATAAGACAGGTTGCCTAGCAACCTGCCTATAATTATGTCTCCGTTGCCGGTAAGTTAGATTGTTTTTTCTTCTTCTTTATTTTATAGATTAAGTATTTAATCATTTTACATATTTCATCATAAAATCCGCTGAAGAAAATAAATATTAGTAAGAATGTTGCAAAACAAATTACTCTTAAACCATCATTAGGGTGACCTAATAAAGCCAAACCATAGTATAAAATAGAAATAGTTAAAGCACCAATTAAAGTTCCTAAACCATCATCAATAAACCTTGATAAGAACAAACCAACTAATGATGGAACAATATTAGCAAATAGTGTTGTTACTGTAGCTAAAGGTTCGCTATTTGGAATAATTTGATTTTGTGAAGCATATATAGCTCCGGCTAAACCAAACATAGCTCCTGAAACAACATAACAAATAATAACATTTTTACGTTCATTAATACCGATATTAACTGCAGCTAATTGATTTTGTTGTAGTAATCTTGATTGACGACCAGCAATAGTAAAATGGCTATATAAATAATTTAACAATAAAGCTAAAGCTAATGGTAATAAAATCCATGGGAAATAACCAAATTGATTCATTTCTTGGAAACCTGTAATATTAAATGACTCACCACCAGAAATGAATGCACCAATGGCTTCAATTACATAACCCATAGCTAACGAACAAACAAGAATTGGAACTCTTGCAAAAACATAAACTACACTGTTTAAAACTGATAGAGCAATTCCAACAACTATACAAATTAAGATTAAAACCCACATATTTAGATTTAATCTAAATACTATCATAGCCCCTACTGTAGCAGCTACTACTAGAATTGCTCCTCCTGTAAAGTCATATCTACCATACTTTAATTGAAAAGCAATACCTAGAGCAACTACTGCCATATAACCTGTATCTGCAACTATATCAGCAATTGAAGTTGAGCTGAATAAGTTGTAGGTAATGCCATTTGCCGCACAGACAATAGCCATAATGGCATACATTAGTAGAGGGAAAATGACTGTAGCAAATACTTTTGAACCTGCTGTTTTTATTCTTTTGGCTGTAAAATAATTTTTCATTTTTGTTCCAAAAGAAACTTGATTTGAACTAGACATTTTATCCTCCTTTAATAACTAATTTTAAAACTTATTAAATTAATTATTTACGATATAAAACGTAATCTGAATCCCAAGAATCAATTAATCCTTTTAATTTAGCAAAACTTGCTCCTTCAGCATCACCTAAATATTCTTTTAATTCTTCACCACTAATTAAAGCATGACTTGTTGAATAATCTGTACTATAAATCATACAATTTTCTCTACCAGCAGCTAAATCTTCATCAGAACCAATCATTACTCTTTGACCAATAACTAATTTATCTTCACCAGAAGGCATATCAGTAAATTGAGTTCCTCTTGCTGCATTAATACCTAGAATAAGTGGATAAACAATAGTTTCAACCGGAGATTGACCTAATGATTTAATAGTCTTGTCATCACCAACATAAGGAATAATTGCATCATCCCAACCTACAGTATATAAATCAATTGTTTCATCCACGTTTCTTTCAGCTAAAGTATTATAAATTCTTACTGCTAAACTATTAACGGCTACGATAGCATCTAAGTCTTGACTTAACCAACCATCTAAAACAGTAGCATCTAAGTTACCACCAAAGCCCATATCATATGAATAATCATCAGTACCTGCTGTTTTATTAGCATAGATAATATTGAATTGATCATCAGGATGACTTTCATTCCATTCATCTGCTAAACGTTTAAATTCATTAGTAGCTTGTAAACCGCTAGGATATGCATAAGATGGAGTACGACATAATGCAATATTACGGTTATCAGATTCAGATAATTTATTGAAGAACCATTGTCCAAGTGAAGCACCATTAATATCACCATCAGTTGCAGCACCTAAGAAATGATCATCGTTAATGAATTCAGAATCATTTCTTGAGTTATTGAAATCTGTTTGCCAACCAGCAAAGTAAGCTCCAGCTTCATTACATGCATCAAGAATAGCTTTTGTATTTTCTAAGTTATTATCCATCATTGTAATAACTACATCAGTACCAGTTTCTAAAGCTGTTTGGAATGTAGATAAGTTTTCTTGAGCATCAGTTTGAGAAATTAAAACGGTTATATATTCAAAATTTAAATAATCTTTAATAGAATCTAAATAATTAATTAATGATTCATAAGTGTTACCACGAGTCATATAACAACCTATAATAACATTAACTTTATCAGCATTAGTACCATCACAAGAAGCTAGTGAAAAGCTTGCTAAAGCTGCCATACCAAATACACCTAAACCTTTAAAAATTTTGTTCATATTTTTTACCTTTCCTTTTCTATATTTTTTTATTAACGAGGTAATACAACCCCAGGTTTACGACATGTAATAACTACAATACCTAAGAAGATTAAAGCTTTTATTAAAGTAATATATTCTGCTGATACACCACATAATCCTAATCCTCTATCTAATAAAACATAAGTTAAACAACCACAAACGGCACAACTTATTTTTGTTCGCATACCACCAGAAAGTGGCATACCACCCATTAACAACATAATCATGACATCCATTTGAAAACCGGATGAATCACTTTCACCAATACCACTAGTTCTTGCAATCAAGAAAATACAAGCAATAACTAGGAACATACCAAATACAGTATAACTAGCAATCCTTGTAATTAACATTTTAGAACCAGCTTGAGCTGCAGCATATTTATTAGCTCCAACAGCCTTAGCCCTTTTACCTATTTTTGTATAATTTAATATATAACATGCAATGATTGCTAAAACTACCATAGATAAAACTCTAAACCAAGTACTATCAACTATACTTAAATCAAATTGAATTGCATATGAGTTAATAGAACTATCTGAGAATAAAGTTTGATTAATACCTCTAAACAACTGCATCAAAACAACAGATGACATAACAGTAGGTAGTTTAATATAAGTTCCTACAACCGCATTAAAGACTGCACAAACTATTCCCAAAACTACTATCACTAACAATCCTAAAAACATACTACCACTAGCATTGCTGATAATTATAAATAGGGTACTAAATACTGCCACTTGATAACCAACCGATATGTCCATACTTCCCATAGCGTAAATCATAGTTGCCCCAAGAGCTAAGATCATATAAACGGTAATTTGTTCAATTGTAATATTTAAACTCATCCTCGACCAAATATTAGCCCCAGTAACTATTGGTGGCAAAATGCTAAAGATAATTAGACATAAAACTAACCCTGTATAAGCCGCTAGAGAGAAAGCATGATCTTTAATGTAACGTTTGTAATCGAAAGTTTTAATTTTTTCTAATATACTAGTCATCTTTTCCTCCTACAACATATAATCTATAATATCTACTTCTTTTAAATCAGCACTACGTTTGAATTCATGATTAATATTGAAATCTTTCATAATTAAAATTCTATCACACATACCTATCAACTCTGCTAATTCTTCACTAATCAATAAAATGGCTTTACCTTGCTGTTTTAACTCGTTAATAATTCTATACATTGCTTGCTTAACAGCAACATCAACACCACGTGTAGGACAATCCATAATAATTACATTAGAATGATTAGCTAGCCACTTAGCAAATGATACCTTTTGCTTATTTCCTCCTGATAACTTTGAAACATAAGTATTGCGATTATAACATTTAATACTTAAATTACTTATTTGTTCATCTGTAATTTTATTTTCTTCAAAAGGGTTAATAAAAGTAAAATGTGATAATTGATCTAAAGATGGAAGAATAATATTTTCTTTAACCGAAGCTTCAAGTATCAATGCCTCAGTATCCCTATTCTTACTAATATATCCAACTCCTAAATCTATTGCTTTAGAAGGACTAGTAATTTTTTTACCTTTCCTTAAAACTTGACCTTGTTGGGGTTTACAAGCACCATAAGCAATATGACCTATTGTATGCATACCACAATCTGATAAACCACCAATCCCAACAATTTCGCCACTATGAAGTTGCAAATTAAAATTTTTAATATTTAAGTAATTAATATCTTTCAATTCTAATTCTACTTCTTCCCCACTACTTGGGACCATATCATCACGATAATATGCATCACCTATGTCCCTACCTACCATAAGAGTTCTAATTTTACGTGGATCATATTCATCTTTGTTCAAAGTGGCTATTATTTCGCCATCTCGTAAAATAGTTACATCTGTACAATGCTCCATAATTTCATCTATATCGTGTGAAATAAATACAACTGCTTTATTTTCTTGTTCAGTCATTTGATGAATTATCTTATATAATAATTTTCGACCTTCAAAAGATAAAGCTGTCGTTGTTTCATCTACAACTAGAATTTCTGGTCCTTTTTCCATAGCCCTAATTATTTCTACTAACTTACGAGCTTCAAAACTCAATGAATTAATCTTTGTATTTCCCTTAATATTAGTAACGCCAAATTTCTCTAAAATCTTATCAGCACTCTGATACATTTTAGGCATATTGATAATCCCAAATCGTGAAAATTCTTTTTCTCTACCTGCAAAAAGGTTTTCTGCTACTGTCACTCCAGGAATAGTATTAGATTCCTGTAAAATCATCGCTATACCAGATTCTTGTGCTTCTAACATTGTTTTAGGTGACCAACTTTTACCTTTGTAAAACATTTCACCAGATGTAGTAGGTTGCATACCGGCAGCGATTGACATAATTGTTGATTTTCCACTACCATTTTCACCAATAAGTCCTCTTATTTCACCACGATGCAAAGTAAAATCTACGTCTTTTAAAGCAATGGTTGGCCCGAATTCTTTATGCATATGTCTAGCTTCAAAAATTAATTCGTTATTGTCACATACCATTTTACTTCTCCTTTCCTTAACTAGCTAAATTTTAGCATAAAAAGCGTTTTACTTACATTTTATTTCTTTTCATTAAATACTATATTTTTAAGTGAAACGCTTTCATAATTTGTTTAAAAGGGCTATTATATTAAAAAACAGCACTTATTAAGCCTAATAGTTTAAAAAAATAAACATTCACTATTAAAAATAATAAATTATTAAAAATATTTGCATAAAAAATACAACTATGTTAAAATCAAACTATGGAAAATAATGAAAAATACAATTATCCTCTAGTAGTAAAGATACTACAAAATGAAAATTTTATTAAAAATAAGTATGTTGATTTAGAAATTCTGTTTAACCTTAAAGGAAGTGCAAATTTAATTGTTGGGACAAAAGAATATCAATTTAATCAAAATGATATTATTTTAATTAATCAGACAGAAAACTATCAAATCATCCACCTAAATGGTATTGTTGCTTGCATAACTATTAAACGCAGTAGATTAGAATTAGATGATGCAATTAAACAAGTTAACTTTTATTGTAATTCTTGTACTTATGATAATAAAAGTGTTTTTTTACAACTACAAACAATTATTACAACTTTAATAAGTGAATACAATAAACCTAACTTTACTATTATTAAAGCATTTTCTTATGCCTACACTATAATAGATGAGTTGAACCTATCTTTTCCTACTACTAAAGTAGGTAACACATATCAAAAAACTAAAATGGATGAAATACTAGATTATATAGAAATAAATTATGCTAATAACTTATCTTTAAATGAATTAGCTGATGAATTTAATTTTTCTATTCCCTATTTATCTAATTTATTTAAAAAAAATCTTAATATGAATTTCACTGACTACTATGATGATGTGCGACTCAGACACAGTATTAAAGACTTATTAGAAACTAATTTACCAATCATAGATATAGCCTTAAAAAATGGTTTTGCTTCTAATCATGCATTTTTAAGAGCATATAAGCAAAAATATAATGAATTGCCATCAGAAACTCGAAAAAACAAAAAAGAACAATCTATTGTTGATGAGATTGCTTCTAAAGAAGATAAAGGTATTGAAGAATTATTAAAAGATTTAAAACAAGAAACAGAAAAAAATTTAACTAATAATTTATATAAAGAAGTTTTAATTAATGCTTATGAAAAACAAAAACCTCTATTTACAATTGATCCTAATCCTGCTACTATTTCAGTTTCAGTTAACAATGCTAGAAATATTTCTTATTCAGGTATTAGAAAAGTGTTAATTGATGCTAAAGAAAAAATTAATGTAAAATATGTTTATTTATGTGGCATTTTTTCGGATAATCTATATTTTTGTTCACGTACTAAAAGTGGCCGTCTTTACTTTCGTTTTAATCTAATTAATGAAATATTAGACTTCTTGATTTCTGAAGATTTAATTCCTGTTTTGTCTTTAACTTATATGCCACAAGCTCTAGCAAGAGATAAAAATAAAACTATTTTTGCTGATGAATACAACACATCACCACCAAATAAAATAGAGGAATGGGTTTTATTATTAGAAACTTTCTTTAACCATATAATTGAACGCTATAGTTATGATGTTGTAAAAAACTGGATATTTATTCCTTGGCGTCAACCTGACACTGATTATAACTATATGGGTTTTTCATCAAATTTTGAGTTTTTCAATTTTTATAAGATAACTTGGCAAACTATTAAAAACATTAGTAAAGATTTCATTGTTTCATCACCCGAATTAATTCCTATATCTAATAAAAAGATTGAATGGTTCAAAGAGTTTTTTACATGGACTAAAGAAAATTTTTGCTTGCCTAATTATGTTGCTTTAGAATTTTATATGGATGATGACTGGGACATTTTAGAAACTTATAATTTACGTGGCAAAAGTTTCCAAAGAATTCCATATACTAAACCAACAAATGATGAAAATCGGCTAAAAAAATATTTAACTAATGTTCGTAATCTTCTTGATTTAAACAGTACTAGAATACCTATTATAATAACTCAATATAATTTTACTATTAGCCACTACAATGTCTTACAAGACACCATATTTATGGCTGATTTTATTATTAAAAATATTATTGATAATATAGAAAAAGTAAAAGGTTTTACCTATTATAGAATCTCTGATTTTGAAGAAACTTTAGCAGATATGAATTATTTTTCAGGTGGCACTGGCTTATATTACAAAAATGGTATACCTAAGCCATATTTACACGCTTTAACTTTCTTATCAAAATTAGAAAAATATGTCATTTCTCGTGGTGAAAACTTTATCTTAACTAGTAATGAAAATAATACAAAATTAGTTTTAATATTACACAATTATGAACACCCAAATGCAGATTTAATAGGTGATGATTTATATATTAAACCCGTCTTTGATAGATATTCACCTTTTGTTAATAAAACTAAAAAGAAAATAAATCTTATGTACAAAACTTCTCACAATAAAGCTAAAATAGAAATGCATAGTATTAACCGCAAATATGGTAGTCCTTACGATAGATGGCTTGATTGTGGAAAACCACCAATTGATACTTATAATAGACTTATAAACACCGTTTTTGATGCCATTAAGATTGCTTCTTATCCTGACTATCAATATCGTGAAATAAATGTCACACAAAATAATTTAAGTGCCGAATTTCTATTAGAGCCTTTAGAAATTAAATTAATAGAAATAAAATTATATGATTAGGAGCTATTATGTTAATTAGAAAAGAAAAAAACTTTGTGTTTGTTTTTATAATTGGAAGTATTTTAATGATTATAGGTTTAATTTATGGTATTCTTAAAAAAAATTTAGGTGTACTATTACTTTTAATAATTTTTGGAATTTTATTTATACTTCTAGCTATTTATAGAAATGTCAAGCGTTATCTTAATTTAAAAAAGTTACAAAATCTGATTAAAAATGAAATAAGTTTAACTGGTTATATCTCTTCTATTAAAAAAGCAAATTCTTCAGGTGCTAAATTAATTAAAGATGAAATTTATGAGATTATTGTCAGTGTCTCAATAGATGGTGTTTCTAAAAATTTAGAGTCAGATTGGATAGATGATGATTATATTCAAACAAATTTATTAAAAAAAGAGCAAAAAGTAATTGTTTATTTTCTAAATGATAAGAATTATTATTTTAAATTTACAAATGAAATATATGAAAAATTATGATGATATCTCTAAAGTAGATAAATATCTATTTTAGAGGTATTTTTTATAATATAAAGGCATGACTCCTAATGATATAGAAATCATGCCAACTAAAATTTGTTATTTTTATCTTATTTAACTATAAATCAATATTCCTTTATATAATTTCCTTAACATCTAAAATACTTTTCAAATTGAAATCACCAACTTGTTTTAATGCTGCATCACCAACTGCACAAGCTTTAATATTAGCATTATGAGCAGCCTCAATTCCCGCAATAGCATCTTCTACTACTAAGCATTCCTGAGGTTCTAATTCTAGTTGTTTTTGGGCCTTACTAAACACTTCAGGATTCGGTTTTGTTTTTGTAATCATAGTACCATCAATAATTACATTAAAATGCGCTGTTAAGCCAATTCTTTCTAAAATATACATAGTATTTTTACTAGATGAGCCAATAGCTTTTTTAATTCCTTTAGCATCTAAATAATCTAGTAATTCAACTACCCCGGGTAAAATATCTTGCGGAGTTAAATTAATTAAACTTGAGCGATAAATATTATTTTTAAAATCTAACATAGCTAAGATTTCTTCTTCTCTATATATCTTATTACTTTTTTCTAAAATAATATTTAGGCTTTCTCTTCTTGATACACCTCTTAGACGATTATTAATCTTTTCATCAAAATATATACCTTCACGATCAGCTAGTTTTTTCCAAGCTAAATAATGATATTTATCTGTGGAAACAATAACCCCATCTAAATCAAAAATAATTCCTTTAATCATAATCTTGTATCCCATTTACCACAAAATGCATCAACAGGTGAAGTACCTTTAAATTCACTTTTACCTAACAATTTATCAACTAAACTATCTAAAACTATATCTGATGAACAATATGTATTAATATATGTTTTTACTCGCGGTACGTCTAATAAATGATATGGATTCTCTAGCGATATAAAAATTGTTGGAATACTTGTCATATAAATAGGTACATTAGCTCCCATTGGTTCACACCATTCGATACGTACTATTGTTTGATTTGATTTCGTTGCTAGATTAGCACTATATATTATTAAATCATAATTATTTTTTATCTCTTCAGCCGAAATCATTGTTCCCTCAAAACCACTTTTAGGAGTAAATAAAGTGACTTCAAAACCTGCTTGTTTTAATTTTTCCATTAATTTATTATTAGCACCTACCGCTACACTAAAGCCCATATTGCCGGCACTAGATTCTAAGCTATAAAATAAAATACGTTTATATTTTTTTGGTGTAATAGGTAAAATATTTTCTTTGTTTTTTACTAAAGTAATTGAATTTTCAGCTACTTCTTTAGCTATATTTTGAAACTCTTTACAACCTATAGTTTTATCTATATTTTTATAATCTGGTAAATTGTTTTTCTTGTGTAGTCCTAGAGATGCTTTTAATGCTAAAATTTTAGTAACTGCATCATTTAATCTTTCTTCTGTAATAATTCCCTTTTGATAGCCTTCATACATATAATTAAAATCTTCTTCAAGGTTCTTAGTGAATAAAAACATATCACATCCACTAGCAATTGTTAAAGGCACTAAATCATGTCTTGGCATAGCTATATTTAAACCAGCCATAGTCGTTGAATCTGTTATAACAAGACCATTAAAGCCTAATTTTTCTTTCAATAATTTTGTTACAATTTCATACGAAAGTGTTGCAGGTAAAATTTCTTCATCCTTAATTTTATCATTATATTTTTTACTATAACTTGGTAACATAATATGACCTACCATTACCGTTTTAACGCCGGCGTCAATCACCGTTTTATAAATAGAGCCATAACTATTATCCCATTCTTCACATGATAATGAATTAATTGATGTTACTAAATGTTGATCCCGTTCATCTACACCGTCACCAGGAAAATGTTTAGCACAAGCAGCAATACCATATTTTTGAATTTCTTTAATATATTCTAACCCAAATTCCTTAACTATCTCCTTATTAGAACCAAAAGTTCTAGTATTAGTAATTGGATTTCTAAAATTATAGTCAATGTCAACGATAGGAGCAAAAGCCCAATTAACTCCTAACACACTTCCTTCCTTACCACAAACTTCACCTAATCGTTTAGCCATGTTCTTATTATTACAAGCAGCAATACTCATCTCTGAACCAAGTTTAGTACCAGTAAGACAAACACCTGCCCCACCTGTTTCTAAGTTTGCTGAAATTAAAAAAGGTATATCACTGTTTTTTTGTAAAACTTCTACAGTTTTACACATTTCTTCAACTGACATAACTCGGCACATAATGCCACCAATTTTTAAATCGTTAGCTAAATATTTCAAATAATCTTCCTCAGCTGAATAAGCAATTAAACAAAATAATTGACTTATCTTTTCTTTAATTGTTAATCTATCTTTTACAACTTCAATCCATTTTATATCATCATCATTTAGATAAAACGGCTTTCCTTTCAAATTTATCATAAGATACTTCCTTTCTTTACTAAATTATATTAAATTTGTTTTTTTCCTGCTTTTCGTTATTTAACTAACAATACTTTCTTTTCAATTTAAACCGCTTTTACAAAAAAGTTGTGCCAAAAAAATATTAAAAAATAAACATTATAAGACATAAAAAAGGACAATTCAGGGGTAAATTGTCCTATACTATATTTATATAAAAGATTTAAGAATAAAAAGCTTAAATCTATTTAACATATTTAGTAAGAGTATTTACTACAGCACCCTTACCTGCTATTAAACTTATGAAATATTCATAAATCTTAGCTCTTAATGGTGTCTTAGTTAAATCTATACCAAAGATAGCTACATTACTTAATATTTCATCTAAGTTTACTTCTTTATCTCCAATCTTAACATCACTTAATTTAGCTTTTAAATCATTTAACATTGGGTCGCTACTTAATTCCATTACTTCTAAATTATCATTTACTCCGATTAAATATCTTAACCATCCGGCTATTGCTAATGGTATATAAACTAAATCATTTAAATCTAATTTTGGATTCTTTAAATATGCCTTTATTGTTTCACCATATCTTACAGGTACTTTTTGACTTGTATCTGTTGCTATACGCCATGGTGTATCTGGTATAGCTTTATTTGGTAATCTTTCCTCTAATACACAATTTAAAAAATCTATTGGTTTTATAATCTTAGGATCTACTACAACCTTCATTCCTTCACTACCAATGGTTTATATAGATTTAATAATGTAGATACTGGTGATTTAAAGACAGTGCTTGACGCTTTTAACATTAAAATAAATCCAGAGTTATATACAAAAAAACAATTAAAAGAGCTTAAACAAACCATAGACATTTTCAAGTAGTCACATAATATACGTACGAAATTTTCAAGTTAATATTAGTTGATAAAAAGCCAAAAAGTCCATGATTCCTAGAAAAAATCGTGGACTTTCTTTTAAATGTTAGGCAAACTCGGGTTTTGCCATAAAACACCTATTTTTTCATTAAAGCAATTAAATTAAAAAATATTAAAAAAATATCTTGTATATCTATTTGTTTTTGTTATAATTTAGGCACTAAAATCTTTTGTGGATTTTTATAGCAATTTGCTTTTTTCGCCACATAGCATTAAGCTATGGGCTTTTTTTATGGAGGTAAACATGGAAAGTCAAAACATCTTTAAATTATTATTAAAATTAGGATTACCTATGGTAATTTCTATGTTATTTAATAGTTTATATAATATCGTAGATAGTCTATTTATAGCTCAACTTGGTGATGATGCCTTAAATGCCATTAGTTTAATATATCCGATGCAAAATTTAATAACTGCGGTTGCAGTCGGATTTGGGGTTGGTATTAGTTCTACTATATCTTATTATTTTGGAGCTAAAATACAAAGTGAAATGAATAATTCTGCGTCACTTGGACTTCTATATAGCTTGATTCATTCAATTATTTTAACAATAATTTGTTTAGTCGGAGCACAGGCATTTTTAAGTTTATTTACTGACAATACTAATGTTTTAAATTTGGGCCATGAATATGCAGTAGTTGCTTTTGCATTTACCATTCCTAATGTTTTAGGAATAACATTTGAAAAAATATTTCAAGGTATAGGTAAAATGAAATTAACTATGATTGCTCTAATAGCAGGTTGTATCTTTAATATTATATTTGATCCAATTCTAATTTTTGGCTATGGACCATTCCCCGAAATGGGTATGACCGGTGCTGCTCTAGCAACAGGACTTGGTCAAACTTTATCATTAATAATTTATGTAATATATTATATTATTGCCAAAAAAGAAATAAAATTAAATAGTTATAAATTAAACTTAACCAATACTAAAAAACTATATTTAGTCGGTATACCAGCTACCTTAAATTTAGCACTACCATCAGTACTAATATCAGCACTTAATGGCATATTAAAGCCATTTAATGAAGATTACATAACTATACTTGGCATATATTATAAACTACAAACTTTCATCTATTTACCAGCTAATGGTTTCGTTCAAGGTATGAGACCAATTGTAGGCTATAATTATGGTGCTAAAAGAATAAATAAGGTAAATGAATGTTTTAAATATACCTTCCTTCTAACACTCATAATCATGCTTATAGGAACTATTTTAAGTTTAACTATTCCTAATCAAATCTTAGGCTTATTTAGTGAAAGTGAAAATATAATAAACTTAGGTTCTACAGCTTTAAGAATTATATCTATTGGATTTATAATTTCCGCTATTTCTATTACCTGTTGTGGTGGACTTGAAGGCTTATCAAAAGGACTAACAAGCCTAATAATTTCTCTTCTTAGATATATAATAATTATTATTCCTTTAGCTTTAATTTTAGTCATTCCTTTTGAAGCAAATGGTGTTTTTATAGCTTTCCCTATTACTGAGTTTATTACTGCCTTTATATCAATCATTTTATATTTTCTGACAATTAAAAAAATTAATAAAGATATTATAATAAATAACTAAACTTGTCTTAGGCATAATACCTACATTAACTAGGTGTTGTGCCTATTTTATTCAAATGAAAATAATCTAAGAATATTACTATAAGTTTATGCTTATTCTTTTTGTTTTATTCAGCAATCTAAAAATGTGATTTCAAAAATATTTATACTTCTTTACAAAATTTAAGTAAAATAAAAAAAGCTATAAAAGCCCATAAGATTTTTCTAGTAGAATGTTAATGTCAATATAAAAATGTACAATTAATATAAGAATGTACAATTTACTTATTACTTATATATAGTAGTAAGTGTAGTATGAGTAATAAGTAACGGCCAAAATTCTAAAATCCGTCGCTTTAAACCAATTTTTCTCTACTAGCAAAACGCAACATAATAAAAAATGCCCGATTTCTCGGACAAATATCTCTAATTTTGACACCTTTTAATTGTATCAAAATGTTAGTTAATAAGATGTAGTGAATAGGCAAAAGCTGAAATTTTAAATCTAATTATTAAAAATATCGATAATTATTATGTTTTTAACATTTTTAAATCTTAATTCTTAATGAATAAATAGTGAGTAGAGTAGGCTATTTTATTATTTTCCATACCCCCGTCTTATCTGAACCACTTCTTTCAAGATACCCTTTATCTTGTAATGCTTTTAAGTAACGTTCAATCGTTCTCTTGCTCTTTTTAATAATTAAAGAAAGCCTATTTGCAGTTAATGTCGGATTCTTTAAAAGTTCTTCTAGAATCGTTTTTTCTGTTTCGTTTACACCGACATTTACACCGACATTTACACCGACATTAACCTTATTCGCAACTTCTTCATCAAATGGAAATGTGATTAGAATATAGTTATCATTAATGCTAAAAACATCTTTACCATAACGTTCAACGATTGTAGGAATACCATGTCCGGTATGATCAACTATATCTAAATCAGAAAATATTTTCATTAATGCTAAGTTTCTAGGTTTACTAATTCCAGCAAAGAACTCACTAATAGATAAATTATGAGGCAATCCACCATGAGATAAGATTTCTAATCTATTACTAAAAAATGAAATTTGTGGTTCTGAAATACTCCAATCATTATGTACAATCGCATTAACTACTGCTTCATTAACGCTATCATAGTCAAATAAATACTTATCTTGTCTTGGTCTAATGGTAGTATCTGAAATACAGATATTTTCAGCTTGAAGTCTGTTCATCATTTGTTCATAAGCAAATAAAATAGATTTATTACCATAATTACTTCTTTGAGAAAGTGAAGCTTTATTTTTGCCTTCAAATTTAACAAATATAAATGAGAATCGGCTATCGTCAGACAATAATTCAGCCATCATGTTATATTGACCTTTATCATTGATTAACTTTAAATTAGTCTCAAAAGTGTTGTCATTTAGCTTATAACCCATAGCTGAGTAATAATTTTTAAGTGTCAAAAATGAAAGTTCACGTAAATTAGTAGGAGAGCTAACTAATAAGTCATCATTAAAAAAACGCATTTTATATCTATTATTTATTTGTTCTTGTGTCATTTCTCTACAAGTAGAACCAACTCTAATAGGACATCCTAAACTAGAAAAGCCATATTTCTTGATGCAATAAATAGGAGCACTTCCTCTTTTAATATTAATAACAATAACCGGAAGTCCTTCCATAGTTTTTATCTCACAACTAATTAGTTCTAAAGGAGAAGGCTCAATTTGGCTACTGATAACATCAGAAATATTTCTTAATGTTTTATCAATTTCACTGGCACCTACAACTTCACCATGGTCGTTAATACCAACAAAGATTTGTCCACCATCTGTGTTAAGAAAAGCAACCAACTCTTTAACTATTTGATCAGTAAATTTAAC
Source organism: uncultured Acholeplasmatales bacterium (assembly GCA_944323055.1). Classification (GTDB taxonomy): domain Bacteria; phylum Bacillota_I; class Bacilli_A; order Acholeplasmatales; family Anaeroplasmataceae; genus CALUXS01. The sequence goes on from CALUQZ010000029.1 coordinate 15,953, forward strand.
TTTGAATTCAATTTTATTTGATTCATATAAATCCATATTTATCACCAATGAAATATTAACACTTGCGCGACAAATTTTCAATATACACCGTCATTAACACCGATAAAATAATTTTATAAAAGTAGGCAAAATATTAACGACTTAAATTCAAACAAGGATAGAACCATCCATATTTATTGTGTTTTTAGCACTTTTAAAATATAATTTTATACGAGTTAGCACCGACTAAAGTAGGCTAAATTGTATGTTTTGAGGTGATAATATGCCAGATAAGAAAGTAAGAGTCATAGCGCCTATCCCAACTTTACCAAATCCTTATATTTATGTGGTTATTTATGTAAGAGTATCTAGTCCAACTGAAAAACAACTTAGAAGCGTATCTAATCAAGATCTTATTTTGTTCAGATGATAAGTAAGAATTATCGTTATCACTTAGTAGATGTTTATCTTGATTTTAAAAGTGGGGCTAATAAAGAACAAAGAAGTGAATATCAAAGGATGCTAAGTGATGCTGAAAATAATAAGTTTGATCTTGTCTTTACTAAAAGTATCTCTAGGTTTGGTAGGAATGTTGAAGAAATATTAAGAGCAACTAGACTTCTAAAGGAACATAAAATAGGGATCGTCTTTGATGAAGAACATATCAATACTTCTACTATGGATAGTGAGCTTCTTTTTAGTTTTCTATCTGCTTATGCTGAAAATGAAAATAAAAATAGAAGTGAAAATGTCTTATGGGGTATTGAAAAAAGATTAAAAGATGGAACTTCAAAACTATATACGAAAGCCTGTTATGGCTATAAAAGAAATAAGGATGGCATTCTAGAAATAGAACCTACTGAGGCTACTATTGTTACTGATATTTATAATCTTTACCTTTCAGGTAATAGTGTTGTAGGAATAATTAAACAACTTGAAGCATCTCATATTCCTTCCCCATTAGGCAAAGATAAATGGAGTAAAAGAAGCATTGAAAATATCTTAACTAACGAAAAATATATCGGCACTTCTACTGTCTTTAAAACATATACCAAGGATAAGAAAAGATATATCAATAATGGTGAACATAGTATGTATAAATTTACCGAAGCTCATCCTTCTATAATTCCCACTGAGCTATTTAATAAAGTGCAGGAAGAAAGAAAAAGACGTTCTAATGTTATTGAAGATGAAAACGGTAATAAACATAGAAAAGAAAACTAAATATTCATCAAAAATTAAAGGGCAATAGCCTACTCATAATATCAACGATACAAGTAAAGTAGTCTAAATTATTCATTTAATATTTCGAACAAATGTTTATCTCCTGTTTCGGGGTGTTTCGTTTCTCTAGTGGTCTAATCGTTTATCTACTCCCCTAATCGGTGAGCAAGTGGGTAAAAATCATAATTTTTGAAGTTTAAAAGTCACCTAAACCACAAGAAGAACGATTAGAAACAAAAAAAGCGCCTTATTATCGGCACTTCTATGCTTAATTTCGACACCCTTTAATTGTATCAAAATGTTAGTACAAATATGTCTTTGTGCTATCGCTTTGATACAAAACGACACCCCTACTAGCAAAACGACACCCTTACTAGATAAACGAAACCCCTTAATATATACCGATATTCTAGATTATTCATTGCTAAACATGATAATTTTCAATAATAAATTTGGCAACACCATCATTTTTGCAAGTATCAATCTGATAAGTTGCATATTTAAGTAGTTCAGGAAAGCAATCACCCATTGCAATAGAAAATGGCAACATTTTAAACACTTCTAAATCATTTGGGCCATCTCCAAAATAAATTACTTGATTAAGTTTTAACCCTAAATAGCAAGTTAATCTTTTTATTGCGTTTATCCTTGAACAACCCTTTTTCTGTAAACTTACTGTCTTAGTGTTAGCCCAATAATAGCAATCAAAATTCGTTTCAAATTTCTCTAATTCATTAGTTTCAACATCAAATATTATTAGATTATAAAAAGTTGAAGCTTGCCCTTCTTTTTCGGCAATGAAACCATTGTATAATGCTTTTTCCTTTGCGTTTTTGTTAGAGAAAAAAGTTTCATATGGAGTATATGTTAAATAATCCCTTTTTGTGATTTCGACATTCATAGGTTCATCAAGTAGGATGTTGTTTTCACACATTACAAAAGAACCGTTATTTAAAATATAAAAATCAAAAGTAAAATCAATAATATCTCTAATATGATTGAAAGTTCTCATGGTGCAAACACCAACTTTATATCCTTTTTGTCTAAGCAAATTAAGAGCTGCGATTGTACTTTGAGAACATTTAGTATGGACTTGTTTGTCAAATAGTGTCTTCCCAATATCAAAAATAAAGACTTTAATATTATCTAGAAATTGTAACTTCATCATATTCCACTTCTTTCGCTGATATTAATTGGCCACCATAAATTTCTTTTAAGA
>CALUQZ010000030.1 GCA_944323055.1 uncultured Acholeplasmatales bacterium
TAGTAAAATCACTGATTCTTTTCTATATTTTTAATAATTTTAAATTGTCAATGTCCTTAAGTTAATGACATTGATGTCTATATTTGTTATTTTATTATTTTTAAAATAGTCAATAACATTCTTAGGCTTTTGCGCATCAAAAAAATCATGTAACTCCATTACTTTTTCAAAACCTAAAACATTTTTAATAGCTTCTTGTAAGTTCTTCTTTGTTGTAGATTTGCTAATAGGGTTATTTTCTCCTTCATAGAAAAAATAATTAATTAAATCTTTATCTAATATTTCATCTATAGTATCAGCTACTAATTTTTGTGGGATTGGAGTAACTCCTTTATTTTTTTCTAAAATTGAAATAGTTGTTAAAGGTTCTTCGTCAACTATATTGCCATTACTATTAGAAAAAAAATTTTGTTTAGTGGTAATAGTATATTGACTATCATTATGAATTAATTCTAAAACAATTTTAACCTCTTGTTTCTCATTAATATTCATATGTTTCAAAACATCATTATTTAATAATATTTTTTCATTCCCTTTATACTTATTTTCTTTATAAAGGCACCATATAAACGCTTTAATTAAAGTAGTCTTACCACAAGAATTATCACCTAAAATCACTGTAAACTTTTTATCATCACTCATTGAAAAATCAAATTTAGCATGTTTAAATTGTCTAAAGTTAAACAACTCTATCGACTTAATTATCATCTTTTAAAATCTCCTCTATTTTATTTGCTATCTCTTTTACAGCTTGTGCCTTAGTTGATATATATCCTCTTTTTTGCCTCTTTATAATTAAATATGCTTCTTGAATTATACTATTAACTTTCTTCATATCAATTTTTTCGTCTTTATTCATATTCTTCACTATCTCCTTCAAATTTAATTTTATTAATTTCAAACACGTCTTCTATGGTATCTATTATTTTATTTGAATCAGCAGTATTCATAGCTACTTTAGAAAATTCATTAATTCTATCAAATTCCCTTTTAACTAATCCTAAAGTTGGTTTTTTACATACGAAAGGTATATCCTTAGCTTTTTCTAAAGAAAAAGGTAATGTTACAAAATCATATATGTAAGCATATTTTTTCTTAGTTTCCGTTGACAATCTCAAAACTCTACCTCGGCGCTGAATATATTCTTTCGGGTTAGTGCTACTAGCTAAAATAAAGGCTGTTTCAATTGAAGGTATATCAACGCCCTCATCTAGACATTTAATGGCTACTAATGCTTGAATTTCAGAATTCTTATAAGCATTAATAATATTTTGCCTTTCTTCATTATTTTCATTAGAAGTAAATTCAGTTGCTTTAATAGAGTAAATATTATTTAAGTCATTGACAATTTTATTAATTTGTCTTATTTCTTCTGGAGCATTAGAAGTTATTTTTTCACTATCATATTTAATAGCTCCACAATAAACTAATAAATTATTCTTGTCTTTAAAGTTTTGAATTATTTCATATAATTTTGTGATTTTATTCTTTGCACCTGCTATCAAACGTGAACGTTTAATTAAATACATTTTATATGTTTCATTATTTTCATGGTTAGGTATTACTGCCCATTTAGATATTTTTCTAGTTAATTCTAAATATTGTTCTAACTCTTCACTATTTAATGTAACCACAATTGGATAATAATAGTAATTGCTTAAAAACCCTTCTGCTATCGCTTTTTCTAATGAGTATTCAATACATTTTTTCCCAAAAAAATCATAAATTGTTTGTGTACCAATATCATCATTTTTTCGTTCAATTGTTGCCGACAAAGCCAATCTATATCTACATTTATTTTCTAAAGTCTTACTTAAATTAAATGCTCCAAAATTATGAGCTTCATCAGCTACTAATAAACAATTATCTAAATTATCTATATATATTTTTTGAATATGTTCTGCTTGAAAAGTAGCATTTGTTGTAATTAAACACATAAAATTAATTACTTTACGTTTAAATTTACTAACTAGCCTATCTAGCTCTTTTAGATATTTTTGTTTTGCCCCAAAACACTTTATTGCTGGTATTTCAAACTTAATAACTTGTTCATACCATTGATTTACTAAGTGCGTATAAGGGCAACAAACAATTACAAGGACACGCCCTTTTTTCTCTTTTAACCGTAATATGGCTCCACAAGACGTAAAAGTTTTACCAGTACCTGTTGCCATATCAAATATACCTATATAACCATATTCTTCCCATTTGTTTATAGCATTTATCTGATACTCTCTTAAACCATTGTTATCATTTTTAGCCTTATTAATAAAATTAGCATCTAAATCAAAAGTATTAGTTGTTGGCCTATATTTTAAAATCTTATCTTTAATAACTTTAGGGAAATCTAAAGTTATTAACCCTATTTCATTACCATCCCAAATACTATTAAATCGTTCTAATTTGATTCTACATCTCTCATTAGAATCTTCGCTCTTCCAACTACAATAAACATCAATGTTTTCATAATTATTATAATAAGCATTATTTGTCTCGTTTGCTGAACCAGAAAATGAAATGATATTATTATCAGAATCAATCATTATACCCGTTTTTTCATGATACATAGCTCTATCATTAAGTCTTTCTAAAGCTACTACTTTAATATCTAAAATATCATGTTCTATCATATAAGATAAAAGGGCAAATCGATCATTAATATTTTCAAAATTAACAATTTCATTAAAGTTATTAACCATTTTATTTTCAACATATTTTTTCAGCTCATATCCATTTTCAATTGCTTCATAATCTTCCTTACTCAATTGCGGAGAAATTAATAATTTCATCTTCCCGCCATTTTTAACAAAATTAGCTAGTCCATAAGTTAAAGATAATAATATAGTAGATGAAAAATATCCGACTGCTCTATAATATGTTTTAGCAACTGATAAAGCCGGTATATAAAATTCATTAACTACATTAGTAGCTAAAGTTCGATATTCTAGCTTAATATTTGAAGTTATATCCTTAAAATTCAATTATTCCATCCCCTTTAAAGCATCAATCAATTTATCTATTTCAGCAAATGTATTAAAGTAACTAAAACTTACTCTAATAGTCCCCTTATTCTTATTTAAATCTAAAAAGTCATTTAAAAAAGGAACACAATGATATCCTGTTCTAACACATATATCATAATCATCAGCTAAAATTGAACCAATATCATTAGCTATATAATCTTTATAATTAAATGATACAATACCGCAAGGTAAACTATTTTTAGGTAAATATAATTTAATACCTGGAATATCTTTTAACTTACTAATTAAATAATTAGTTAATTCTTCTTTATGCTTTTTTATATCTAATTTAGTAATTACATCTATTGCTTTATTTAATGTATATATAGCAATAGAATTATTAGTACCAGCTTCATATCTATAAGGCATTATACTAGGCATATCAAGGTTAAGAGAATCACTACCGGTTCCGCCAACTTTAATAGTCTTAAGTGAAACATTAGTTAAATTTAAATATCCGGCAACCCCAAACATTGCATAGAGTGATTTATGACCGGCAAAAACTACTATATCAATATTATTAATATCTATATCATATTCTCCTAAACTTTGTGCCGCATCTAATATGTTTATCGTATTAACTTTTTTCCCTATAGAAAAGATTTTCTCATATGGTAACATATAACCTAAAACATTAGAAATGTGACTTATAATTATAGCTTTAGGTTGTTTAATAACTAACAAATCTTTAAACTTAACCTCATCAAGTTCTAAATCTTTATTAAAAGGAATAATATTGATTTTAGCATTTATATTATGTAGTGTTCTAACGACTGCATTATGTTCAAAAGGCGATATGAGCACCTCATCTCCCTCTTTAATTAAACCATAAATTAAGTTGTTTAAAGCTTCAGTTGCCGAAGATGTAAACACAACCCTATCACTTGTACTATTTAATAATTTACTAACTTTACTTCTAGTATCTTCTATCATATCTAAAATTAACTTAGCCTTTTTATAACTTCCTCTACCGGCATTAAAGGCATAATTAACACCAGCATACTCTAAAGCCTCATAAACTTCCTTAAACTTAGGGAAAGTAGTCGCCGCATTATCAAAATAAATCATATCAATTTACTCCTCGTAATAAAGTTTTTAATATTTGCTTTTTTTCTTCAACTGAAATAGCTTCCCCATATTCATTTAATGTTTCTTCTAAATTAGATAATAATGTTTCTCCCATAAAAGATAATTTTACTTCATCTACATCATCTAAAACATCTACAATTTTATAATTAGCTAAGTAATCTTTAAATTCTTTTAAAGTAGTTTTAAATTTTTCATCTTTTAATTTATTAAAACTTGTAATATTAGATCTTACTATAATAATAGCTAATCTAGATAAAGTTTTATTATCATCATTACTACTATTAATTAATTCATTATAAATACTTTTATATTTAGTTGATAAACTAATTTCTTTTAAATTATTAACTATTAAAAAAGAATTAAACCCTTCTTTTATAGAATCATTAGTATTAAATAATTCTTTTACATAACTTAACAAACTATCATAATATTTATTTGCCTTACTTATATAAGATAATCTTATTTCTTTAATTTTGTTTATTACATCACCTATTTCTGTTTTAAATAAACTAGGTAATTTAATAAATAATAATTCAAATGAATTAATATCATTTTGTCTTATTAACTTTTTATATTTCAATTCTAATTCATTTAATTTAATTACATTATCATCTTCACTAGCTGTACTAATAACTTGATCATAATTATAAAAATCATTACGTAAAGCTAAAACAATACTATTGACCATTTCACCTAAATTAGTAGTCTCTTTACATCCTAATTCTTTACTAAAAAGACATAATACATCATAAGTATTTAAACTAATATCTAAAGAAGATATACTATAATCTTCTTCTTTTAAAGCTAAATTTAAATTAGCTGTATTTAATGGTATTTCTTTATCATAATGATATAAAATAACAGCTTTTTTATTACCATTACTATAACTTGTGATTTCTGAAATAGCTTTAGCTAAAAAAAGAGGCATAACACCATAACGCATTCCATATGGTGGTTTTTTTAATAAATTACTAATTTGACTAACATCTACTTTACTATCCTTAATAATTATAGATATGATTTCTTTTATAATACTCTTATTATTTTCTATTGAGTCTTCAAAGCTAGTTAAAATAGTTTGTTCTAATGACGTTTTACTAAAGTCTTTATTCGTTATTTGTAATATTACATCTCCAATTTTATTCCTAGCTTTTTGAGATACTGCAGATATTTCATCCTTATTTATCTGTTCATTTATAAAAACAACCATCTTATAATATGTCTTTATTAAACATTCTTCTATCATCTTATTAATAGTTTTAGCATTAGATGAATTAGATAATAAAATCCCGTTATCATCTAATTTTTTTAAATATCTATTTAATTCATTTTTAATTTCATTTTGATAAATAGTTAAAGTTTCTTTTTCAATATTTGCTATATCTTTACTAGCTAATAAAATATTACTTGCTTTAAATAATTGAGCTTTTTTAATAACTTCTTTAGGTATATCTTTATTAATCACTCTAAATATTAAATTTAAGACTTTAAACTCTTTTAATTTTTCTTTAAATTTTAATATATCAATATCATCTACATTAATAATATTAATAATTAATCCATCACCCTTTTGCATTAAAGGATAATTACAAATATCAGAAATGCTTAGTATTTCCTTTGGCATCATATAAGTAACTAAAAAATATCTAGTCATCTCATTTTCACTATTATACTTATTTGATACATAATATTTTTGTTCAGATATTAAATTTAATAACTCATCTATCTTATAACTAAGAAGTTTTGTAGAAACTATTTCATTTAACTTTTTAATTATATTTAAACTATCAAGTGATGAGAAATTGATATAGTTAGTTAAAATATCTGTTTTTAAATAATTATTTATAATTAAATTATTAATTTCTTCTTTTACTTCAATATAATTAGCATTTAAAGCTAAAACCAAATTATAAATAGAAGGTGCAAATTTAATATCATCATTAATTATTTTAAAAATAGCTAAAGCTTTAATTATTCTTATAGCAAGTTTTTTATTTAAGATTTGTTCTAGTGAAGTTATCGTATTATATATATTTTCATAGTAAGAGTTATTTTTTATAACATCTTTAAAATAATCATAAATTAAATCAACATTTAATAAGCCTTCATTATTATTTTTAATAAAATACTTAAACGTTGTTTCATTAGTATCAGTTAAATAAGTAAAAACTGTTCTCTCATTTTGTCCGACATTTTCCGAAACATTAATTAATGCTATAACACTTAAAGGATTAAATGGGAATGTATTCTTAAATAAAAAATCTAATTCTTTTTCTTTTAAAAAATTACTATTTAAAATATTATTTATAAACTCCTTGTTGTTATTAATAAATTTTAAAACTAACTCATTATATCCTTCTTTTTTCTTAATAGCATCAGCTATTATTTCATAGTTTTCTTCTAAACTACGATTAAATCTAATTGTTTTAAATCTGCCAGCTATTTTAGCAAAATCATTACTCTTTTTATCATCTTTACTATACAAAATAAAATCTTTATGACATATACAACATAAATGCATTTGTCGTTCTTGACTAGCATTACATCTTTCCGCTAGATTTTGTAATTTATTTAGTTTAATGCTAAAATCACTAGTTTGATTTTCTAAAAAAATACCAAATTCATCATAAATAATAAAGAGCCCGTTATAGCCATAATCTGTAATTTTATTAGATACATCTGCATATAATGAAGCTATATCATTAGATATTAAATAATTAAACTCAAGGCCATGAGAAATTTCTTTAAATAGCTTTCTAAAAGTATTAAAAACTGTTTGATTATATTCTTTTAACCCTTTTTCTAAATCTTTAATTGTATAATTAAAATCCGTCAAATAATTAGATATAATAAATTTACCTTTTTGTTCTTCTTGTTTCCAAACTCTAACAATTTTTAAAGCTTCATTATAAGTAGAATTAGGAATTAATTTAGTTAAATTATTATCTTTTAAAGCATTCTTTAAACCTATTAAAAATAAATTATTAAAATCTTCATCAGCATTATTATTTATAATTATTGGTAATAATGATACTTTATTATTATCTAACTCAATAATTAAATCAGCTAATTTATTATTAATTTTAGCAATTCTACTTACTACTATATTAAATAATTCTCTATTTTCTCTTTTACTTAGTAAGTATGTTAACATCAACATCAAATAAGATTTACCTTTACCATAAGGTCCTACTAAAAGAGTTGATCTAACAGAATTATTACTAAGAACTGCATCTAAATAATTATATAAAACATCACATAAATCTGTAGTTGGAACATATTCTAAAATTTTATCTTCATTTTTTAAATCATATTCAAGGTTAACGGAAGATTTAAACTTTTTATTAACATCTACATATTTGTTATACATAAAATCCCCCTATTCATATAATTCTTCTACTGTTAATTCTTTATTTAATTTTATTGTATTAAGCCCTGCCGTCTTAACAATTGAAATAAATCCTGTATTCTTTAATTCATCTAGATATGCATATAAACTAGACTGTGTTAAATTATATATTTTTAGTGGGCTATATTTAGAATTTATAAAATCTTCTAAGTTAAACTCTTTTATATTTTTATCTTCTAGGTATTTGTTAATAACAAATAAAATAACTTTATTACTAAAATTATCATATAAAGGAGATTCCTTAATATATTGTTTATTATTTAATTTAAAAAAGCCTAATTTACTGAATGGCGAATTAAAATTATTTTCTGGGTCTATTACTTCACTATAAACATAAGTTTTAAAAAAAACTTGTACATCTGATTCAATTAATTTTTCTGCCTCAATATCATATTTATTTTTATAATAACGAGTTAAATAAGTAACTAAACTTTCTTTTTCATATGTTTTATTATCGTCATGAAATATCTCATAAAAAATAGGATTAAAATATTCATCCATTACTAAATAATAATGAATTAAATATAAGGATAGTGTGTTTTCTAAATATCTATCTACTTTAAATAAACATTCGCCAAAAGAGGTTAAGTTAGCACCCGTTTTAACATTAAAACTAGCTAGATTAGCCGCTTGTAACCAAAATTTTAAAGCTTTAACCATATTAGTACCTAAACCTAGATATCTAGTTCCTTGCTCTTTAGAAAAACATTTATTATTGCCTTTTATTTTATTAATACCTTTTTCTAACCACCCTTCCCTAATAGAAAATGTTTCATGCCTTCTAAATTTTGGAGTTTTATCCATAATATCAATCCTTTTTTGTTTTTAAAACTTTATTTAAATAACATCCATTTGGAAAATGCGTCACACATTCTAGGCAACTTACACATTTATTTTCATCAATCGTATAAGAAATAGAATCGCCTGAAACATTTCCTTTAGCTAAATTAAAAACTTTTAATGCGTCAAATTTACAAACTGCCTCGCAATATGTGCAACCTAAACAAGTTTGAAATTTATTTATTTGATTTTTAATATTAGCCTCTGCACTCTTAATATTTTTAAAATAGTTAATATCTAATATGCTAATTTTAATTTCTTCTTTATTTAACCTACCTTGAATTTTTAAAATTGGCATATTAGTCTTTTTATTTAAGACATAAACTTCATTTAAAAGCTTATTTCCAATTTCAAAATTTAAGTTCCCAAAAGGCTTAAAAAAAGTATAAAAATTAGCATTTAATGGCTTTGTTAAAGTAAAATTTAAAGTATTATCTTCAAGGGCACAAGGCGTAAACTTAACAATTGATTTTTTAGCTATGTCAAGTCCATTTCCACCTTGACGTTTCTTCCACTCACCATCATCTATATATTTAATATAGTCTGGTTTGCCTATTTTTTTAGCAAAATCATATAATATATTTTTAAAAATTTTATATTCTTTATTCATATAAATAGCTGCCAAAAACTCTGACCAGCCACTATTATTAGGACAACACCAACAACCGACTCTTGAAAATCCTTGTCTATAAGCATCATTAAAATCTAATTGATTAGCTAATATATAGAGCCAAACATCAAAATCTAACCAATCTATTATAGGGTTTATAGCAATTTGCCTTTTGATTTTTGAATCATTTGATTCCCTCTCATATTTACTTCTAGCTAATGATTCAATTCTTCTTATCCCTTGAAAAGTTAAAATCTTCTTAGCATTCTTAAAAGTAGATTCAATCTTTTTAGTTATAGCCCCTGTCTTAAATACCGTACAACACCATCTCATCATTCTTGAAGGAGGACCTATTACTTCACATAAATTATTAAAATCTTGGTCTTTATTTTTAGCTATTAACATTGGTATTTGTCTGTGGCTTTCTTTAAAACGTTTTAAATAATTTAAAGATGTCGGATATTCTAATGTTGTATCTCCATATATATGAATAATATTTTCGTCTAAGGCATTTATCACTAAATCACTAACAACCGTACTATCTTTCCCACCACTAAAAGAAACAAACATCGATGCTGCATTTTCACCTTTAGCCTGTTCTTTAATATATTCACTAGCTTCTAAAGTAATATAGTTTAACCTTTGTTTATTTAATAAAATAAAATTTTTAATAGTTTCGCTATTATAAAACGAATCTATATATTTTTGATTTTCATCTTTATATTTAGCTAGCTCTTCAATAACTTTTATAGGATCGTTATTCAAACGCAAATCTTTATAAGAAACAATTATTTTCTTTCCATTAATTAAATATCTGTTACTTCCTGTATTCCATACCGCCTTATTAGCATAAGCAAAAGGCTTTTTTAATAATACTTCTAATAATAATCGTTCTTCTGGAAAAACAGGTCTAATATCACTACCAATTTCTTCTAAATTATCATTGTTATCATTTGAAAAAACAGGCGTATTATATTTATTTGAATAATATATTTGAGATTCAAATAAACGTGTTTTATTGTGACAAATAGGGCATAAGCTAGTTTCTGTAGTTATATTACAATTATCACAATAATATTTAATCACTTAAATTTAATACCTTATAAATACTTGTCATTAGAAACATAGAAATACCCCATTTCTAAGAACACCAAAAAATTGACTAGAAATGATACGCCTAATACAATAATAGGTGGTTAAAAATGTTCACAAATTGTCCTAATTTTATTTTTTTTATTTATTTAAGTGATTAAAGTGCAAATAATTATAAAAATTTGATATAATATTGTTTGTATGAACAAATTAAAAGACCACCTATTATTGTAAAAGATGGTCTTTTTTATTTATTTTGTAACAAAACTATAAAAAAGTAATAAAAAATGTTACCTTATTGTCTATTATTAAATAAGGTAAAAAAATGAAATTAAAAAATTGGTTAATTACTTGGTATCAAATATATATGAAACCAACTATTAAGCTTAAAACGCAAATTAAATATGAATATATAATTAATAAACACTTAATTCCTAAACTTGGTGAATATGAATTAGATGAATTAAATATAACTTTATTACAATCTTTTTTTATTGATAAAATAAAGACCGGAAACATAAAAACTAACGGACCATTATCGGTAAATAGTGTTTTAGGAATTTATTCTTTATTAAAACTTGCTATAAACGATGCTAATGAATTTAGAATTACAGATAAACTAGATATTTCTAAAGTTAAATTACCTACTAAAATAGAAAAAGATATTAATGTTTACACTATTGAAGAACAAAAAAAGCTGATTTCTTATTGTTTAAATAGTAAGAAAAACAGCTATTTAGGAATTATTATTTGTTTATATACTGGGATAAGATTAGGTGAACTTTTAGCATTAGAATGGGAAGATATTAACTTTACTAATCAAACAATAACGATAAATAAAACATCATTTACTATTAGTAAAAATGGAAAGGATAGAGCATATATCAATGCGCCTAAAACTAAAACATCTAATAGAATTATTCCTATTCCTTCTAAATTATTAGTTTTATTGATTAATTATCATAAAGAAAGCAGTAGTAAATATATAATATCTACTAAAGATGGAAAGATAGTTGAAAATAGAGCCTATCAAAAAACCTTTCAAAGCATTCAAAGAAAATGTGATATTAATCCCCGTAATTTTCATACTTTACGTCACACATTTGCTACTAGAGCTCTTGAAAGTGGTATGGATGTTAAGACCTTATCAGAAATATTAGGACATAAATCACCAGTTATTACTTTAAATACTTATTCTCATTCTCTATTAAAATATAAAATTGAAATGATGAATGAATCTGGCAATTTATTAAATTAGTCTTTTTTTAAAATGACATTTAACCATTTTTCATTACTTCTATTCTTTCTAACATCTGTCGTAATTAAAGTATCAATAATCTTAAATCCTGTTAAATCAAGATATTTTTTAATACTTTCTTCTGTTAAATAGATAAAATACCTACCATTTTTAATGCCAATAAAATCACCATATTTAAATGAACAATATAAAATACCACCCGGTTTTAAAGCTTTATAGCACTTAATAAAGACCTCTTTTAAAGTGTTTTCTTGAACATGTAATAATGATGCACAAGCCCAAATGCCTGTAAATAGGTTATTAAAATCTAATTGATTAGCATCAATATTATAAATATTATCTAAACCTAATTCTAAAGCGTGCTTGTAAAAATTAAGACAAGGATCTATCCCATAGACACTAAATCCTAAGCTTTTAAAATATAACATATCTCTAGCACTACCAAAGCCTAAATCTAATATAGTATTGTTATCTTTAGGTAAATATTTTAAAAAGAATTGATATTGTAAAAACATATCACAATTAAATGTATCTTTTATATAAGAATCACTAAATTCATTATAATAATTGTTTGTATTCATCACCTAATCCTCCGTATTTTTCATAATATTCGCTTAAAAATTTTAATTCTTTTTTGATTATTTCATCTTTAATATCTTTAGTTAATTTAGACCATAAAACTGGGTTAAAATAAATAATATTTAAATCTTTTTTATCTTTGGCTAAATAATAATTTAAAAATCTTTTTCTCTCATATTTTTCAAAAGGATTCTCTAACATATTTCTTTTTATCTTAACATTATCATTTAAATATTCTTTAGTATATATACACCCTTTTTTATCAACCATTTTACCATTTAAAATACGTGTTAAATAAAACTCTTTATAAGCATTAGTAAGTTCATCTAATTTTATTTCTCCATATCTATTAGCTAATTTAAAACATAGTAAGATAAAAACTAATTTAAAAGAAAATGTTAAAGTATTCTCATCAATAAATTCTAAAAAGTCTTCTAATATTGTATCATTATTATGAACTTTTAAATTACGTTCTTGCCTAATATATAAAATATCATCTTTTGAAAAATATGGTACTTTTTTTAAACCAATTGGTAAATATAACTTAGCATAATGTCTTTCTTTATTCCATTTATTTAAAGTTTCAGTTCCGACATAAAGTTCTCTAGCGGCTTGTTCAAGAGAATAATAATCACCATATTTTTCTTCAAAAGTTAAAATATCTACTTTTTCTAGTTTTAAAATATACTCATTTAAACCCAAAATAGCAATATAATCACTATTAGTAATAGGGCTTGTAAAAGGAATGTAATTAGCATTTTTCATAATTGCATGAAAACTCCAAGGATTAAGAGAAGCTGCATAATTATCAACAACATCAATTAAATATAGACAGTCTTTACCTTTATAATGTCTTAATCCTCTACCTACTTGTTGTAAATACAAGACTCTTGATAACGTAGGTCTTGCCATTACAATAACCTCTGTTTGTGGTGAATCCCAACCTTCACTAATTAATTGACAAGAACATAAAAATTGAACTTCTTTATTTAGATATTTTTCAAAAGTTTGTTCATTTTCGCTATTTCCACCATAAACAGCTTTAGCTACTAAACCATACTCATTTAATGTTTTAGCCATAGCTTTAGTGTGTTCTTTGTTAACACAAAATACTATTCCTTGTTTATAAAAATTACCTTTAGGTGCAAAATATTCTTTGAGAGTTTTAGCAATTAAAATATTTCTACTATCTACAATAACACTTTTTTGTAAATCACCCTCATTATAATCTTTACCATTATATCTAATTTGACTTAAGTTCAAATTACTTTTTAGCCGAAAACATGCTACATCGACAACAACCTTTTGTTTTATAGCCTCTTCAAGTGATAAATTAACATCATATTCTCCAAATACATCTTCTAATTTTTGTTCATCTAAACGACTAGGAGTAGCGGTTAGGCCAATTAAATATTTAGGTGTAAAATATTGAATAGTTTTTTTGCAATTTGCCGCTACTGCATGATGTGCTTCATCAAAAATAATATAGTCATAATAATCTCTAGTTTTTTCATATCTAGTAGCAAAAACATAATTATAACATGCTATATCTATATCATAATTGAATTCTTTTAATTCATTTATCCTATCTAACCAATCTTGTTTTATTTTAATAGATGGTGTCATGATTAAAACTCTTTTAACTTCTTTTCTAATATTATCTTTTTTTAAGTCTTCAATACAAATTTGAGATTTACCTGTACCAGTAGGTAAAACAATTAATGCCGTTGTTTTGCCATTTTTTCTATCTATATCCAATTCTTTTAATATATGTTCTTGATGTTTATAAAGCTTAACTTTTCTACTTTCTTTTATAATATTATTAGCTATAAAATCTTCTTTATTTGTTAAATATTTTTTTAATTCTTCAACCATCTTATCTTTAATACATAAAATATCACTAGAAAATCTATATACTTTAATACCAAATAAAACTAAAATATTTTGTCTTTGTAGTTGTTCTATATAATGTTCTTTTCCTACTATAAAAGGGTCATGAAAACTAATACCATTAGCTTCAAAGCTATAATGTTTTGTCTTAGTTTCTACTAAAAAATCTACTGATGCTGTCTTTCTATTTCCTAAAGAAAACTGTACTTCTTTTTGTAGATATTCTAGAGAATCCAAACCATATGTTTCAACAAAAGCATCTTCAAACATCTTTTCAGCAGGGGTATTATCATAATGACTTTTATCTCTATTACCACCAGTATCATTTAAATCTAAGTCTTCTTTTTTTAAATTTATTAAATAAATAATTTCATTTATAAGGTTATTATCATTGCCAATATTATTAAATCTTAATACTTTATCATAATTATACATATAATCATTTTGCATACTACAATAAAAATAATAAGGAAAACCCTTATCACTTATATCAAAATTATCATCAATGATAATTATAATATCATCGTATTCAAATATATAAGAAGAATAATAATCATTATATTTATATTCTTCAATCAATTTAAAACCAGTGCTAATAAATTTGTCTACATTCATTTATGAATAACCCCTCTAACTATAAAATATTATACTATATTAATAGTTTATATTAAATATACAAAAGTACCACTATTTATATTGATGAATATATCTGAATAGTAAACGATTAAGCTTAAAAAGACTGTAATGAACCTAATAAACATTTTTAAAATTAGGTTATATTTACAGCCTTTTTGTCCTTAAATAAATTTCGACACTACAATTTTATGAGTAAATAATAACAAAAAGAATGTACATTTTACATTACCGATTTGTACATTCTTATATTAGTCAAATGTACATCTCTATATTGACATTAACACTCAATCATGTCAAATAACCTGAAATGATTATGAACCGATTATGACTCGATTTTTTATAAAATTTATAAAAAATGAATTGCAACAACCTTATAACGTAAAAGTTAGGCTGTGTCACTTATAATATTATCATATAAATACGTTTTTATTCAGCTTTCTGACCGCTAATGACACGATTAAACGCAAAATACAGTCTTAATCACATTAAGACATGAATCTATTCTATAAATTATATAACCTAATTTTTTTAATAACCAACAAAAAAGACAGATATAGGGGGGAATCTGTCTTTTTTTATATAAATAAGCCTAGCAATAAAAAGTTTTACGCTTATTTAACGTATTTAGATAAGGTTAAAGTAACAGCGCCTTTACCAGCGATTAGACTTAAGAAATACTCATGTATTTTATCTCTTAATGGAGTTTTTGTTAAATCTAGACCAAATATTTCCTTATTACATAAAATACCATCTAAATTAACACTCGTATCACCAATCTTAACATCAGCTAATTTTGCTTTTAATTCATTTAACATTGGATCACTACTTAACTCCATAGGCTCTAAATTATCATTTACGCCTAATAAATATCTAAACCAACCAGCAATAGCAAGTGGGATAAATTTTAAATCATTTAAATCTAAACTATCATCTTTTAAATAAGCTTTAATAGTTTCACCATATCTTACAGGAACTTTTTGACTAGTATCAGTAGCTATTCTCCATGGTGTATCAGGAATAGCTTTATTTGGCAATCTTTCTTCTAAAACTTCATTTAAGAAATTCATCGGTTTAATAATCTTAGGGTCAACAACAACCTTCATACCTTCACTACCGATACCTTTTACTAAGCCTACTAATAAAGGATTAGTCATTTCAGCAGCAATAGAAGGATAATTTAATAAACAACCATAAACAGCTAAAGCTGTATGTAATGGATTTAAACAAGTAGTAACTTTCATAGTTTCAACTTTATTAACAGTCTCTCTATCAGTCATATACACACCAACTTTTTCTAAAGCTGGTCTACCATTAGGGAAATTGTCTTCTATTACTAAATATTCACAAACCTCACAATTAACATAAGGAGCAATATATGTATGTTTACTTGTTGTAACAGGATCCATATCTTCAAAGCCTAATTTAACTAAATTATCTTCTACTTCTTTAGCTGGTCTTGGCGTAATCTTATCAATCATAGTCCAAGGGAAAGCTACTTTAGTCTTATCATTTAAATAAGCTAAAAATTCTTTTTCCACTAAACCATTATCTACCCAATGTTTAGCTACATCAAGTATACTACCTTCTAACTTTTCACCATTATGTGAACAGTTATCCATACTAACAACCGCAATTTTTAAAGCGCCTTTTTTAAATCTTTCATATAATAATGATGTAACTACACTCATCGCATGTTTACCTTTAGTAGGCCCGTTTTTAAAATCTTCTTCTACTAAAGGAGTGTAATTACCATTTATATCTTTTAAACTATAACCTTTTTCAGTAATTGTAAAAGATATAAATTGTAAACTTTCATTAGTAACAATTTCTTTAAGTCTTTCATAATCACTAGCTTTTACACCTTCTGCAATACTAGCAGAAACAGTATATTCAGCCGGTTTAGTAGCTGATAAACTAGCAATTAAAGTAAGATTATCGCATTTATCATAAATTTCTGAAATAATTTCATAATCAAAAGTTTCGCTAGCGATAATACCTTTAGTCGCTAAACCTTTATTAAGTAAATCATTTTGTAGTCTGGCTATAAATCCTCTAAAAATGTTACCTGCCCCAAAATGTAACCAAACTGGATTTTCTTTTGTTTCTTGCCAAACCTTTAGAGCATCATATAAAGGATAATTTACACCTTCAATATGATTCTTTAAACATTCTTTTGTAAGTTTCATTCTTTCATCCCTTCTAATATCAAAAAGCGCTTTTTGATACTATAATTATTATAGAATAAAAAAAGACTTAATGCAATAGTTTTACTAAAATAATTACAAAAAGTCTATTTTAATAATAATTTATTGTTGAGGTATTCTTTTTATCGCCTACTTCTTGTCCGAACTGCGTTGATTGTAGCGATCCGTATGACAACCTTACAAAAGTATGGAATGTGTACTCGATACGCTCCTTGTATTCTTCCGTACACATCATGGAAATTCCCCCTTTCCTCCGCAAAGGGCGTTGTATGGTTGACGTGCTAGGCTGGCTTTGCTATATTCCCGATAAACTGAAAATTGTATTACCAGTTTTAAAACGATTCAAGAAGTAAGGCCGCTTTATTTGCAACTTTCTCTTTAATAGCAGAAACTGTATCTTCAACGGAAAGTTGTGTTGTATCTAAAATATTTTTCTCGTATGTACCCAAATTATTAAATTGCTCCCACATGATTTCTACTAACTCAATATTAGTTTTCCTATCTAATTTTGAGCGTTCAATCGCCCGCTTCATGGTTTCTTCCTTATTAGCTCTCAAAACGATATAATGCACTTCATAACCCTCTCGTACAATGTTTAGCCACGGCTCTAAAACCCACGGACTGATAATACCGTCTACAATCACATCATATCCCCCCCCACGAACATAACGTTTTGCGGCTTCTAAAAAAGCCTCAATCACAATTAGATTTTGCTCATTAGATTCTGGCAAATGTGGGGGGATTGCTCCTTTACTAAGATAATGATAAAAATCGTCCGTGTGCATATGCACAGATTTTTCCATAGTGGATTCTTTGGCAACAATAGCTGATGTTGTGGTTTTTCCTGTTCC
>CALUQZ010000031.1 GCA_944323055.1 uncultured Acholeplasmatales bacterium
TCAAAAACCTACCTCAGATTTGAAGTTCAATGATTTTTTGTATTCTAGGTATTAATATAAAAAATAACTACCTACCTATCTCAGTTTGGAAAGAGGCTTTTTAATCTCAACTAGCTTTGAAGATACTTTAAGAACAACTATCAGTATTGGTGGTGATTGTGATACTACGGCCACTATTAGTTGTGCAATTTCTGAAGCCTATTACAAGAATATTAATTTAAACTTAGTGAAAAATGTGAGATCTAAATTAACTAAAGAAATGCTAGAAGTAATAGACGAGTTTAGTTTAAAGATTAAAAATAATTAATATAACTTAAAAAATACGTCAAATGTATTACGACGTATTTTTTTAATTGAGAAAACTACGATATTATCTATATTTTCTCAATTAAATTTACTGCTTTTTTAGAAAAAATGTTATAATAAAAGAAAAGCTATAATAGGGTGATGTTTTTTGCAAAATGTAGGTAAAATATTATTAAAAGCAATAATTCATGGTTATTGGTGTAAAATTGAATATGTAAATAAAGGTGGAGAAACCACCAATTTTATGATTGCTATAAAAGATATCTACCCTAATAAAAAATTGTTGAAATGCGATGCCTTTAATGTAGTTTATAATTATAATACAGAGGAAAGAAGTATTTATTTTGCTCAAATTAAAAATATTGAATTACATGAAAATACTACTTATGATAAACCATTAGCCCTTATTGAAAAAATTAGACAAGAACCAGAACTATATAACTTTTTAGATGCGACTATTAATAAAGATGATTTGTTAGATTATTATCGTGATTGTTTTAAATTAGATACTATTCCCTATATATCAAAATATGGTCTAATTCCTGGGATTGATGATGATACAGTAATTAAAGATGGTAGATATCATCTTAATGAAGAACAATTCAAAATACTAGCTGATAATAATTTTTATAAAGAAGAAAGAAAAAAAGCTAAAAAAGATTCTAATAAAAATCGTTGTGATGATTTTTTATGTATGAATATTATAAGTGTCATAACTAAAAAAGGATTATATGTCTTAGCTTATAGAGATTTGTTACTTAATATAAAAGATAAAACCTTAGAACCTAACACAAATATTAGAATTAATAAAGAATTCATTTTTTCAGCCGATGATGGTTCAATTAGTTCAACAGAAAGTATTTATAAGTATTTGCCAGAAGAAGAGTATGAATTAATAAACGAAGAAAATATTGATACTATTAAACTGCTAGATGTATTGCATAAATATAATGATACGCGAAATTCCACCTATGCTAAAGAAACCAAATTTGATAATCGACCTTTTATTATTGGCTTAAGTAAGAGATACACTATTGATATTGATAAGGAAATTAGAGAAATAAAGGAATTAGCTAATAGTTCAGAATGTCCTTTACCACTACAAGTCTTTTTTGGTTCACAAGATATTAAACTAACTAGGAGACAGAATTATCCGATTTTTACAGTGAATGATAAATATGATGTTTCCCAAAT
Source organism: uncultured Acholeplasmatales bacterium (assembly GCA_944323055.1). Taxonomy (GTDB): domain Bacteria; phylum Bacillota_I; class Bacilli_A; order Acholeplasmatales; family Anaeroplasmataceae; genus CALUXS01. The sequence continues at coordinate 1,501 of CALUQZ010000031.1, forward strand.
TAATGCGATTTACACAAGTATGCGATCTCCAGTTAGTTATATTCAAGGACCCCCAGGAACAGGTAAAACTCAGACTTTATTAAATGCTATATTAACGGCTCAATTCAATGGTAAAACAATTTTGGTTTCATCTAATAATAATATTCCAATGGATGGGGTTTATGAAGATATTTTAGCTTTAAAATATAAGGACCATCAATTACTATTTCCTGCTATTAGATTAGGTAGTAATGAGAATATTATTAAAGCAATTGAACGTATTAAAGAAATGTATGAAATTGCTAAAGGACTTAAGCCACAAGAATCCTTAATAAAAAAGATAAAGTCAGAAAGAAAAAATGATATGGCCGATTTAGTTGCTTATTTGGATAAATATGATGAGTATACTGAGTTAAAAGAAAATCTCGATAGTTTAAATTTTATTATTAGAAATGATGAAGATTCCATGTTTAGTATTAATTTACAAGATAGAAAAAATAGTCTTGAAAGTAAATTAAAGGCAATTGGTGAAATTTCGGAAGAAGAATTTAGCAATTATATGAAAATTGATTATTTTCATTTGTTTATGGCTATTCACTTTGAAACAGCTGCCAAATTACAACTATTAAAAAAAGAAAAATATAAAAATCTCTATAATATAATTTTTATGGATAATAAAACTAGTGAAGAAATTAAAAAACAAATTTATTCTTTTAGAGAGTTTTTAAGCAATGCGGAAAATCTTAATTTGTTTTTAGATATTTTTCCGGTAATTATTTCGACTAATTTATCTTGTACTTACTTAGGACCTACAAGCCAAAATTTTGATATGGTAATGATGGATGAGGCTGGACAATGTAACATTGTTAATTCTTTAATTCCTATTGCTAGAGGTAAACAATTATTACTAATTGGAGATCCGCAGCAACTAAAACCGGTTATTTTACTAGATAAATCAATTAATAATAAGCTGAAGAAAAAATATAGTATTAGTGATGAATACGACTATGTTGAAAATTCCATTTACACAACATTTACTAAAGTTGATGTTGTTAATAAAGAAACTTTATTAAGATTTCATTATCGCTGTAATGAAAAAATCATTAATTTTTCTAACCAAAAGTATTATCATAATAAACTTATAGTTAGAAACAAAAGTAAAGTTGAAGCCCCACTAGAATTTATTGATACTAGTGAATCAGATACAAATGATAATAGTTTTGTCAAGAATACTTCAGAAGTTGAAGCTAGAAGTATTTGTGAATATATAAAAAATAATCCTGATGAGAAAATTGCTGTAATTACGCCATTTACTCATCAAAAGGATTGTATTGAATATTATTTGGAAGCTAATAAAATTACTGATGTTCCAGTAGGTACAGTACATTCCTTTCAAGGAGATCAAAAGGATATAATTATATTTTCAACGGCAATTTCTAATACTACTCTACCTCAAACTTATGCCTGGCTTAAAAATAATCGCGAACTCATTAACGTTGCGGTTTCTCGGGCCAAAAATAAGCTAGTCATACTAGGTAATAAGAAAGCTATTAAAAAACTCAGTGATGGACAGGATGACTTAAAAGAATTGGTAGAGTACGTTGAAACTAATGGCAGAGCTAAATTGACAGATGTCAGTCCAATTTCTACAGCCTTAGGGACAAGACAGATTAGTACAGAAAGTGAGAAAGAGTTAGCAACTACTATTAATCAAGTACTTTCAGTAATAGACCAAACTGCTTATTTAAGAAGCGAAGTTGCTATATCTTCTGTCTTTGTTGAAACCAATCCTAAGTCCAGACTTTATTATTCTGGTAGATTTGATTTGGTTGTTTATAGAAAATCCTTTGAGGGCGAAAAAGTAGTTCTTATAGTAGAATGCAACGGACCTGAACATAGGGAAAATGTAGATGTTATCAAGCGAGATAATTATAAAAAAGAATTATGTGCTGAGCATCATGTTAAATATATTGAAATACCACGTGACTGTGTAAGAGATTACGTGCCAATTAAGAAGACGTTGATGTCCATAATCAAAGTAGTAAAATAAGATGATTTATTAGTTGGGAGATAATAAAGCTATGCAATATATTAAAAAAACATTAAGACAAAGAAAAATTAAAAATTATAGCACTATTTTAAATCACGAAATTGCCAAGAAAAATAAATTTAAATATTTGATTGCTCTGCCAGATAAATTAAAGAATAAAATAGAGCAATTGAAAAATGATGATAATTATTTAGTAATTAATGACTTATACAATGAATATCAGGAAATATATCAAAAACAAAATAAAAAAATAGCTGAAATTAAAAAAAATAATAGAACAATTACAATGTTTAATTGTGGTTTTGGCGATACTTTTTTAATTAGTGATGGAGAAGAATTCCTAGTTGACTGTGGTGGTATAGGAATAGGAAAAAATCAACAAAGAATTATTACGTATGTAGCTAGTTTCTTTTCTAATAACTCAGATAGTAATAATCTTTTGATTACACACTTTCATCGTGATCATTATAATTTAATAAAGTATTTGCCGGATTATATAAAGTTTAATAAGATATATTTAAGAAATATTTATTCAAATGACAATTATATTCAATTATCTTTTTTGAATCTTATATTAGCTGCATCTAATGACATAAAGTGGTCTGAGGCACTATATTCCATTTTTTGTTTAGATAGATTATATAGTAGGCTTGCCAATAATGGAGAATTTATTTTTATTAAAAAAGGTGATGTAATAACAGTCGGGAATACAAGTTATGATATTTTAAGTCCAGATACTACTGATTCACTTGCTAATTATAATTGTTTTATAGATTCATTTGAAAATAATGACAAAACAAAAGATGCATATTCTGATTTTGTCAAATATTATGGAAAAATTGAGGAAGGTATTTCTGCAAATCAAGCATCTATAAATAAAGATTTTGTTGAAAATCTTAACTCTTTAGAAGTAGAGCGTAAAATTAATAGTTTAAGAGAAATTTTTAAACAAATTAAATCAAAAATACCCAAGAACATTAAAAATAAGATTAGTCAGTTTGAACATTTTTTTAATATAAGTTTTATATCTGATGATAAGAAACTATTGATGCTTGGTGATGAAATTAAATATAAAATTGATCAAATTTTGACGGAAAATAATATATTAGGAGTCAAAATACTAAAAGCTCCACATCATGGAACAATAAGTCATACATTTACTAGTAATTTAAAGAGTGAAGTTACACTTATAAGTTATGCAAAATATTCGAAATATGGCCCCGTAGCTTGCTATTTCTACAATAAGTTATCGAGAACACTGTATTGTACTAATTGCAATTCAACATATAATTTTAATCAAATTTTTAATAATGGTACAAAACTTGTTACAAATCATATTTCAATAAGATGGTGATTTTATGAATGAAGAAAAATTGATAAAATCGTTTAATTTGCTTGTTTTAGATGATGATAGTAAAAATACTTTTATAAAATATTATAAAGTGAGAGGTTATGGTATATATAAGACTATATATGATGCTATATTATCGATAAATGGTAACAATAGTATTGAATATAAAGTGTTTTCTGATTTTATCAGGTATGATAAATCAATTAGAGATGAATTATACAAATATCTTGCTATGTATGAGGAAGTTTTAGTTAATAATATTTGTGAAAATTATAAATATATAGGGAAGTGTTTAATTGAAAATTCATCAATTGATTGTATTCTAAAAAATAATTTGATTATTGCGGATAAATCTAGATATGATATGGAATTATTTTCTAATGTAAGATTAACTTTAGGCGGTTTATTTATATTAAACAATAAACTCAATTCTAAACAACATCTTTCAAAAGAACAAAAAAATATTTTAGATTTAAGAAATATGGTAATGCACCATAAGTTTTTATTAATTGATATAACCAAAGATATAACCAAGGAAAATCTAGAAGACCGAAAAAAATGTATTACTAATTTAATTAAAAGCTTTTTGGATGAAATTCCTAAAGATTATAATGATTCATTATTAGAATTTTTTGGAAAAATAAACACAAAAACGAAATCACCAATCACGATTGATTTGTAGAGGAGTGATATACTTGGCATATGAATATGTATCCAAAGGTGAATTGAAAGAATACAAATATTTAGTTAATAATTTTTTTAGAGATGAAAATGGTAAAGAATTACTCATTAAACATAAATGCTATTACCGATTAGTTGGAAGTTCCAAACGTAACTTAGTTTTAAGAGATGGAGCTAAAAATGATGGTTTCGATTTAGATTATCAGATAGTCTTTTATGAATATAAAAAAATGAAATCTGATGAAATGATTGAAATAAAAAGAGAATTCAAGTTAGCATTAGATAAGTTTCTAACAAATTATGGATATAAAAATGGCGAAGATTCAACAACCGCAATAACATATAAAAAAATAGATGGGGACAAAATTAACACTGGCTATGATTTTGTATTATTAATGCCACTTAAAGATAATTCTTTTGCAGTATTTAAGTATAATGATCAAGAAAAAACAACAATGCATTTAGCTCAAGTTAAAGATTCTAAGGACTTCAATAAAAATTACAAAAAAATTAAAGGAGAAGATTCTTCAAAATTAAGAAATGACTATAAAGAAGCAAAGAATAACAATCCTCAAAATAAACGTTCATTTTCTTTATTAGTAGAGTGTGTTAATAATATAATTAATGGTAAATAATATTATGGATAAAGAGAAAAAAATCAAAAAATTACTAAATTGTTATCAAAATATGTCATATAGAAAAATATGTTCTCTAATATGTGATATTTTTCCTAAAGTTGATGAAATTAATTCTTCTTGTACATATGAAAAAGATAGGAACTATAAATTTTATAGAGTATTAAAAGTAAATAGAAATGTTATCGTTGATAATTCATTTTTCTATGAAAGAAAAAAAGATATTAAAAAAATAAAAATTGAAAGATTTAATTTAAAAAAAGAATCGGTTTTGTACCTATCTGAGAGTATTCCTTCAACATTAATTAGAGAATGTAATTTGAAGCAAGATGACGAAATAATTCTTGTAGAATATAAATTGAAAGAAAAATTAAAGTTATTAAATTTAGGTAAATTCTCTATATATCGTAAACTTGGTATAGATAATAGAATTGTTGATTTAATAGAGAAAGTAGTCAGACAAAAAAAGAGGATAAAAAAGGATTATTATTTGACTAATGCAATAAAAGATTTTTTAAAACATCATACTGATTACGATGGCATATATTATTTATCAACACATCAAACAACAAATAGAGAACTAAGGAATGTTTGTCTATACAAGGGAGTGGGAGAGAAAAAATTAGAAGTTGTTAATGTTTATAGGGGAACATATTTGAAACTAGTTGATGAAAATGAAATTATAAAGAATTTATTTGGTATAGAAAACTTTTTCACAATGAAACTAGAAAAAGTGTGTTCTAATTTTCACAAAGATGAATTACTATGGGAAGATAGAGATGAAATGATAATAGCAACAATGAATAATATTATCCATTTCAAAATATAAAACATGGATACTAAAGATATCGTAGAACTAGGTGTTATTAAAATTGAAGACAAAATCGAATAAAATTGGAAAGGTATGGTAGATATAAATGGTTAGATATCAAAACAAAGGCGGTAATTCAGCCATAGTATTTTATGAAATAGGAGATGATTATATAAAGATATGGTTCAAAGATGCAAAGAGAACATATGTCTATAGTTATAAATCAGCAGGAAAAGAAAATGTTGAGTATATGAAAAGACTTGCATTAGAAGGACAAGGATTGAATGCTTGTATAAAAAAATATGTAAATCAAGGCTATGAAAAGTAATAAGTTGTATAAGATATGATTATAGGAGAGTTAAAAAATATGAGTTTATATGTTAGAAATGATGAAATTAAATCTTTTTATTTTAAATTTATTCTATTTTTATTTTTGAAAGAAGAAAATATAAATATGTATTATGAGTATAAATATTGCCATAAAAACTTGGTAAGTTTTGACAATATGTTCTTAGTGTACAATAAAAAGATTGATAAGGAAGAGATATTTGTCTTTTTTAACTATGAAACAGGAATTATAAAAAAATTTATAGAGCAAAATGATCTTTCAAAAGAAATAAAGATTAATGTTTTTTACTTAGAAAACAAATATTCATTTAAACAAACAGAAAAAGGCTTGTTGATTGAAAAGAAAACTTTAAGTAAAGACTTTTTACAGAAACTTTATAGATTAGGTAAAGAAAATATATTTGGTACAATAAAACAATATTTAAATGATAATATGTTTTCTATTATTATGAGAGAATATAAGGAAACTAAGGCAGTTACAAATGACACATTGGATACTGTTTATTATAAGTACAAGGGAACCAATGGATATAGAGTACAAGAAATGATTAATGGTGAATTTACATTTACTTCACCTGCTAAATTCAATGATCCCTTTGATTGTGATTTTGAGGAAATTAATTTCTTAAATGGCGATATGACAATTGAAGATAAAAAAGATATGTTTAGAATACTATGTGTAACTCCTGTAATGGATAATATCTTGATGTGGGGATATTATGGTAATAATCATGATGGTGTAGTAGTTGGACATACTCTAAGTGATTATTTAGTCGAAACCCAAAAAGTTTATAATGGTTTAATTATATATGGTGATATTAATTATGCTAATAATAGACCAAATTATAAGCACGATAAGAGATATTTTAAATTATTACCATTTACGGATTTTTTAAGTAACATAGTTCAATGTTGTTTTACTAAATATGAAAATTGGAAGCACGAAAAAGAATTTAGAATTTTGACTTTTTTGGAAGGATTCGATTCATATATGAAATCTGAGAGTAATCAAGGAGTGGTGAACTACTTTATAGCAATTAATGGTAATACTTCCAATGTATATGTTGGTGCTAAATATAAAGGAAAACTAAATTTACCAATATCTTCAAAAAAATTAGAAAAAGATGATATGGAATATAAACTTAATATTGTTTAATATTGATTGTAAAATAATAAGGAGATAGATTACTTATGAATATTTTAAATGTTAATGATATAGAAGCATACTCATATGTTGTTTTACCTAATGATTTTGAAATTATTGATGAGTCACAAATAATATTTGCACCAAATGGAACTGGTAAGACAACATTGTTTAAAATTTTAATAAATCAAAATAAAAATAATTGTGATGTATATACTTATGATGAATCAATGGAACCAACGTATAAAGTTGTTGATGGTAAAAAAAGAAAACTAGAAATAAACCCATTATCTAGTAATTTTATAAGAGAAGAGGATAAAAAGAATCTTGAAGCAGTCAACTTAAATGTAAAGGACATTATACAAACAGTATATCCTGGCAAAACAACTTTACAAATGAAAAAAGCTGCCATAGATGATGAAGTACGTGAGGTTATAACAACAAATATATGTAAAGTATATGCCCCACTAAGAGATGAAGATAGAAAAAAATTAGAATATATTTTACCATATTTTGATGATTTGAGAAAAATTATTTTAGGAAGAGAATGTTTGAAATCATTATCTGAAGAGCAAAAAAAATCAGATTTGGAAATGTTAAAATTTATTGATAGAAGAAGAATATATGATTGTTATAGTATAGATAAACATAAGAGTGATATTTTTGAAAATGGTTGTCCTCTTTGTGGAAGAAATGATGAAAAAGTTTATGAAGATATGTTAAATATTAGAGAGGAAGTTCAAAAAAAGAAGTTTGCTTTTTTTGAAAATTTTGAATTTTTAGACAAACTTCCAAAATCTACTGATTCGCTTGAAGTAATAAATAATATAATTGATGGAGTATTATCTTTAACAGAAAAACAACTAATATTTTTACTATTATCAAAAGGTGATTTAGAAAATGAAAAATATTTAGAGAAAAGTATTGAAAACTATAAATGTGCTGAAGATAATCTAAAAAAATATATTACAGAACGAGATGATGCATATAATAAAATGTTATCTTCTAGAGATACTATAGAAAAATATTTTCCAACTTTTTATCCAAATTCAACAATAAAATTTGATGAAAAGAATAAGACTATCATTGTAAATACTCCTAGAAATATGACAACATATAGTGAAGGTGAAAAACATGAAATATATTCTACAATTCGTGAATTGGCAATATTAGGTAGTGATAAAAAATTAGTTATAGCCGATGATCCTCTTACAGAATTGGATGTGGCAAATGAATATAAGAATGTATTTAGGTTTGTTAATTTGGCTTATGAAAAAAAGAAGAAAGTAATTATCTTTACATGCAACCCGAACTTTATAAATATAGCCAATGAGTATCATTCTAAAATATTTAAAAGGTATTATTTGACTTCAAAATATAATACTATTGAAGATCACATTGAATTAAAATTGTTGGAGATTAATTTTCAAAATAATAATGGACAAGGTCCATATATATCTTTAAAACAAGCAGTTGGAACTAATCTTGATAAGATAAATAATCAAGTCGTGAGTTTAATATTTGAACGTGCAAATTTAGAACTTTCCAAACTAAATGACACTAGATTGAATGCTATTAGTAGAGTATTACATTATGACAGTTCTAGTTCTATTGATGTTGATGAGACACATATCATTAAAAACGATATGTTGGTAGACCTTATTGAAAATTTTGAGGGCTTACCTAACTATTCTGATTTTACAGAATTAGCACGTGATAGAATATGTTATTTGGCAGCATTGAGGGTTTTTATTGAAAAGAAAATATTTGATTATCAACAATCAAGAATATCTAAAGGGTTGGTTGATTGTTTTTCGAATAGAACAAGACCATATTTAACTAAAGAGAAGATTCGAATTGTTGATGAACAAGATGATTATAAGATAACAGAAATGTATAAAAATTGGAATCGTTCATCATTGATGTGTTTAAAAACAATGTTAAATGATAATGATCACCCATATTCTCAAATTTTACCATTATCTTATGCGATATCTATAGGCAATGATACATTAGAATATGAAATTAAAGCTATTAAGGATATATTTAAATGAAAGAAAGAAATTTAATATGAAAGCAAATATAATTGATTATAATATTCCAAATACTATTTCAAACAAAACAATTTGTTATGATATGTATGTTGGGACTATTAAAGATAATAAGTATGAAGCAAATAATAGATATAAAGAAGCTCAAAGTTTTGCTATTATATACGAAGACACAAACAATAAGTTTGTTGCTAAATATAGTTTGCAAGGAAGTAAGTTATTTAATAATTCAATTATCTTATGTATATTAGAAAGTCCTCATAAACGTGAGTATAGTTATCCTAATTATGGTTTTGCAGCGATGGGGGGAACTGGAAAACTTTTTGATAAAAAATTGCTAGAAAAATTGAAAGAAATTGGCTTTGACTTTAAAGATGATTATGACATTGTATTAATAAATGCAGTTCAATATCAATGTAGTAATGGAAAAACTTTGTCAAAAAAGAGAAAAAAAGATATGAATGTTAACAAATATGAACGGGATATTAATTGGATTAGATGTATGGATGAAGAAAATTGTCAAAAAGATTTATTAAAACGTATTGAGGCGTTTAATCCTAAATATATTATTAATCTTTGTACTATTGGCCTACATAATCTTCAATTAATATTAGATAATAAAATTAAAGAATTCATCAAAGAAAAAGGATATTCATATACATTCGGGAATCATCCTTCTACATGGTACTGCCATAAACGATTAATAAATAAATTTGAATAAGTTTATTATAAATTCGATTCGAAATTGATAACCTGTCACAAAAAATAAGTACTAAATATAAAAATATTGCATTAAGTAGAAATATTTATATTCATACTGAACACTTTTAGTTAAAATTGATAAATTGTTCAGTATAAGTTAACACTTTTTAATAAATGCTAACTAAAAAATAATTTAATTGTAATTTATTGACATTTTTTAGAAAAATTGTACAGTATAAACTTTAGATTTCATACTATTAGTTTTTAAATCGAAATAAAAAAAGTCAATTTCAATAATTTATGTTATTACCGAAATTTGCCACTTAATATTGAATATCAGAATAAAAAAAACGGTTCTCTAAATTTTGAGTAGTATTTGTGCTTTTTGAGCTTAAACTAAAAAGTAGTATAGCTATAAACTGAAAGTAGTATTTCTTTAAATTTTGAATACTATAATACTAAGCGAAATGGGCAGTTTAATACTGCCCGTTTTGTGCTCTTCATTATGCATTTTTATTAATTTTTTAGTTATTTATTTTTAGTATATTTCCCCCTAGATTACCTAGGGTTTTATTAGTTTGTTTTTTCTCATATAATATTGACATTAACATAAGTGGCCGTTTCTGATTTGAATTCAAAAAGTATTTTCATTTCCTTTTGAATAGATACATTAAAATTTGATGTATTAAATGGAGAAGGCTCTTGAAAATAAGCTGGTTTTTCACAATCGTAACATATGTATTGTCTACGGTGCCATATTATATCAATGTTATCTTCTAAAGCTGAAGCATACTTTATTTTAATATTCTTAGTTCCAACATTCTTTATATTAGTACCATTACATCTTGGGCAAGTAATACCCAAGTCTTTATTTAAGTAAAGATGTATGGTATGATTATTATTGGTTGGATTAAATACTTCATATGTTTTATTTAAATCTACATTGAGATGATCTAATCCATACCTTTTAATGGATTCATAGTCCAAGTAAAAAAACCTCCTTTGATGCATAAATTAGAGCAATTTATTATACATCAAAAGGGGGTCTTTTTTTCTACATTTACATACTACTAATAATTTAAAGCTATATATACAACTAATAATTTAGAGAAGGGGGTATATACTACTCATAATTTAATATATTTTTTTAATTTTGTAAGCGTAAAAAATAAAGCGGCTAGATAATTAGTTCATCACATATGTTAGCGATAATATGGGAAATTTTAACGGAGATATAGACCTTTTACACAAAGTTATATGGGTTTTTTATGCCCAAAGGAAGTGAATTAGATGAACAGGATATATGATGTAATCAGAAAATTCTATAGATTAAGTAAGTGGAAGGTAGCTAGAGCAATTAAGATTAATACAGCCAATGTAACCTGCGAGAGATGTAGAAGTGGTGGAGTAGAGATTCACAATATAGTTCATCTAACTATAGAAAATATCATAGATGCAAATCCAGAATAACCTTATGTTACTTTGTAATGAATGTCATAATAAAGAGCATAGAAAATTTGAAGAAAAAAAGATTACGAATTTGTAAGTTTGCATTTTGTCACAAAAATGGTATAATAATTGTGACAAAGGGGTGAAAAAATGACTATAGATAAAGATATACTAAATAGACTTAATGAACAAAATATATCAGTATTTACTATAAATGATATTATTGATTTAGGCTCATATGATAATCTTAGAAAGATATTAGAAAGAATGACGAAATCTGGTACATTAAGAAGATTAATCAGAGGCGTTTATGAAATCCCTAAATATAATAAAACATTTAATATGTTTGCTTCACCGTCTATAGATGATATAGCTAAAGCTTTAGCTAGAAATTTTAATTGGGATATTTATCCATCAGGAAACTACGCTTTAAATATTTTAGGAATCTCAACTCAAATTCCATCTAAGTATATTTACATTAGTTCAGGACCTAATAGAAAGTATGAGTATGAAGGAAATATTATTTTCTTTAAACATGCGACTTTAAAAGAGACAAATTCGTTTTCTTATATTACTAATATAGTTATTCAGGCATTTAAAGAGCTTGGCAAAGATAATATTACAGATGAGATTATTAAATTGATCCGTCATAAATTTTCTAGTGATGAAATAAATCTGATTTGTGAAGAAGCTAAAAAAACAACGATTTGGATATATCAAAATATACTTAGGTTGAAAGAGGTAAACATTCATGAATAATGTTGCAATGATGAGTGTCGAAGATAGAAAATTTATTTTTGATAGAACAGCACTTAAACTTAAAATGCATCCTGCAATTATAGAAAAAGATTTCTGGATTTGCTATATTTTAGATTACTTGTTCAATAAGTCACAATACAAGAATCATTTTACGTTTAAAGGAGGAACGAGTCTATCTAAAGCATATAGTGTTATAACACGTATGTCTGAAGATATTGACTTAATTTTAGATTGGGAAGTTTTAGGAATAGAAAGAACGGAACCTTTCTTAGATAGAAGTAAAAGACAACAAGAAATATTAAATGCGAAACTGAATAATTTAGCGCAAGAATTTATAGCTAATGAGTTAAAGTTGGATTTGGTAAATGGCTGGCTTAGCGAATATTTCTGGTTTAAATGTGGAAGTTATTAAGGGAGAACAGTTAATAAATATCTATTATCCTAAAATTTATGATATTGGAGTTGCTGGCATCTTGCCATGTGTAAGATTAGAGATTGGTCCTTTAGCAGCTTGGTCTCCTGGAAGTATAGTAGAAGTAAAACCATATATAGATGGTGCAATTCCTAATCTTCATATTGAAGGAACTAAAGTCAGAACTGTAACAATTGCTAGAACATTTTGGGAGAAAATAACTATATTGCATCAAGAAGCTAATAGACCTAATAATAAGGCTATTCCAAGTAGATATTCGAGGCATTATTATGATGTCTATCAAATTTATACATCAAAATATATTGATAAAATATTAAGTGATAGAGAATTGCTTAAAACAGTAACTAAATTCAAAATTAAATTTTATAATAGTGGTTGGGCAAAATTTAATGATGTATTAGAAGGTAATTTGAAGATTGTTCCGCCAAATTATAGAATTAAAGAGCTTGAAAATGATTATGATTCTATGCATGAAATGATAGTAGGAGAACCACCAGAATTTTCTATAATTTTAGATAAACTAAAGGAATTAGAAAGTATTTTAAACAAAAAATAATCATAATTTTTATCTAGTCTTAAACATATCTTTCGCGTATGTTTAGGGAAATAGATGGAAAGTATCCAGTTAATTTGAAACCACAGCGATGTTTAAATTTAGTAATTTTTATATAACTATTCATGTTGAGAGTGTAGTGTTGCTAAATCTAAAGTAAATTATATATACCCAAAATGTTTTATAAACACCATATTTGGGGTATTTTTATAGAAAATTATATTCCACCTATAGAACTAAAAATTTAAGAAACAATTGTAAGGATAGAAAACACCACCCGGATATAAATCATATTTATAAATTTATGTATAATTTATATAATGAGACTCAACATCAAGTGATATGTTATTGTGGTTATACAAAATATGAAAATCATAATTTTAGATATAATAAATTAAAATTAGTTTGTAAAGATTGTAGTTATTCAAAATATAGTGGTGAGGGAGGAAATATTCCCATCATATTTAATTAGGGGTGAAAAAAGTATGAGAAAAATAGTAGTTTTATTATTGTTTTTAACGTTGGCTTTAGTGTCTTGTTCTAGTAAGGTAACAATTCATTTAGCTGGTAGTGATAGTTATAATATAAAAGTTAATTTTAATGAAGAATATACTGCTGAAGACTTTGTTAAAGATAGTGGGGTTAGTAATCTTGATGGGCCTCTTTATTATGAAGGATTTTATGTAGATGAACAATGTACAAAAAGATATAATTTTGCTAATAGTGTTCCTAGTGATCTATATGTAAAAGCGATTGGTGGTAGTCCTAGTAATATTTGTCTGGTGGTATTCAATTATGAAGATAGTAAATATAGCTTATATTGCTATAAAGGAGAAAAATTAAATTCTAATGACTTTATTAATAGAGCTTATGGATGCAATATAAATGAAAGATTGGAATTTAAGCTAAATGATCAAGTACTAAATTTTAATGAATATGAAATAACAACAAACCTCAATATTTTAGTAACAATAAGCCAGTAAACTATTCTATTATAAATAAATTTAACATCTTCCTTATCTTTAAGTATTGTATTTAATAAAAAAAGACATATATACCCCAAAATGGTCTACAAACACCATATTGGGGTATATATGTAAGTTTAATATAAACAGTATACTAAAAATAAAGGTTATTGAATAGCCCTAGAAATACTAAGACATCAGCTTGCGTTATACGATGTTAGGAAGTAGTAGTAATGATATCGGTCATATATTAAAAATGTTATCTATTTAGAATTAATTAGACGTGGCTATGATGTCTATGTTGGTAAAATAAATGAATTAGAAGTTGATTTTGTAGCAATTAATAACAATAAAGTAGAATATTATCAAGTTACTTTAAGTTTGCGTGATGATTCAACATTTAAAAGAGAATTAACTCATCTTTTAAAATTGATGATAATTATCAAAAGTTTATTATAACTTTAGATGACATGCATGAATCAAATATTGATGGAATAAGAATTATAAGTGCATTTGACTTTTTACTTGAAAAGTATGATTAAAATACACTTAGGTAAGATAATCTAATATTAATGACATAGCTAATATGATTTTAAAAAATATATAGTAGCATTGATACCTAATGCATAATTAATGGTGTTAAATAGAAGATAATTAAAACAATACCTTCAATTCTAGTTAGCCATATTGCAAAATTACTGGGCTCGTTTTCATCATCATTCAATGAATTAGTCCTAAAAATAAATGTGTTAATTTTATTAAATATTAAAGCAACTTTAAATGAAAAGCAAGCAAATAAAGTCCCTATTATGGCAAATATAAATAATATTATTATTGCCCATAATGGGATGTTTTTGTATGAGATTACATATAACAAAAATAATAAGCAATAGATTATTATTAGGACTATAGTTACTATTAAACGAATATGTTTAAATATTATACTTTTTAAATTATTTAACACGCTGGAATACCCCCATATAAATTGAGTTTCAGCATGTATATATCATTATAATTATCGATATGTAGGTAGGCTCTAAGGGTGTCTTCATATATGTAAAGTCTCAATAAATCTAGCCTATCTTGGTGTGGTTTTATCATGACGTCAGCTGATATACCATCATTAGTAAGATAATAACTATAAATATTAGTGTCAATTTGGTAAGTATTGCCATCATAATCAAACAAGATTATTCCATTAGTGATAGAACATTTATCAATTATAGACACATAAGGTGTATCACTATAAGTTTTTGTTTGTTCATCTAATAATGTACCTTTGCTTTTAAAACTTGTAGCAAACATAATAAAACACATTAGAAAAATTAAAGTAATACTTTTTTTCATTTTTAATTAATCTCCGTATAATAACTTGATTTAATAAGCATTAACCGATTGATAATATACTAGGGATTACATCAATAAGTCACTTATTAAATTATCATCATTATAACAAGGCCTTATGTTTGAATCTACCATAAAAATGTAAAGAAGTTGTAAAAAAGCTGTAAAAATGTAGTGTGAAAAAGAAAAAGACTTTATGACTCAATTTGGTAAGCTTTAATTATTTAGAAAAGAAAAATCTAGAATTAGTCCTAAAAAAATGTGTTAATTTTTAAATGAAAAAAGTCTCTAATTAAGCTTCCTAAGCAAAATGAAAAGTACTGAAAATTGTTAAAATTGACAGTACCAGGTAAATCTAGGGGGAAATATACTAAAAATAAATAACTAAAAAATTAATAAAAAATGCATAATGAAGAGCACAAAATGGGCAGTATTAAACTGCCCATTTCGTTTAGTATTATAGTATTCAAAATTTAAAGAACTGAATTCATAGTCTCAAACATTTAATTTAACAAAATGACCATTACTACTACCATTGCAATAATAGACAGTAAAGCGATAATGAATGCACAGATTGCATAGCCACGCTCTT
>CALUQZ010000032.1 GCA_944323055.1 uncultured Acholeplasmatales bacterium
GTAACCCTAATTTACTACCTTTAGTTATTTAATTATTTTCTACTTTGGACTGTCTACTTGACAGACCCCAGTTCATAATCCAAGTTTTTTTATTCAAATATACTAGCTACATCTTCTAAATATTTTGTAATTGCTAAATGCTGTGGGCACATCTTCTCACACTGCTTACACTTAATACAACTAGATGCTAAACCAAAATCTATAGTCAAATTTTTATATTCTTCTTTTGGCTTTTGATAATTTTTATTTAGATTTCTTCTAGCACTGTTATATAATCTAAAATACTCCGGAATATTAATGTTTTTAGGACATTTTTCTGTACAATAATTACAAGCCGTACATGGAATTAAAATAGATTCATTAATAATATTAGCACAATTCAAAACCATTTCTCTTTCTTTTACAGTCAATGGTTTAAAATCTTGCATATAACTAATGTTATCTTTTAATTGTTCTAAGTTAGACATTCCAGATAAAACAACCATAACATCATCTAAACTAGCTGCAAATCTTATTGCCCAAGATGGAATAGACATTTTGTTATCATAATCTAAAAAAACTTTTTTGGCTGCTTCTGGTATATTAACTAATGTACCTCCTTTAACCGGCTCCATAACAATTATTTTTTTATTATATTTTTTAACTGTTTCATAACACAATCTAGACTCTACATTAGAAGATTCCCAATCTATATAATTTATTTGTAATTGTACAAATTCAATATCTTCATGATGCTTTTTTAATATTTCATCTAAGCTAGAAGCTAAACCATGAAAAGAAAATCCTAAATGTTTAATTTTCCCTTCTTTTAACATTTCCTTACAAAATGCAAAACTATTATATTTTTCTGCCTTAGCATAATTATCTACACTTAAATTATGCAATAAATAATAATCAAAATAACTTACATTACATTTTGCTAATTGTTCTTCAAAAATACGTCTATTATCTTCTTCTTTA
This sequence comes from uncultured Acholeplasmatales bacterium, assembly GCA_944323055.1. Taxonomy (GTDB): domain Bacteria; phylum Bacillota_I; class Bacilli_A; order Acholeplasmatales; family Anaeroplasmataceae; genus CALUXS01. The sequence goes on from CALUQZ010000032.1 coordinate 961, forward strand.
GTTAAAAACATAGTTGGCAACTTACTAGCTAATAAATATTCATCTCTATTATATCTACTAGTTAAAACTTTAGCTACAACCTTTTCACTTTCATGATTATGATACATATAAGCTGTATCAAAATAAGTAAAACCTTTAGAAATAAACAAATCTACCATCTCTTTGACTTGTTCAATATCTACACTTTTTGGGTCCTCCTTATCAATTAACGGTAAACGCATCATACCAAAACCTAATTTTTTCATTGTAACTCCTTTCGTAATAACAATTCATATTCCTCATTTAAAGGAACAAATCCTCCAATTATTTGATAACCACATTTCAAATAAAAACTTTTAGCTTCTTCTTTACTTACTGTAGAAGTCATAACTTCTTTATATCCTTTTTTAATCATTTCTTCTTCAAAAAAATTAAGAAGCATTCTTCCGTATCCACATCCCCTTTTTTCACTATCAATATATAACATATTTACAAAGGGGATATGATCCCAAAATAAACCATATCGTAAAAAACCACATAAATTATCATCTAAAATAACAAATATTTTATCCTCTTTAATAATATTTTTATCATTATTAAGATAATCATATTGATTGATATAGTTTAATTCTTTTGTTTTAGCTAATCGAATTTTCATTTTTTTCCTTTAAAATGGCAAAAGCTTTATCTATATCATTAATATCTAAAACTGCTTTTTCCATCGGACAAAGGTCATCTCCTTTCCTATTTATTATATTATTAACTAATTTATCATAAGTAACTAAAATATGATATTGTTTTAATAATTCTAATGCCACTTTACTTATAACTTTAGCATATACTTCTTTAATATTTGCATATATAAATAAAACTGCAGCCCCTTTACCGACTACCTTATCTGCAACACTAAATCCTCTTAAATCGTAATTATTTAATATATAATTTAACATCGGTCTAATTCCTTTAGCTTTATCTTCATAAATTATATCATCTTTAACTAAAACTATTGTTTTATCATCAACTAATAACAACTTACCTAATTCTATATCTGTCATATACTTACCTCATCCTTATTTTACTACTAAACTACTAGAAAATACAACTAAAAAAAGGTGTTGCCTAAACAACACCAAATAATTAATTTCTTACAAATCTTTCCCCATTAAATGAGAAAGTAAATACAGAACTAGCTACATCAAATTCTTCATTACTAATCCAAGTAGCTGTTCTATCAGTTAAATTATATAAAGCAGACCAACAAGTTATACCATTAGAATCTGATTCACCTTGTTCTTTATCCCATTTTCTACGGCCTACTGTTTCTAATACATTTAAAGCTTCTTCTTCTGTTAAAACACCTTTAGTGTTATTGCCATCAGGATTAATCATCTTTTCAATTTGTAAATAACGATCTAAACCACCCTTATTATCATCACTTTCATAATAAGCAGGTGTAATAATAAAATTAGTTATATATTGGAAATCATTAGCTGTTTCATTACTTTCATTAATAACATCATCTGTATTATTATAATAAACTTTTAATTCTCTTTTTGAACCATCTAAATCATTAAATTCATTACCATCTACTGGTACCCACTCTAATATAGCACTCTTACCAAAACGATCAGCTACCATATAATGGAATGATGTATTAGCACTATCATGAAGGTCATAGCTAGAAGCTATTTCAACTGCCTCATCAACACTATCAGCATAATCTAAAATAGCTCTTAACATAGTTGTAGATGTTAAATCTTCCCTATCTGTTTGTTGATTAGTACTTACAACTTCTTCAGTTAGAGAATTACCTTGATAAGACATATAAATACCACAAGATACTCCGGCATCATTAATACCATCAAGTGGAGCATAAGGAGCAGCTAAACATAATAATTTATTCATTAAACTATCTAAATAAACACCATCAGTAATACCTAAAAATTGCAAATCAACACTTGACATAGTTGCATGTCTAGGTCCAAAACCACCAAATACTTCATCTGAACCTGTTGTATAAACTAACATACCAGTTGTCTTACTAAAATCATAATTACGACCAAATAAACGTTTATTATCAGGTGTAACTGCTGTAAATGATGAACAACCGATTTCTGGTGCCTCAAGAGATAAAGGGATAATACCTTTAGTTAAATTATCAACGATAAAATCAATTAATTCTTGATCACTACTAGCTCCACCTTGAGCTAGATAATCATTAAAGTAATAATCACCTTTCATATCCATTTCATAAATAGGACCTGAATTATTATCATCTTTAGCTTCTACTAATAAGTTAATAGACATAACAGAACGTATTTCGTTATTCCATACGCCAAAAATAACTAACCCTAAAATTATAATTAACCCCAAAATGCTAGAAGCTGTAATAATAGTAACTTTTTTCCAGCGTTTCATTTTCTTTTTTTCCATAATAAACCTCTTTTTTTGTGTTATCTTCAACAACGATAAAAATTATATCAATTTTTGATTTATTGTCAAGCTTTAATTTTTTACAAAAAAATAAGCCTTTAAATAAAGGCTTAACAACAATATATTTTAGTTATTTATTTAGTACCGTTTTTCTTATTATTAATAAAATACCAACAATTAAATTACAAAATATCAAATAGCAAATACTAAACGGAAGGCTTAAACTCTTTTGTTTTTTAATCTTCTTAAACGCATAAATTGCCATTGGTATATTCCAAAGTAAACTAAGTAAAAGTAAACAGCCAGCACTTACTAAAATAAGCCAAAATACAATTGTATAAGGATTACATAAAATAGTAAAACCAAATGTGAGAATTATACCAGATACTACTTTAACTATTAAAAATAAAATTAACAATATTTTAATTATACTATCAAGAGCCGTATTACTTTTATCATTATCATTTATTTGGCTAGAACCACAATAATGACAATATTTATCTTGTTCTTCTATTTCTTTACCACAATTAATACAATATTTCATGACAGTTTTCCCTCGTGGCGCTCTCGGGGCGAATTGAACGCCCGACTTCAACCTTCGGAGGGTTGCACTCTATCCGCTGAGTTACGAGAGCAGTAAGTATATTATAACCTACTTTATTATATTATCAACTAAATAATTAATACATTTTTCTTCTTCTTTAGTTAATAGTCTATCTTCTAAATATATTAAATATATATTTCTACTAAAACTAATATCTTTAATATCAATTTGTTCAATTAAATCAGCTTCTAGCATTTTTTTAGAAGCTAAATATGAGACTACGCCAATCCCCAAACCATTTTTAACAAAATCTAATAAGCTTTGATTTGTAGCTGTTTCACAATAAGGATTATACATAAGCCCATAGCTTTTAAATATATTATCAGTCATAAGTCTAGTACCACTATATAAATCTCTAACTATTAAAGGGTAGTTTAACAATTCACTTAAACTTAATTCTTTAACCTTTAACATGTCTTTTTTAGCTACTACAATTAAATCGTCTGCAAATAATTTAATCATTTTAATATTCTTTATATTAACTTCCGTTTCAATTATTCCAAAATCATAATCTCCATTGATTACACCATCAATAATTTTAGATGATATTAAAATATTAATATGCCAATTAAAATCTGAATAATAGGGATAATTTTTGATTAAACTAGCTAATACATTATCACCTATTGATAAACTAGAAGCTATATTTAAATTAGGTTTAATGGCTAACTTATTAGCCTTAGCCTCAAACAAATTTACATCAGCGATAATTTTTTTAGCATAAGCAAGTAATTCTTTACCAGAATCAGTTAAAATTAGTTTTTGCTTAATCCTTTTAAACAACAAAATGTTATACTCTTCTTCTAACTCTTTAATAGCTAAACTGACAGATGGTTGAGCTAAAAATAATTTTTTAGCCGTTTTAGTAATATTTAAATTAGTAGCTACTTCAATAAATATTTTTAATTGTCGTAAATTCATAATATCACCTATAATGTTTTTATTATTAACTTTATATAATTATACTATTTTAATTATAATTAATAAAGAGCTATCATATTAGTGAATACTATAAGAGGGGAAGATATTATGCTTTATTTAGATTTATTTTGGACATTTTTTAAATTAGGACTTTTCACTTTTGGCGGTGGTTACGCCATGATAGGTCAATTAAAAGATATCGTAGTAGAACGAAAAAAATGGGTAACTGAAGATGAATTACTAGAGATTTGCGCTATAGCTGAATCTACTCCGGGACCAGTAGCTATTAATTTATCTACCTATATTGGTTATAAAAAACATAAACTATTAGGTAGTTTATTAGCTACTTTAGGAGTAGTATTGCCATCATTTATTATAATTTTTATCATCTCTTTATTTTTAGAAGCTTTTATGCAAAACATTTGGGTTAAATATGCGTTTGTGGGAATTAATGCTTGTGTAGCTTTTTTAATAATTAAAGCAGGAATTGAAATGTTTATTAGCCTTAAAAAAAGCTGGTGGCAAATACTAATAACTGTTATTGTAATTATTTTGATGATTGTTTTTGAATTATTAGATATTAATTTTTCTTCTATTTATTTAATATTAATAGCTGCTTTTTTAGGAATAATAATATTAACAATCATTAATGCTAAAAATACTAAAGGGGATAATTAATATGGTTTTATGGGAATTGTTTTATGAATTTTTCATTGTAGGTCTTTTTACGTTTGGTGGTGGCTATGCCATGATTCCTTTATTAAAAGAAGTTGTCATCAAACATAACTGGTTAAGTGAAACTATGTTTTATGATTTCATCGGTGTATGTGAATCAACACCAGGACCTGTAGCCGTTAATATGGCCACCTATATTGGTTCAACTCAAGCTGGTATTTTAGGTTCTGTGGTTGCTACATTTGCGGTTGTATTACCTTCTTTTATAATAATTGTTTTAATCGCTGCCGTTTTAAAAAACATTATTAAAAACAAATATGTAGTAAGAGCTCTAGAAGGTATAAAGGCCGTCGTTTTAGGTCTAATTATAGCTACTGGTCTTATCCTTTTAATCACTTGTTTAGGCTATAGTTCTTTAAATACTTTTAATTTCAACTTTGTTTCTTTAACTATTATAATAATTTTATTATTAATCTATTATTTAACATATTTTATAGCAAAGAAAAAGATTAACACAATCATGTTAATCTTAATATCTATTATTTTAGGAATAGGCGTATCCTATATAGCTACATTATTATGAAACTAGCTACTAAGTCTAGTATAAATATGCGTTCATCATGATCATAAATAGTATGTTGTGACTTATTTAAATAATATATTTTTATATTATTTGTCTCATATTTAGCTATTTTAGCAGATACCATTTCATCATTTTTAGAATTAATAATAAATATTTTAGAATTTATTTTAAATATTTCTTTTCTAACTCTTCTAGATAATTTAAATAAGTCTAAAAAACGCATAATAAAGCGGTAATATAAGAGAATATTTCTAGATTGATCTAGAGCATAATATTCTCTTTTTTCTTTCATATAAGAATTATCTTTTTTGTACAACTTAAAAGCTATAGCTAGACTATTTAGCATGCCTTTAATTCTAGGCTTAATTTTTAAAGGCATTGCCAAACAAATAATCTTATTAATGATGTTTGGGTATTTATAACTAAAATCTAGTAACAAAAGGCCTCCCATCGAATGACCAATGCCAATAATTGTTTTATAGCGATCTTTAATAGCTAAAATTTCTTTTTCTACTTTATCTTGCCACTTTGCTAAACTAGACCTACCAAAGTTAAGTGGTGAACCACTATGACCTGGTAAAGTAATCATATAAATATCATAATTATTAAACTTTTCTTTAAAATCAATAAATTGCTTATTTGTTTCTAAAATACCATGTACAAAAACTATAGCTTTATTATTTTTGTTCGTTATTTGTTGCATCTTTCTTTAATGAATCTCTAATTTCTCTTAATAATAAAACTTCTTCACTTGGTTTTGGAGCAGCTTTAACTTCTGTCTTACCTAATAATTCTTTTCTCTTGTTATTTAAAGAAGTAAATATTTTTAAAATTAAGAATAAAACGATTGCTATAATAAAGAAATTGATAACAGCATTAATAAAAACGCCCCAATTAATAACATTTACTACATCAGCATCATAAGTAACTCCCCAATAAGCTACCTTATTAGATGTAGCTGCTGTAACTTTAGCAGCTTCTGGATTTAAAACTGTTACTAAACCATCTAAGCCTTGTGGAACAGCTATAGTTACTAGCGGCATTAAAATATTGTTGACAATAGAATTGACAATAGCGCTAAATGCACTCGCAATAATAACACCTATTGCCATATCAATAACATTACCTCTAGCTATAAATTTTTTAAATTCTTGCCATAGTTTTTTCATGTTAAACTCCTTCTTTCTTCATGTACATATAAGCCTCTAATAATACATTCTTGTCAGAATCATATGTCAAAATATTTAAAGCTTTTTCATAAGGTAGGAAAAGTATCTCTGCTACCTCTTCAACTTGCTCTTTAACTTCATTAGATATAATTTTAGCTAAGTAATAAGTTACATCCTTTATAACATTGTAGCTAGGTGAATAAGTAACCGTTCTACTAAATCTAGTATCTAAAATAACATCTAAATTAGTTTCTTCTTTTATTTCTCTTAAAGCTGTTTTATCAGCTGCTTCACCTTTTTCTTGGTGACCTTTAGGTAAAGCGTAATGCCCTAAATTCATATGTTCAATCAAAAATAAAATCTCATCATTTACTATTTTATAGCACACCGCTCCAAATGAATACTCTTTTATCATTTACTCAGCTCCTAATAATAGAAATAACATACATCACGTATTCTATCATAAAATAAAACAAAATTATAGTTTTATTTTATTTTTTTATAAAGCATAACATTTTCTATCTTTATTTTATCGCCTTAGGTAATTGTTACAACTATCTAGGTTTCTTTTACTTACACATATATTCTATCATTAAATATTTTTGTACACAACGAATATGATAATCTTTATTATTTTACAATTTAACAAGTTAATTAACTTTGCGTAGTATATAAATTAATATATAAAAAATCCGATTTCTCGGATTAATTAATGTATTATAAATCAAAACAACCTGGTGCGGTTAGCGAGATTTGAACTCGCATGGTAAAACCATACGCCCCTCAAACGTACGCGTCTACCAATTCCGCCATAACCGCATGGTCGGGATGACAGGATTTGAACCTGCGATCTCTAACTCCCGAAGCTAGCGCTTTACCAAGCTGAGCCACATCCCGATTGGAGCAAGCAGCGGGAATCGAACCCGTATCCTCGGCTTGGGAAGCCGGTATTCTACCGTTGAACTATGCCTGCGTTAATCCCTAAATGGGATTAAATATGCATTAACTCTTCAGATTTTAATGCTGTGTATTTTTCAATATCTTTAATTTTTTTATCAGTTAAAGTTTGTACATCTTCTAAATAGCCTTTTTCATCATCTTCTGTTAAACCGATTTTTTTAATTTGTTCATTAGCATCACGTCTAACGTTACGAATAGCTACTTTAGCATTCTCTTCTAATTTGTTAACTTGTTTTACTAATTCTTTACGACGTTCTTCTGTCATTTTAGGGATAACTAATCTAATACCATTGCCATCATTTTGAGGAGGTAAACCTAAATTTGATGTGGCAATAGCATTTTCAATTTGTTTTAAAACAGATTTATCATAAGGTTTAATATATAATTGACTAGGTTCTGGTACACTTACTTGTCCTACTTGTCTAATAGGTGTCATAACACCATAATATTCAATTACTATTTGATCTAGTAATTGAGGATTAGCTCTGCCAGTTCTAATAGTTTGAAGTTCTTTATTATAATTATCAATAACCTTATCCATTTTTTCTTCTGTTTCAATCATTTGCATATCAGCTATTTCTTGCATGTTTATTCTCCTTACTTCTTTACGTGAGTACCTATTTTTTCACCTTTAATAGCTTTGACAATATTACCATACTTATTCATGTTAAATACAATAATCTCTAAACTATTATCTTTACATAATGAGGCTGCGGTTGAATCCATAACAGCTAAATCTTTATTTAAGATTTCATTAAATGTCAATTCTTCATACATTTTAGCTGTTAAATCCTTTTTAGGATCAGCAGAATAAACCCCCTCAACATTATTTTTAGCCATTAATATGACATTAGCATCGATTTCGGCTGCCCGTAATACACAAGCTGTATCAGTTGAAAAATATGGTGAACCAATACCTCCGACAAAAATACAAACACGGCCTTTTTCTAAATGTCTAATTGCTCTTCTTCTAATATATGGTTCACAAACTTCATTAACCATTAATGCTGATAATACTCTACTAGGAACCCCTAATTGTTCAAGGGCATCTTGTAGGGCTAAACCATTCATAATAGTAGCTAGCATTCCCATATAATCAGCTTGAGCTCTATCCATTCCTAATTCACTAGCAGTTTTGCCACGCCAAATGTTACCGCCACCTACAACAATACCAATTTCAACTCCTAAATCATGAGCCTCTTTGATTTGTTTAGCTATTGAAGTAACAGTCGCAGGATCAATCCCAAATTGAGTTTCTCCTTTAATAGCTTCGCCACTCATTTTCAGTAATACTCTTTTGTACATACGTCCTCCGTTTTTTAAAAAAGGGCCCTTGTAAGGCCCTTTTAAATTACTTATTTAAACCAGCCTGTGCTGCAACTTCAGCTGCAAAATCTACAACTTCTTTTTCGATACCTTCGCCAACTTTTAAGCGTACAAATGTTTTAACACTTGCTTTACCTAAATATTGAGCTACTGTAACATCAGGATTTTTAACAAAAGGTTGTGATAAAAGACAAATTTCTTTTAATTCCTTTTCTAATCTTCCTGGTACAATCTTATCAATGATAATTTGTTCAGGTTTTGGTTTAGCAGATTCTTTATTTTCATTAATAGCTTGATGTAAAATTATTTCTCTTTCTTTAGCTAATTCATCAGCTGGAATATCTTCTTTAGTTACATATTTAGGACTTTGAGCTGCCACATGCATTGCAATGTCTTTAGCAATAGTTTCATCACCATTAGCCACAACAACACATGAAACAATTGAACCACCCATATGTTTATATGTACCAAATAATTCATCATCAGCTTTATTTACAACAGTAACTCTACGAAGACTAATCTTTTCGCCAATTACGCCAGAAGCTTCTAGAATTATTGTATTTAAATCTTGACCGCCATCAACTACTTTTAATGCTTCTTCCGTATTTGTAGCATTAGAATTTAAAATAATTTGACCAACTCTATCTACTAAAGCAATAAATTTTTCGTTTTTAGCAACAAAATCTGTTTCACTATTTAATTCATAAACAACTGCCTTGTTTGAAGAACTAACAACGCTACATAAACCTTCAGCAGCTACACGTCCAGCTTTTTTACCAGCTTTAGCAATTCCTCTTTCTCTTAACCAAACAACGGCTTTTTCCATATCGCCATCAGTTTCAACTAAAGCTTTCTTACAATCCATCATACCTGCTTCAGTTTTATCACGTAGTTGTTTAACCATTTGTGCAGTAATATTCATAATTAGTCTTCCTTTACTTCTTTTTTAGGTCTTGGTTTACGTTGTTTAGGTTTAGCATCTTTTTCTTGTTTATTATCTTCTTTAGAGATTTCTTCAGACATATTAACTTCTTCATCGTTAAACTTTTCTACAACGCCACCATTAGCTTCAATAACCGCATTAGCCATAACACCAACTATTAATTTAACTGCTCTAATAGCATCATCATTAGCTGGAATTACATAATCAACTAAATCTGGATCACAGTTTGTATCAACAATACCAAATACAGGTATATTTAATTTGCGTGCTTCTAATATAGCATTTTCTTCTTTACGTGGATCAATAATGAAAATAGCATCAGGTACTTTTTTCATTTCTTTAATACCACCTAAATTCTTTTCTAATTTATCTCTTAATTTTTTTAATTCAATAACTTCTTTTTTAGGTAAGGCATCAAATGTACCATCTTCTTCCATTTTGTATAAAGATTGTAACTTTTGAATTCTTTTTCTAATTGTTTTGAAGTTAGTCATTGTACCACCTAACCAACGGTTATTAACGTAGTACATTCCACATCTTTCTGCTTCTTCTTTAACAGCTTCTTGAGCTTGTTTTTTTGTGCCTACAAATAAAACTTTACCACCATCTTTACAGATTTCTAATAAAGCAGCATAAGCTTTTTCAATTTCATTAGCTGTTTTTTGTAAATCAATAATATAAATACCATTTCTTGCAGTGTAGATATATTTTTCCATTTTAGGATTCCATCTACGAGTAGCATGGCCGAAATGAACACCACACTCTAATAATTGTTTCATAGAAACAACTGTTTCAGACATATTTTTTTCCTCCATTTTATTTTTGTTATTCCTCTGCTTTCTTCACCATCTACCTCCAACAATTTTGCACACGACGGTAGACTCCAAAAGCATGTGTATTTTGTGCCTTTGTTATTTTACCATAACACCATTTCAATATCAACAAAAACATCAAAAATAGCTAATTTTTTTACCAAAATCTTTTTATTAATTAGATATATAATATTTAGCTATTTCTAAATCAACATTAGTTGTTATTTTAATATTCTTTTCATCATCTTCAATTAATTTAACTTCTTTATTTAAATATTTAAGTACTAAAGATATATCATCTGTAGCTTTAAAATTATCTTTTAAAGCCTTTTGATAACACCATATAAAATCACTTGCTAAAACAACTTGTGGTGTTTGAGCTAAAATATAGTCATTTCTATTTAATATACTAATGGGATTTACATTATAAATAGTATATTTTAAAGGTAAATAAGGTAATACTAAATCATAATCTTTACTATATTTAATTATTTGTTCTAAAACTTCTTTATTTATAAAAGGTCTAGCAGCATCATGAATTAAAACTTTATCTTCTTTATCTACCATAACCATCGCATTATAAACACTATCTTCTCTTTCTTTACCACCTAAAACATAACTAACTTTATCTGATAAATAAGGTTTTACTCTTGGTAAATCCTCTTCTCTTATCACCAAATAAATATGTGATACATAATTTAATAATATCTCTAATGAATAAAGAAATAAATATTTATTATTTAATAATAAAAAAGCTTTATTATCCCCAATATTTAGTCTTTTCCCACTACCAGCCATACATATTATAGCCTTCATCTTAGACCCCTAAATCTTTTAATATTTCTTCAGCATGAGTATCTACTTTAACTTTTGCATAACTTTTAATAATATAACCATTTTCATCAATCAAATAAGTCATTCTAGCTACTCCCATATACGTTTTGCCATAACTTTTCTTTTCAACATACGCCCCGTATGCATCTATTACTTCTTTAGTCTCATCAGAAAGTAAGATAAATGGTAAATCATATTTTGTTTTGAACTTATTATGAGATTTATTAGAATCTTTACTTATTCCAATAATTACAATATTATTTTCGGCATATTTTAAATACTCATTTTTAAATCCACATGCTTCTTTAGTACACCCTGGTGTATCATCTTTAGGATAAAAATATAACACAACCTTTTTTCCTAAAAAATCATGTAAAGAAACTTCTTTACCATTTTCATCTAATAAAGTAAAATCGATAGCTTTTGTTTTATTTTCTAACATCATAATCACCATTTTTATTATACACAAAATACTGTCTAATTCCTATTATTTTAATTAAAAATCAGTTTCATCCATCTTAATTATTTCTATTTTATCTTTTAATTATAACCTAATAAATAAAACCCCTAAGTCTTTCTAGTATTATCTACTAGTCTGACTTTAAGGGGTTCTTATACTTAAGCTATTTGTTCAACTTTATATTTTTCACCAATATATTCTAAAATCATTTCTACTGTTATTTTATCCTTATTTTCAATAAACACTGGTATTAATGTCCTATATTGTGTTTCTAAATATTCTAGATTATCTAATACATTATTAGTAAATGAAATAGCTAAATCATTATTTTCATTAGCTACATCATTAATGACATCATCATAATAATCAGCTTGAACGAAGAACATAGGTATTAAAACTTCTATTTGTTCATATTCTTCTGTTCCTTCGTTATAAGTATAAAAATATTGTCTTCTTAATTCAATATCATAACGACGAGAAGGATCAATTATTGAACCATTTTTTACCTTAAATGGAGTATAACTATTATTAATGTAAATAGTATAAGGGTTATTTTTATTATCTTCTCTACTTCCTTCTACCACTTTAATATTATTAATACCTTCAACATCATATAAATTAAACCATAATGTATCATAATTGATAACAGATAAAGTTTCTTGAACTTCATAAGCCAACAATTTTCCTGATTCAACATTATAAATTTCACAAATATAGCCTGTAAAACCAATAATACCAGAAGCCTTGTTGCCTACAACTGTTAAATATGTGTCATCAATATAAAAATCAGCACAACTACCTTTCTCATATACCCCATCAACACCTAAATACTCATAAATATGACCACTTACAACACCATCTTCATCTTTGCTTATATTAAAATAAGCTCTTCTTACACCTGCATATCTAATCGCAAATGTATAAGAATTCTCTGTCATTTCATACTTTAAAGCATTAGCATCACCAACTTGTACTCTTCCTATTCTAGAACCTGATAAAACATCTAATTGTAACATTATCTCAATAGTTTGTTCACCTAATAGAGGAATAGTTGTAGTAAAATCTAAAACATAATATAAAATATTATCTTTATATTTAATTAAAACATCATATATTCCTTGTTTAAAATTAAATGAATTAGCATCAGCCGGGTTACTATCTAAATAATTATTAAAGGCCGTAATAGAAGCACTAGTAATTGCATCTAAACCAGCTAATATTTTAAAGAACATTTGACTTTGATTTAAATTCTCTACTACCATATTCCATTGTTCACCAAAACCACCATAAATAATATCAGCTACATCAACAAAATCACTAAAATCATAACTTAAATTACTATCTACTAAATTAGCATTAAAGCTTGGTTGTAGGGAAGTTGGTATATAAGAATATGGATCTAATTCATATGAAGATAATAGCATTTCTAAATAATCACCTAGAGGTATCTTTTCATTCCATTTAGCATATAAAGTTAAATTACTTGTAACTTCACTATTAAAATCATATGCTTCTAATAATTCACTATCTAAATACCATCCTACAAAATTATAACCTTCTCTTGTCGGATCTTCTGGTTCTATGACTTTATTTCCTTCTATTACAGTTTGACTAGCTACTACACTACCTCCATTTGTATTAAATGTAATAGTATAAACACCTTCCCATTTAGCATATAAAGTTAAATCAGTAGTCACAGGCAAAGTAAAATCATATTCTTTAGTTAAATTAAAGTCACTAAACCAACCTACAAAAATATAGCCTTCTCTTGTTGGGTTAGCTGGTTTAACAGCTTTATCATATTTATTTAAATTTTGGTTTGAAATATTACTACCACCATTTGTGTTAAATATAACCTTAACCTTAATTTCCTTCTTTATTGATTCAAATTCAGCGACATATTTTTGATCTTTATCGGCTGCATATATTTCTGGAGACCAACCACTAAATTTATATTCATAAGTATCTGTACTAGCTCTAACTGGCGTTACCCCGTTATATTTTGGCATCTCTCCTTTTAAAACCTCATCAGTCTCAACAATAGTTCCATCAACTTCCCACGTAATAGTATATGTAGTAACTGTTTCATTACATGATACTAAAACTAAAATAATTAATAAACCTAATAATCCAATTATTTTTTTCATATTTCCTCCAAATGTAGTTAATAAAAAAATAGGACATTTTTTGTCCTACTCGCTAACAAACTCCTTAATTTCATTTTTCTTACTTTCTTGATATTTACTTAAAAATTCTTTTAAGCCACCAGGATTTTTAACATTGTACAAACGTAAATCACAGTGATTACCAACTGAATTTACCACTACATTACCATAATTAAAAATACCACCCATAAGTGTCTTAGAAACAGAAACACTTAAAATAGACGTCATAACAGCCTCTGTTTGTGATTTAGCAAACACACCTTTATATTGTGTTACTTTATTGTCTTCTATAATAACTTTATCATGTGATACATCAAAACAATAAACTATCCAAATAATTAAAGGAATAATTAACCAACATAAAATAATTGCTAAAAAAGCCCAAATGCCAGCACGCCCTAACGCACTATATTTAACTTCATACTTCATATATTTTACCTCCCGTAATACCTATATTTTATATCTTTAAATAATAAATATATAGGACTCTTTTTATCCTATTAAACACCAAAAATTATAATTATTTTAATAAAACAGTTATGACATCAACACCTAATCTTTCAGCAATTAATTCGAGCGTTGATAACTTATCTATTCCATTTTTTAAATACCTTCTTACTGTCCTAGGATCAACAGATAAAATGTTAGCTAATTCTTCTTGGGTCATTTTTCTATCAGCTAAAATTTCCCGTAAATTATCACTAGCTATCTTAGCCAACTCATTCATTTAACGCACATCCATTCAGTAATATTGTAAACTATAATGGATATTAATTAATAGGACAGATAATACCCTAATAATGATGAACATGAAAAAAAGAAAGTTAAACCACTAAACTTTCTTTAATACTAATAATTTTATTTTTTCTTTATATTTTGAAGTTCATAAATAATAAAGCTGCCATAAAAGGCAATTTCAATAAATATAGCTGATAAGAAAAAAACAACAAAATCTTTCCCACCGTTAAAATTTAATAAAACAGCTAATAAAATAACATTAATTAATAAAAAAATTAAGAATAATATACATGCTTTTTTCATATTTAACCTTCTTCTTATATATTTAATTTTTTATAGATTAAAAGTTCTGGCTCTATGCCATTACAACCATATTCACAAACTAATAAATGACTTAAATTTGCTACTACACCATAACATCTATCGTTATTTTTACGCTCAATTTGTTGACCTAAATAAATATCGTTATCATTTAAAAATTTTACTTTAATAGCATTTTCTAATTCATACTCTAAATTTACATATGAACCAGATAATAAGTTCAAATCACTTATTTTTAAATCTTCTATACCTAAATTATTAATTATTCCTATTAGTTTATCTTTATATTTAATAAATTCACTAAAACCTTTATTTAAAATGATATCACTAGCCACACAATTACCACCAAAAGGTTTACCACAGTTTTTAATGCACCCACCACACTTATTAAATGCCATACATTTATTACAATCAAATTGCTTACAAATTGAATTCAAAACCAATCACCCACTTTATTTTATCACTAACTTTCATACTTTTCTACCAATTCACCGATTAACAACAACTAATAGAAACTTGTACTATTGAAGATAGGTAAATAGGCAAAACATCTTTTCTTTAATACTAATTTTTCAATTAAATAAAAATATACTCCAAAAGAACGAAACAATAGATCTATTAATAAAACTAAAATAGCTACTTCCGCTAGACATAATGTATTTAAAATCACCAACAGCTCCAACTAAAACAAATAAAAAGATTTCAAACCCTTTTTATTTCTCTTCATTACTTACAATAGACTTAAATATATAATATGCTGCATAGGATTTTGATTTCACTAGTTTTTTTGTATCATCGTTTTTTATAGCTAGTTCATATTAAATTACATGACTTTAGACATAGCCACGCCGCTTATTTTAAAAATATAGGGTATGATGAATGAACAATTAGTCAAAGATTAGGTAATTACCCAACAACTGTCTCAAAAACTTATATTCATACATCCAGTAAAGATGATGAGGAAGTTGTTAAGCTATAAAAAGAAAAAACTAGAATAGTTGAACTGGGTTTTATATATTATATATGGCAATATTTACACAAAGAAATATAGGTATTAACTCAGATTTAACTCAGGCATCTATTTAAAATATGGCTTATTTTTGAGCTAAAATATAAAACTTTCTAACAATTTTTATTACTCTGAGTTAAATGAGAAAATAAAAAAAGCCTATTTTCGTGAGTTTGAACTGGGGTCTGTCAAGTAGACAGTCCAAAGTAGAAAATAATTAAATAACTAAAGGTAGTAAATTAGGGTTAC
>CALUQZ010000033.1 GCA_944323055.1 uncultured Acholeplasmatales bacterium
CCGTTGCGGAAGTTGGTGTTAATATCCACGCAGAAAGCGTCCTCGCCCTCAACGGTCATGTGTCCCTCATTGAATGTCGAACCGATAGAGCCGTCATTCATTACTTTTTCAACGATACCGACACGCTCTGCACTTTCTGTCCAATATTGCTTCTCGGAAGCGTGGACTGCCGTTGTCGGCAAAGCGGTAACGATAGTCGCAAAGGCAAGGAAGCCTGTGGCTAATCGCTTCAATATCTTTTTCATAGCTTTTAAAATTCTCCTTTCGTTTGGATATAGAAAAAGCCGTCCATTTCTGAACGGCTGGAAATAGAAAAGGAACGTCAATATCGGCGTTCCATAATCCATACTTATTGAACTGCTAATGTTCAATAAGGTATCTGCGATATTCAATTTTTCAATTTGTGATACTGATATACTGTGGCAAGAAAAGGTATCTCTCTGCTGATTGACACCAATTTTGACACCAATTTTTTATAAAATGACGATTTCTGACGAGTTAAGACAAAATCATAAAATTCGAGAAATCCCCATAAATAGGCACTTACGACACTCTATGAAGTTAGACAAAAGCCACACTGCGATAACAACCCTAGAGTGCTAATTTTTTTAAAAAAATAAAGGCATGTGTTATTTGCCTTTAATTACTGTTTGTTATAAATGCATTTGCCCCAATGACACTACCTTCTTTTATAATGGTTTGCCCACCTAAGATAGTAGCATTAGCATAAATAATGACATTATCTAAGATAGTTGGATGTCTTTTAACATTTTTAACTTTATCAACATCATTTAACCACTTAGCTCCTAAGGTAACTCCTTGATATATTCTAACATGATTACCTATGATGGCTGTACCACCTATAACAACACCTGTACCATGGTCGATACAGAAGTAGTTGCCGATTTTAGCGGCTGGATGGATGTCTATTTGTGTTTTACGATGAGCATATTCAGAGATTACTCTAGCTAGAAGTTTATATCCTAAATTATAAATGTAATGAGCTATTCTATAATAAGTAATAGCTTCTAGTCCAGGATAGCAAATCACAGCCTCTTGTTTAGATAAGACAGCTGGGTCACCATCTAAAATAGCTAATATATCTGTTTCTAATATTTCTCTAATTTCAATTAAAGCTTCAAAGAAAGGTTTGACATCCTTTTTCTTTAACATTTTATATAATAAAGTTTCTAGTTCTTGATATTTTTCTTCATATTTGGTGTCATCAACATAAAAGTAACCATAGAATAAGAAGTTATGACATACTTTAGCAAAGTGCATAATTGTAAAAATATCTATTTTTTCTATTTTGCATGAACGCATTACAACATCTTTTAAATCCATTATTTATACAAAGCAGTTGAAAGATATCTATCCCCACCATCAGGACTGATAACAACCACTTTATCTCCTTTCTTTAAATTAGCTTTTAGAGCAATCATTAAATTAGCACCGGTACTAATACCAACTAATAAACCTTCTAATTTTGGTAGTAAACGAGCTATCTCATAAGCTTCTTCATTAGTAACAGTATAAATTTCATCTATTATATTTAAATTTAAAATATTTGGCTTAAATCCTGCCCCAATGCCTTCAATCTTATGAGCTCCTTTTTGACCTCTAGTTAAAAAAGGACTAAGTTCAGGCTCTCCAGATATTATTTTAATATTTTCTTTTGTTTCTTTTAAATATTTACCCACACCTGTAACCGTACCACCAGTTCCACAAGCGGCAATAAAATGTGTTATATCAGGTAGGTCTTTAATAATTTCTTTACCAGTCATTTCGTAGTGAGCTAAGACATTATTTTGATTATTGAACTGATCAATTATAAAACTATTTTTATTTTTTTCATGATATTCATTACATGCTTTTATAGCTCCTGCCATACCTAATTCTTTAGGTGTTAGGACAAGTTTAGTTCCATAGGCAGACATTAATAAACGTCTTTCTAAACTCATACTTTCTGGCATAAATATGATTAATTTATAGCCTAGATAAGCCAAAATCATTGATAATCCTATTCCTGTATTACCAGAAGTAGCTTCAAGTATTTCCGTCTTTTTATCAATTTTATTGTTTAATAGTAAATCTTTTACCATATATAAACTAGCTCTATCTTTAATACTACCAGCTGGGTTTTTACTTTCTAGTTTTAAATATATATCACATTCTAAATTAAAGTGTTTTTTAAAGTTATCTATTTTTACTAAAGGAGTATTACCTATTAATTCTAAAACATTATTAACAATCATCTTTATTACCTCCATCAAAATATAGCATATTTTTAAATTTTATACTAATTATATGCTTAAAAAAAGAATGCTTAGCATTCCCCTTTATTAATATAATTATTTACAGTTTCATTTAAATTTTTAAAGGCACTAGGGCTAACTGAAAAATTTTTAAGCCCAATCTTTAAAAACATATTACAAGCTTCAGGCATAGCTGCTAGTTCACCACACATGCTTAAACCTTTATTAGTTTTATTACAAAAGTTTACTACATCAATTAGTTTGTTTTGTAGGTCAACAATTAATTTATTAGGTATTTTTTTGGCTTTTTCTCTATCAATATGATATAGCTGCATAGAAAGATCATTAGTCCCTATTGAAAAGAAATCAGCTTCTGTAAAATCATAAATATGTTCTAAAGCCTCTTTAGTTTCTAGCATCATTCCTATTTCTAAAGAAGAAGTATTACCAAGCTCTTTTTTAATTTTTAAAACCCATGATTTTAAATAGTTAAATTCTTCTTTAGTTTCAATCATAGGAAACATTATTTTCATTTGTCCATAAATATTAGCATTTATAAAAGCTTTAATTTGAGTTTCAAACATTTCTTTGTTATTTACATAATTTAAAAAGCCTTTTTTATGAGTTTTTAAGTAAGGAATTTGTTTATCATCACCAATATCAAAAGTTCTAAAACAAAATGGTTTAGGACCTAATGTTAAAACAGCTTTACTATAGATGCGATATTGTTCATCATATGTTAGAGGTCTATTATTATGCATAAAAACAAATTCTGTTCGGTATAAACCGATACCATCAAACTGATATTTTTTTACTTTACTTATTTCCTCATTACCAAACACATTAGCTAAAAGTAAATAACCATCATGTGGTTTAACTAAAATATTTTCAGATGTTTTAGCAATTGTAGAATTAATTTCATCAGTAGTAGGATTAAGTATTAATCTTTTACATCTAGTATCAATAATTAAAGGAATATTGTTTTCAATTTTTAAATTTGTCGTTATAAAAGGTATTTCTAGAGTTCTAGCTAAAATAGCTCCATGAGATAAATAACCAGCTTTTTTAGCAATTATACCTTTTATATGTTTGATGTTTTCTAAAAGAATAGAAGGCATTAATTCATCTACTACTAAGATAAAGTCAGTAGAAGGAAAACTATATTTATTATCTACTAATATATTAAGTAATCTTTTACACATATCTTCAACATCATATATTCTTTCTTGTAGATAACGACTATTTGCATTTAATAGGTTATTATTAAAATCTTTGATAGCAGCTGTTATAGCTGCTTCAGCTGTTAGGTTTTTAGTTTCAATTAGATTTATGACATTATTTTTTAAAGTAGGATCATTTAACATCAATTTTTGAATAGTGAAATAGGCATCATCTTCACCCTCTAAATCTTTATTAGCAGTTTCAATAGCTTTAAAGAAGCGTTTAATTTCCTTATTTATATCATTTGTTTTAGTTTTATAGTTAGTAAAGTCTGTTATGGTAAATGTTTTAGCAAAACAATAACCATCAGATATAACTTTTAAATCACGTAAATCCATTTTGTACCTCAAGTAATAAAAGATAAGCCACATGACTTATCTTTCAATTATTTTAACAACATTATTATTTTCATCTAAATAAATATTTTTAAGATGATATCTTTCAAAATTAGATAATATATTTAGCATTTTTTCATCAGGCATAATGCGTTCCATTTTTATTTCTCTCAATGTTTCTTCACTAATTTTATCTACTTTAATACCCTTAACAATATATTTTTTATCTGGGGTATTAATATTACCAAAATCAGTTAAAACATAGACATTCAAAATATTACCTAGATAATCATTAATAGTTTTATTGTTTTCTAAACTACCAGTAAAATAATATTTTTTTACACCTAATTGTAAGATGAAAAGTAGTAGAACATCTACTTTAGTTTTATTTATAATATTAGCATTAATAATATTACTATTAGTAGAAGTAGTATCTAAATTCTTTTGTTTTGTAAAATTGATATAGAATATATAATAAGCTACTCCAAAGAAAATAATAGTCATACCATAAGCTCCTACTGCCGCAAGTAAAAGTTCAAATGAGTAGTTCATAGTGATTATAATAGCATATACTAAGCTACCTATTCCTAGTAAACTTAAAATAATAATAGCAATTAAAGCTTGTTTATTAAATCCACTTTTAAGGGCATTACGATATTGTTGTTGACGGCGAGATTTAAAGATTTTTCTACCATCAAGTAGTAATAATAATGTTGCAGCATAAGCAAAAATAGGAGCTAGTAAGTTACCTACACCAACTAATAAAATAGCAGTATATTCTTGTAGTTGATTTTGACTAGCAGCATATAAATAAATTTGCCATAAATCATAAATAGAATAGATAATAGAACTAATATTAAATAAAGATATTACAATAGCTGATATTAACTTACGATATTTTGTACTAAATAAACTTATAATCCAAATACATAAGTAATTAGTTAAGAAAACACTAATAAAAGCGTATAAGAAATTCATAGAACCTCCTTATTAACTACTTCACTTATAAATTCATACATGTTACTAGCATCCTCTTTTTTGATACTAGGTTCTAATGATTTAACTTTAACTGTAATTGTTTTAGTACCATAAATTATAGAAATTAAATCATCTAATTTAAGTTGATAGGAAGGTTTTACAACCTTCCCATTAACTAATATACGGGCATTTTCAGTAACATCTTTAGCTAAAGTACGACGTTTAATTAGCCTTGATACTTTAAGATATTTATCAATTCTCACTAGATGTATCCTCAGAAGTAGAAGTATTATCTACTACATTAGTATTATTATTTTCTTGAGGTTCTAAAGTATCTGTAGATGTAGCAGTTTCATTGTCATTAGTTTCTGTAGATTTGTTATTATCTTTAGCTTCTGTGTTAAAGAAATCATCAGGAATATCAGTAACCATATCACTTTCATCAGCTTTATCAGCTCTTTTTAAGTGACCTGTAGCACAAATTTCATCGATATCTGGTTTTGTTAATGTTTCTACTTGTAACAAATAATTAGCTATGTTGTTTAATAAATCCATATTATCTAATAATATTTGTTTAGCATGAGCATAACAATTTTCAATAATATTTCTAGTCTCTTTATCAATTTCTAAAGCAATTTGATCAGAGAAGTTCTTTTCTTTTAAATAATCTCTTCCTAGGAAAATTGAACCTTGAGGTTGTTCATATTGAACAGGACCTAAAGAAGACATACCATATTCTGTAACCATAGCTCTAGCAATACGTGTAGCTTGTTGGAAGTCATTTTGAGCTCCGGTTGTTACATCTTTAAAATTGATTTCTTCAGAAACACGACCACCTAAATAACCGGTAATTTTAGCAGTTAAAGATTTTTTAGATTCTAAATAATGTTCTTCAGCCGGGATCATTAAATTGTAACCACCAGCTTGACCACGTGGTATGATAGTTACTTTTTGAACGACAGAAGCATCTTCAAGTTTAAGACCGATAACGGCATGACCAGCCTCATGGAAGGCTACAATCTTGCGTTCTGTTTCACTCATTTTACGAGTCTTTTTAGCAGGGCCCATCATAACTCTATCAATAGCTTCATCAATATCATAAACAGAGATAATCTTTTTATTTTCTCTAGCAGCAAGTAAGGCAGCTTCATTTAATAAGTTTTCAATATCAGCACCACTAAAGCCAGGAATACGATGAGCTATATCTTTGAAATTAACAGTAGAATCAAAATGTTTATTGCGGGCATGAACTCTTAAAATAGCTTCACGACCAACAACATCTGGTAAATTAATAGTAATTTGTCTATCGAAACGACCAGGTCTTAATAAAGCAGGGTCTAAAACATCAGGACGGTTAGTAGCAGCCATAACGATGATACCAATATTACCATTGAAACCATCCATTTCAACTAACAATTGGTTAAGTGTTTGTTCACGTTCATCATGTCCGCCACCCATACCAGCACCTCTTTGACGACCAACAGCATCAATTTCATCAATAAAGATGATACAAGGAGCATTTTCTTTAGCTGTTTTAAACATATCTCTAACTCTTGAAGCACCGACACCGACAAACATTTCTACGAAGTCAGAACCAGAAATAGAGAAGAATGGTACATTAGCTTCTCCGGCAACCGCTTTAGCAAGTAAAGTTTTACCTGTTCCTGGAGGGCCGGCAAGTAATACACCTTTAGGTATACGAGCACCTACTTCAACATATTTACGAGGATTTCTTAAGAAGTCGATAATTTCAACTAATTCCTCTTTTTCTTCATCACAACCAGCAACATCTTTAAATGTTACAGTCTTTTCTCTTGTTAGTCTAGCATTCGATTTACCAAAATCAAAAGCCTTACCATTACCTTGATTTCTAAATATAATGACAAAGAAAATTATCATAATGATAAGTGGTAAGAAATTGATTAGTAAAGTTAGGAAAATATTACTGCTTATAGTGTTTATTTGAATAGGGAAATTAAGGCCATCTACCGCCATAATTTCATTTAATTGTTCACCAGTAAGTGTAACGTAATATCTAACTTCACCATTAGATGATTGATAAACACCTTCAATTTCGTAAAGCCCATAATTTTCACCACCGGCAGGGCTAGCAGCAGCGGAAACAACATTTTTATTTTCAACTAAACTATAAAAATCGTTATAAGTTATAGTTTGAACTTGGCTTGATGATAAGCTAGTTATAAACCATATAATTGCAATAACCATAACGATTAAAACGATAATAAAGACCCAATCGATCTTTTTACGTTTTGGTTGGTTATTATTGTCTTGTTGTTGCATAAGAACCTCCTAATTATATTTTTCTTTCTTTAATACCCCAATATAAGGTAAATTTCTATAAAATTCATCATAATCTAAGCCATAGCCAACGACAAATTCATTAGGAACAGTAGTACCTATATATTTAACTGGTACGTCAACAATTCTACCTTCTGGTTTATCTAGTAAACAACAAATTTCAACACTCTTACAATCACGTTGTTCAAACAAGTTTTTAATTAAAGAAGTAGTTTTACCAGTATCTACTATATCATCAACTATAATTACGTCTCTACCTTTAACATTTAAACTGATATCATTTAAGATGTTAATTTTATCTTGTGATTCAGTTTTAACGTAAGATGATACTTTCATATAATCAACTTGACAAGGTATTGTTACTTTTTTTAATAAATCGCTTATAAAAGGATTACATCCTTTTAATAATCCGATAAAAACTGGTTTTTTATCAGCGTAATCATTAGATATTTGTTGTCCTAATTTTTGACAAATATCAGCTAATTGTTCTTCAGATACTAAAATTTTTAAGATATCGTTATTCATTATTTCTCCTCACATATTAGATAAGATAGCCTATTACCCTTACTTAAATTGATAAGGCCTATAATTGCTATTACTTGTCCTTTATTATTTAAAATAATCGGGTATTTTTCGCGTTTTTCTTTTTCGATTTTTTTGTCAATAAAAAAATCTTTTATTTTTTTCTTGCCAAAATTAAATTCTAGATAATCACCAGGTAAGCGATATCTAACAGTAAGTGGCAAATCTAGGTCATTATACCATATTTTTAAGCTTTTTGCATTAGAGTTACTATTATTTTCCATTAATGATAAAGTTAAATTATTATCAAATATTTTAGTTTCTCCTAAATTTAAAGTAATAGAATTGAACTCTTGTTTTGTTTTTTTAGTGATGTAAGCTTTATCATATCTTTTAACGAAAAGATAATCGTTTAATAAATTATAATCTAATTGAGGTTTTTTATTATTTATTAGATTAATTAAATCATTAATTAAATTATAACTAGGCTTTATATTATGTTTTTCAAGCAAATAGCTAATAATATCTTTTTTTAAGGCATTATGTAATAAACTAAAACTATTTAATTCTATTTCTAATTTATTATTTAAATAATTAATAGTGTTTTCTCTAATAAAACTAAAACTTTCTTTTAATATATTAGAATAATTATTAATACTATTTAAAAAATTAGGATTTTCTTGTTTAAATAATGGTATTATCTCATGTCTTATTCTATTTCTCAAATAATCATTTTGATTATTAGATTCATCTTCAAAATAGATGATATTATTATTTTTCACATAATCATTAATATCTTCCCGACTATACTCTAATAAAGGGTGATAGATAAGTACATCTTTATAAGGAGTGAACAAAGATATACCGCCATAACCATATAAATTAGAACCAGTTATTAAACGTAGCATAATAGTTTCAGCTAAATCATCAGCTTGATGAGCTGTTAGGATATATTTAGCATTATATTTTTTAGCTAGTTTATAAAAGAATTCATATCTAAAATGATGAGCTTGGCTTTGAAAATTAGAATGATTATGGTTTAAATAACTGATAGTTTCACAAATGATATTATTATCTTTAGCATAATTAATAATATACTTTTCTTCTATTTCGGAAGCTTCTCTTTTTTTATGATTGATATGAGCTATGATAACTTTTATTTTTTGTTTTAACAATAAATCTAACAATGTCATAGAATCTCTACCACCAGATAGACCTAATATAACAATATCACCTTTATTTAAAAACCGATTATTTAATTTTAGTGTTTTCATAATTTAACTCACCAAACTTTAAAGATTAATTTAATTAATCTTATGATATCATACTACTTTTTGATAGTAAATTGTTAAAAATGGGGTAAATTACATAATTTCACATTTTATTTTAATTTTTACCTATTTGCAAATAAAGAGTTAGATTGTTATAATACTTTTGTTTGGAGTTGAAAATATGAATTTATATTTAGCATCATCTTCAGAAAGAAGAAAAGATTTATTAGATAGTATAAATATTAAATATATAATAGAAGTCTCAGATATAGATGAAACTATTGATTTAAATTTAAGTCCTATAGAAAATGTCAAAGCTTTAGGATTAAAAAAAGCTTTAGCTGTGGCTAAATTACACCCTAATGATGTAGTTTTAGGTTGTGATACAATAGTTTTATATGACGGAGTTATTTATGGTAAACCTAAAGATGAAAAGGATGCTTATAGAATGCTTAAGACCTTTAGTGGAAAAACACATGAGGTTATTAGTGGGGTAGGGATTATATGTCCTAAAAAAACATATAATTTTACAGTTACTTCAAAGGTTACTTTTAAAGATTTAACGGATGAACAAATAAATAATTATATTAATACTAAAGAATGTTTTGGTAAAGCTGGTAGTTATGCAATTCAAGGGATTGGTAAAAATTTAATTTTAAAATATGAAGGTGAATTAGAAAATATTATTGGTTTACCTTTAAAAGAAGTAAGAGAAATATTAGGTGAGTTACTATGAACTTTAAAATAGGAGATGTTTTAATTCCTAATCAATTTGTTTTAGCTCCAATGGCTGGTATATGCAATGAAGCTTTTAGACTTATTTGCAAAGAACAAGGGGCAGGACTTTTAATGGCTGAAATGGTCAGTGATAAGGCGATTGCTTATAAAAATCAAAAAACGCTAAAAATGACAAAAGTAAATGAACATGAACACCCTATTTCTATGCAAATCTTTGGCGCTTCAGTTGATTCGCTAGTATTAGCGGCTAAATTTGTAGATACTTGTACGGATGCTGATATTATTGATATTAATATGGGATGCCCGGTAAATAAAGTAGCTAAAAAAAGTGGAGCAGGAGCAAGCTTATTAAAAGACCCAGAATTAGTTTATGAAATTACTAAAGCAGTAGTAAATAGTGTTTCTAAACCGGTTACAGTTAAAATAAGAGCTGGTTGGGATAAATCTAGTATTAATGCTGTAACTAATGCTAAATTAATTGAAAAAGCAGGAGCTAAAGCTATAACAATTCATGGCAGAACAAGAGCTGATTTTTATAGTGGCAAAGCTGATTATAACATTATAAAAGAGGTAGTAGAGGCTGTAAATATTCCGGTAGTAGGTAATGGAGATGTTATAGATATTCATAGTGCTAAAGAGATGTTTAAAACTGGTTGTAAGGCTATAGCTATTGGTAGAGGTGCTTTAGGTAATCCTTTTATCTTTAGAGAATTAAATAGTTATTTTAATGATGGTATTATTTTAGATAAACCAGATAATAAAGAAATATATGACACTATTATGCACCAATATGATTTATTATTAAAATTAAAAGGTGAAAGATTAGCTAATTTAGAAATGCGTTCACATATAGCTTGGTATATTAAAGGTAAACCTAATTCAAGTAAGATTAAAGAAGAAGTATTTAGACAAAATGATTTTAATAAAGTTAAAGAGATAATAGCTAATTATTTATTGTAAAGGAAGGGTATCAATGGAATATATAAGAAAAGAAAATGAGATAGTAGTTCGTTTAGATAAAGGAGAAGAATTAATAAGTTCTTTATTAACATTAGCTCAAAAAGAAAATATTTTAACGGCTAGTATAACAGGTCTTGGGGCAAGTAATAAGTTTATGGTTGGTATTCTTGATCTTAATACAAAAGAATTTAAAGGTAAAACTTATGAAGGTGTTTATGAAATAACAAATATAGTTGGTAACTTAACTACAAAAGAAGATAAGCCATATTTGCATTTACATACTACATTTGCATCTTTAGATACAGTAGTTGGGGGACATTTGGCAAGTGCATATATAAGTGCAACTGCTGAAATTTTTATTCATGTAATAGATTTAAAAGTTGATAGAAAATTTGATTCAAATACTGGACTTAATTTATTTAAATTTAATCATTAATAATGGCTTAATAAAGATAATATTTAGTTATTATAATATAAATATAATTATAAAGATAAAAGGGTAGAGAATTAACCTTTATTAATTAGGTTTTTCTCTACCCTATTATTTATTAAATTTTTATTATACTCTTGATTTCATTTCTTGATCAAATAGATATAAATTCTTTTTACCATCAACGAAGATTTCATATCTAGCAAGTAAGTCATTAGCTGTTTTTTCTTCTTCAGCTTGTTCATTTATAAACCAACTTAAGAAGTTAAGAGTTCTATAATCACATAAATCATGAGCTACTCGAACAATTTGATTAATTAAATCAGTAACATATTTTTCATGTTCAACAGTTACTTTTAATGGTTCAATAGGGTCAGCATAATCGCTTTTAGGAGCTTCAATAGCTTCTAAAATAACTTGTTCACCATTATCATGAATATAATTCATAAATTTTTCGGCGTGTTCATACTCTTCTTTAGCTTGTAAAGTAAACCAATGAGCAAAACCTTCTAGATTCTTTTCAGCATAATAATTAGCCATGCTTAAATATAGATAAGCACTATACATTTCTTTGTTAACTTGATGGTTAACTAAATCGATAATTTTTTTATCTAACATATTAGATTCCTCCTGTTTCTTATATTATATCTCTATTTTATTTTTTTGTTAAGTAAAAGGCTCTATTATAATAAATGAAAGTTTATGTAAATAGATTGATGTTATGTAAAAACACAAAAATATTGTATAATATAGTTAGAGGTGATTAAACTTGAAAAAATTTTTATTATTAGGGTTAAGTTTTTTATTTTTATTAGGTCTTGCTTCATGTGATAATGATAGAGAGATTAATGATAACAACCCACCCCAAACATCAGAAGATGATAATAAACCAGAAGACCCAAGTGATCCAGATACTCCAACTGATCCAGTAGACCCAGATGATCCAGAAATTCCAGTTGAAGATTTTACAATTAAAACAAGTGATAATGGTTTATCAGTAGCCGAAGATAGTTATTCTTTTTCAGTAGCTGAAGAAGGAGATAACTATCCACCAGATTTTAAAATTAGACTTACTGCTGATAGTAGTTGGGACTTGTGTACTGGTTTAAATGATGATTATACTAGAATTGTTGCGGAAGATGAGACAGTCTTACCAGAAGGTGCTATAGCTATGGATATAGTAACAAATTCTGACCTAGTTGGTTCTTCTGGTAGTAATGAAATTGCTGGTATTGATCTTATTTTTGATAGGGAATTAGTTAATGTTGGTACTTCTAAATTAAAATTAGAAGTTAAACCATCAAATGGTAGTTCATCTATTACTAAACTTACAACTATTTGTATAAATATTGAAGTTTTACCTTTTGGTGGTATTATAGTTGATACTTATAATATTGATGTTGAAGTTGATTTAACCGGTTTAGCAGAAATTATAGCGGAAAATTCAGAAAATGTTACTAGTATAACTTTAAGTTTAGTTGATGATGCTATGAAAGATGAAGTTTATGGTTATTCTGCTGATTATATTAAACAAGTAGATATTCCTTTAGCTGAAACTTACACAACTGCTTCAATAACAGATTTTAAAATGGCAGTTGGTCATAGATATCTTTTACAAGTATTTGTTGAAGGTGAAGAGACAAGTGACCGCATTTGGATTTATTTTAAAGATAGCGGTAATGGAGAAGGTTATGAGTTTGAATATGAAGATAAACAGTCATATTTAAATGTAACAGAAGATAACGTAACTGTTAATGCAGAAATTAGTGAATATAGGGTGCTTTAATAAAAATTGGCTAAAGATTTACTTTAGCCAGTTTTTTTAGGTGTGTCCGTCATGGCATCAATCTAGCACAGATGCTTTTTTAGTGTTTTCTACGTTATAATTTATTTAATTTTGTAGTTTTCATCTAAAAAAGATAGAAAAAACAAAGGTCAGATGTTCAGATTCTTGCAAGCTTATAATTAAGAAAGATAGATGGGTATAAAAATATTTTTAATATTTATAGAGCATAATTTTACTAATTTTAGGTAAACCAACTTTTATATAAAAAAAGATAGTGTAAAACAGGGTGAATAAACCAGCTCTATTTTACGCTTATTTTATTTCTAGACTTAACTGTGGTTTTATAAATATGTGAAATAATGGTTTATTTAATTTTTTATTTAAAAAGATGATTATTTAGAGTAAAATAAACGTATGTTTTTTTTGTTTTTGGAGTGTGGTAAATAATGCTTAGATTAAATAATATTAAAAAAACTTATATAACAGGAGATCTTAAGGTAGAGGCTTTAAAAGGAATTAATTTATCTTTTAGAGCTTCTGAGTTTGTAGCTATATTAGGACCTTCTGGTTGTGGTAAAACAACACTTTTAAATATAATTGGTGGGCTTGATAAATATACATCTGGGGATTTGTTAGTAGCAGGTAAAAGTACTAAAGAGTTTAAGGAAAGAGATTGGGATGTTTATAGAAACCATAGAATTGGTTTTGTATTTCAAAGTTATAATTTAATACCTCATCAAACAATCTTAGAAAATGTTGAACTAGCTTTAACTATAGCCGGCATAAGTAAAGAAGAAAGACAAAAAAGAGCAAAAGAAGCTTTAGATAAAGTTGGATTAAAAGGGTTGTATAAGAAAAAACCAGGTCAACTATCTGGTGGTCAATGTCAAAGAGTAGCTATTGCTAGAAGTTTAGTTAATGAACCAGAAATATTGTTAGCTGATGAACCAACAGGGGCTTTAGATACTGAAACATCTATTCAAATAATGGATTTAATGAAGGAAGTAGCTAAAGATAAATTAGTTATTATGGTTACTCATAACCCGGAATTAGCAGATAAATATGCTACTAGAATAGTTAGATTATTAGATGGTAATGTAATTGAAGATACAAAGCCTTTTAGTGAAGAAGATGAAATAAAAGAAGTTGAAGTTATCAATAGTAATAAAGTTGTAACAAAAAAAGAAAAAGCTAAAATGAGTTGGTGGACTTCTTTTAAGTTATCAGCAAAAAACCTTTTATCTAAGTCAAAAAGAACTATTTTAACATGTATAGCAGGTAGTATTGGTATAGTTGGTATATCAGCTGTATTAGCTGTGTCATCTGGGGTATCTGATTATATTGTTTCAATGCAAGATGATATGCTTTCTGGCAACCCAATAACAATAGAAGAAACAACTTTAGATTTGACATCTTTGATGAATAATATGTCAACTGGTGATAAATTAGATATCTTAGAAAATTATGCTAATGTTGAATCATTATTAGAATATGTAGCTAAAAATTTAGTTGGTGAAGATGCTTCTATTATATCTAATGATATTAATGAAGCATATGTTAATTATTTAAAAGCTATGCCTAGAGAATATTACAATACGATAGCTTATAATTATGGTATTAATATAGCTAACAATATTTATACTGATTTTAATTTTGATAATGATGGTACTAAAACAGCAACTCCTTCGTTAACTACTATATTAAATATGTATAAATCATTACTTGAAGCCCAAGCAGAATATCAACAATTTGCGTCTTTAATTATGTCATTAGCTAGTTCTATGTCTCAAGTTTTACCTGATGAAGATTATGTAATGAGTCAATATGATTTAAAATATGGTAAATTCCCAACGGCAGAAAATGAATTATTATTAGTGTTAAGTCAAGATGAATCAATTACTGATCTGACTTTAGCTCAACTTGGTTACTATACTCAAGAAGAATTCTTAAGTTTAGCTATGTCTATTAATCCTAGTGATGAACTTTTAAGAATTAGTTATGATGAAATAACAAATAAAGAATTTTACTACTATCCTAATGATACTATATTTAAAGATAACACAACAGATAACCCATTAGTAGATTTTGAAGAACCATTTACTTACACTTCTTATGCTGATGATATTAGTAATACTACACCCATGACACTTAAAGTAGTAGGTATTGTAACACCTAAAGATGATTTAGCTTATGGTTGTTTATCTAGTGGTTTTTATTATACTGAAGCTTTAACTAATAAAATGTTAAATGATGCGAAAGAATCAAGAATAGTAGAATATGCTAATGAACAAATGGCTTTAACAAATTCAGATGATTTCTATTTTGGCGTTAACTATGACGGAAGATTACTTTATAAAATTGGTTTTAGTTATTACTATTATGATTACAATATAGAAAATAAAGTAGATATTACTATTGATTCAGGTTTACCAGCTGGTAATACTTCTAATTCAATGTTTCAAACTTTTATGGGAAATGTTAGTACAAGTGGACCTTCCTTAAGAGAATTAGGTGGCTATGATTTGCCAAACAGTATTCAAATATATCCATTATCATTTGAAGAAAAGGATTTAGTAACTAATTATTTAGATGCTTGGAATGCTGATGGAAATTTAACTTATACAAATTTAGACGGTGAAGTTATAACATTAACTAAAGATGAAAGAGCTAATGAAATTACTTATTCAGATCCGATGGAATTAATTATTACAATAATTAATGGTATGATTGATATAGTAACAATAGCTTTAATTTGCTTTACAGCTTTATCATTAGTTGTATCATGTGTAATGATAGCAATTATAACTTATGTATCAGTTATGGAAAGAGTTAAAGAGATTGGTGTTATTAGAGCCTTAGGTGGCCGCAAGAAAGATGTATCTAACTTGTTTAACGCCGAAACAATGATTATTGGAGCTGCCTCTGGTTTATTTGGTATTATTGTAACTTATATTTTATCGATTATTGTCAATGTAATAGTAGATAGTTTAGTAAATATTTACCCAATTGCTAACTTACCATGGTGGCAAGCTTTAATAATGCTGCTTGTAAGTATCTTCCTAACAGCTATCTCTGGTTTCATACCGGCTCGTTCAGCAGCTAAGAAGGACCCAGCGGTTGCTTTAAGAACAGAATAAATATGGGAATTTTGCCATTAATTTTAATTAATTTACCACAATACTATGATAATTTAACTATTATTTATTAGTATAATATGCTCACAACAAAGGAAAGGTGGATAGTTAGTTACATTTGTTGGCAAGAACTTAATACATACTTTTATAAAATTTACTCTCCCTATTTATAATATACATTTATTGAATAAGACGGCTTTTCCGTCTTATTTTTTTGGTTGAATGGGTTAATAAATAATATTATAATTTAATTACGGGGTGATCATATGATCAAATTAAAAGATGTATCTAAATATTATAATTCTAATGGTATTGTAACAGTAGCCTTAGAACATATCAATTTAGAGTTTAATCGTGGTGATAT
>CALUQZ010000034.1 GCA_944323055.1 uncultured Acholeplasmatales bacterium
TGCTCAATTTCCTTATCGAAATTGTTATTTAATTTCGACACGCTTCGTCATATATAGTTTTCAAAGATTAATTGTTGCGCCTCGTTTAAGCGCTCGTATAGTTTACCACAACGGAATCACCATGTCAACAACTTTTTTAACTTTTTTTATTTTAATTGTTTGTTTTAGCTCTTCCTTAGGAAACCTTGCTTATTCTATCACTTTAGGTTTAGCTTGTAAAGCCCTAATTTTTATTTTTTTCATATTTTTTCATTTCCCCTTAAATCAGTAAGTTCAGCTTCTGTTAATTTTCTATACTCCCCACATTTTAAATCTCCTAATTCTAAATTTTTCATCCTTATTCTTTTTAAATAAGTAACTTCTCCACCTAAAGCTTTAACAATTCTTTTAACTTCATGGTATTTGCCTTCTGTTATAACTATTTTTCCTTCATATTCATTTATTATATTTAAATAGGCGGGTTTAGTTATATATTCATTATTTATATTAATACCATTCAAACATCTTTCTCTAGCATCATTTACTAGTTGACCTTTATAATTAAAATAATATTCTTTTTCTATATTTTTCTTAGGATTTAATAAATTATGTCCTAACATTCCATCATTAGTAATAATTAATAAACCCTCAGTATCTAAATCTAGTCTGCCTACTGGATATAATCCTTTTTGATAAGGAACTAAATCTATAACTACCGGATAATTAGTGCTTTCAGTAGCTGATAAATAATTTTTAGGTTTATTTATTAAATAATAAACATATTTTTCATATTTAACAATTTCTCCATCAACAATAATCACATCTTCTTCATTAATTTTATAATCTTGTTGTTTTATAATATTATTGTTAATTAAAACATGACCTTTTTTATTAATTCTTTAACCTCTTTACGAGTACCATAACCTAAATCTGCTAATAATTTATCTAAACGCATCTTAAACACCTCTAATAAATATTAACCTAAATCAATATAAATGTAAACTTATAAACAAGGAGAATTATATGAATATCTTAGTTACTATAAATAAAAAATATTTGCCGTATCTCATTTCAATGTTACGCTCATTAATTCATTTCAATAATGATAAAATAAATTTATATGTAATTAGCCAGGATGTTAAATTAACAGATTTCACTAACTATCAAAAATATTTAAATGACATTAATATTAATATAATAAAATTTAATGATTCTCTTTTACAAGAAGCACCAACTTCTAAAAGATATCCTAAAACAATTTATTATCGTTTGTTTGCTTTTAAAGTATTACCTACTAATGTAGATAGAATTTTATATTTAGATCCCGATATTATAATAAATGGTAATTTATCTAATTTATATAATATGGATTTAACTAATATTGCCTTTATCGGTTCTACAACTATTAAAGAACCATTAAGAAAATTTAATGAATTAAAAAATAAAGCCCCTAAGGGAGCTCCCTATATTAATACTGGCGTATTATTAATGAATATAACTTTTTTAAGACAGATAACCAATGAAGATGCTATTTACAATTATATAAGAGATAGACACTTTTATTTTACTTTACCAGATCAAGATATTATAAGTGCTTTATATGGCAACTATATTAAACTTATTCCATCTACAATATACAACTTATCTGATCGTGGCATAAAATTCAATAATTTATATAATGTAGAACAAATTGATTTAGAATGGGTTAAACAAAATACTAAAATTATTCATTATTATGGCAGAAATAAACCTTGGTATAAAAATTATCATGGCATTTTACAAGGTTTTTACAACAATT
Source organism: uncultured Acholeplasmatales bacterium (assembly GCA_944323055.1). GTDB lineage: Bacteria > Bacillota_I > Bacilli_A > Acholeplasmatales > Anaeroplasmataceae > CALUXS01. The sequence goes on from CALUQZ010000034.1 coordinate 1,778, forward strand.
TTAAAGTCTAATTTTTGTCATTTGTTAAATGATATATAATATAATCAATACATTCTATTTTAGAAGAACATTTATGTAAATTATCTAAGATATTCTTTCTTAGCTGTGTTAACACAGCTATTTTTGTATCTTTATTACTATTAATATAGAAATTTATCTCTTCTTCTTTTAATCCTAAATATTTTAAGCAATCACAATCTATATTTTTCATAATATCTTTATATTATTTAATAAATAATATTTCCCCTTTCTACTTTTTACAATTTTTATTATAAAATATCATTTTTACTATGTAAAATACTTATGTTTTATATTAAAATATAGATAAGACTTATAGAAGGGAGTAAATATAATGGAACTACGTTTATTAAAATATTTTTTAGCTGTAGCTAGAGAACAAAACATTTCTAAAGCTGCCATTTTTTTAAATACAACTCAACCTAATTTATCTAGACAAATGCAAATGCTTGAAGATGAAATAGGTAAACCTCTTTTTACCCGCAATAATAGACGTATCGTTTTAACTGAAACTGGTCTATTACTTAGAAAAAGAGCCGAAGAAATTATTGCTTTAACAGAACAAACATACCAAGAAATCAAAGATATCAATTCTAAACAAATAGCCGGTCAAATTAATATAGGGGCTGGTGAATCTATTAATCTATCTATCATTTCTAAGACTATTAAACAAATTCAAACTAAATATCCTAAAATAGTATTTAACTTTTATTCCGGTGATACTAATGAAATAGCTAATAAATTAGATGCCGGTCTTATCGATTTTGGCGTTTTGTTTGAACCTTATGATTTAGAAAAATATAATCATATTCCCCTACCTAAAGCTGATATTTGGGGTATTTTAATGCATAAAGATATGGAACTTGCCAATAAAAAAGAAATTACTTTCTCTGATTTATGGGATAAACCACTTTTAATATCACGTCATTCTAATGACAATAATTTTATCACAAATTATTTAGGTAAAAATATTAATGAATTAAATATTGTAGCTACCTATAACTTAATTTATAACGCTTCTTTATTAGTTAAAGAAAAAGTGGGTTATGCCCTAACTTTAGAGAATTTATTAAACATTGAAAATACTGATATCATTTATAAAAGACTAAGCCCTCTTTTAACCTCTAAATTACATATAGCTTGGAAAAAATATGTCTTACTAACTAAACCTATTGAATTATTTTTAGATTGTTTAGAAAAAAACATTTTAGAGGAAACTAAAAATGACAAAACCTAAAAAGATATATCACTATTTAGATGATACAATGTATTTACCATTGTTATTCATATTACTTTTTGTTTTATCTTTTTGTTTTGAAGATATTACTACATTATTTACTGGCTATGGAAAAATAATGGTATCAAGTTCAATCTTATTGACTGACTATTTCGCTGTTGGGGGAATGGGGGCTACCTTCTTTAATGCTGCTACTGTTTTACTTTTTAACTTAATTTTATTACATATATTAAAAATTAAATATAATGGTCCTATTTTTGCTGGACTAATGATGATTGTTGGTTTTTCTTTTTTTGGTAAAAATTTAATTAATACACTTCCTATTTATCTAGGTGTTTTCCTTCATTGTTATTTTAGAAGAGTACCACTAAGTAACTTTACAGTTGTAACTTTATTTTCTAGTGGGATTTCGCCTCTAGTTAGTTATTGTGTATTTGGAACTAACTTACCACTTTATTATGGCATCCCATTAGCCTTATTTTGTGGCATATTAGCAGGCTTTTTACTACCTGCTTTAGTTGAAGGAGCTTTAGCTTTTACCGGTGGTTACAACTTATATAATGTTGGATTTGTATTAGGTATTATTTCTGTATTCTTTTATGGTATATTTAATCTATTAGGTTTTGATGTCAATTTAGCTTCAATTATTGATGACACTCATAGAATAGTTTTAATACTTTTACTATTTGTAATATGTTTATTATGCATCTTATATGGCCTTTCAGGTGGTAAAAAAACCATTATTTCTTATTTTAATTTACAAAAAGAAACAGGTAAATTAATATCTGATTTTAAAATTAATTATAACAATAAAGTCATATTTTTAAATATGGGTATATTAGGATTAATAGCTTGTGGTTTTGTCTATTTTATTAAAGAAATACCAGTAAATGGTATTATGTTTGGAACGGTAATTTCGGTAATAGGTTTTGCAGCATATGGTATACATTTAAGAAATGTTTTACCTGTTTGGATAGGTGCCTTTATTTATATTTTAATATCAAAAGATAAATTTGCTAGTATATCTACTTGTATGGCTTTATTCTTTGTCACAAGTTTAGCTCCTTTAGCTGGTGAATATGGTTTCTTCATCGGTATTATAGCTGGTTTTTGCCATCTTTTAATAAATCCATTCTTTATAGAATTTCAAGGTGGATTTGATTTATATAATAATGGCTTTTGCGCTGGATTTGTGGCTTTTTTCATCCATACTATTTACAATCATTTTAATTGGCGGAAAAAATTATTACAGAGATTTAAAAAGATAGAAAAATAATAACACTTAAATTTAAAAACCTAGTAATAAAGTTTTTATATAACTTTTTTACTAGGTTTTTATTATTAGTAATATTTAAGATTAATCTAATTCGTTATATTCTTTATCACTTACTGCTTCTAGCCACTCATTACTCGTATTTTCACCAGGTACAGCTATAGCAATATGGCTAAACCAACTATCTTTAGTTGCCCCATGCCAATGTTTAACCCCACTTCTAATATATACGACACTGCCAGGAACTAATTTAATAGCTTTTTTTCCTTCTTCTTGATACCAGCCTTCACCATCTGTACATAAAAGGATTTGTCCTCCTTCTTTTGCAGCATGATGAATATGCCAGTTATTACGACAACCAGGTTCAAATGTTACATTAGCAATATTTACACCTTCTGTAGTTAAAGGGTTTAAATAAGAATTACCAATAAAATATTGTGCAAAAGCTGTATTAGGTTTACCTAAACCAAACATTGCTTCATGACTAGTTTTTTCATCTTCATAAGCTTCTCTAACTAATGGGAATGTCGCCCAAGCATTAGGCCAACCGACATAAAAAGCAATATGAGTAATTATTTCTACCATTTCTTCTTTAGTTACACCATGATTTTTAGCATTTAAAATATGAAATTTTAAAGAATTATCTGTAATCCCTTTAGCTACTAAAGCCGTAACAGTAATCATACATCTATCCCTTAAAGATAATTTATCTGTTCTAGACCATACTTCATCAAATAATACATCATCATTTAATTCGGCAAATTTAGGAGCTAAATCACCTAAAGAATTTCTTCCTGCTGTTTGTTTCATAATTATTGTTCACCTCAAGAATATTATATAATTAATACTTCATGAATTAAAATGCTTATAAGTAATTACTAATTATTCATTTTTCTTATGCTTTTTATGACAATTATCATATTTTTGACAATTTTTACAAGTGCTTGACGGACATCCTTTATTCTTTATTAAATATATTAACACTAAAACAAATAAAACTAAAATAATAAATATAACTAAATAATCATACCAAGCCATTAAAACAAACTCCCAATTTGAAAGACAATGGTAGCTATAACATATGCAATAACAGTCTGACTAGCCATAAAAACTACAGCCATACTTGTCGATTTTAATTCTCTTCTCATTGCCGCAAAGGTAGCAATGCAAGGCATATATAATAATATGAATAATAATAAGCAAAAACCGCTAAATACAGGCATTATTTCTGTTATACTTACGCTGCCAAGTAACATTTCAAGCGTTGAGACAATACTCTCTTTAGCTGTCAATCCGGTAATTATACTTGCAGTTACACGCCAATCAGTAACTCCCATTGGTCTAAAGATTGGAGTAATAAATTTAGCAATACTTGCTAAAATACTCTCTTCATTATTAGTTACATAATATAAATGAGCATTAAAACTTTGTAAAAACCAAATCACTAAGCTAGCAGCAAAAATTATCGTGAAGGCCTTTTTAATAAAATCTTTAGCTTTTTCCCACATTAACATTACAGTCGTTTTAGCACCTGGTAAACGATAAGTTGGTAATTCCATCATAAATGGAGTAGGTTTACCTTTTAAAATTAAGTGACTAAGAGCGGCAATTAAGATAGCAACTACTATTCCAATGATATATAAAGATATCATAACCCACGTTCCATTAACACCAAAAAAGGCAGCTGTCAATAAAGTGAAAACAGGCAATTTAGCAGAACATGACATATATGGTGTAAGCATAATTGTTATCTTTTTATCTCTATCACTTGTAAGTGTTCGTGAAGACATTACGGCTGGAACAGAACAACCAAAACCTATTAACATCGGGACAAAACTACGCCCTGATAAACCTAATTTACGTAAAGGCCTATCCATTATAAAAGCAATTCTAGCCATATAACCAGAATCTTCTAACATAGACAAGAAGAAAAATAATACAACAATTGTCGGTATAAATGATAAAACACTACCAACACCACCCATTACGCCATCACATAATAAGCTTATAACTACTTCATTAAAATTTGCATTAGTTAATCCTGTTCTTACTAAATCAATTAAACTATCTATTCCAAGACCTAACCATTCCGATAAATAATAACCTATTAAACCAAAAGTTAAATAAAAAACTAGCCCCATAACTAAAATAAAAATCGGAAAAGCTAAATACTTGTTCGTAAGTATTTGATCAATTTTATTACTTCTTATTTGCTCTTTTGTCTTTTCATTAACTTTATGGACACATTCACTACAAACTTTATCAATAAAATCATAACGCATAGCTGCCATTACAGCTTCTCTATCTAATTTGCTATCAGTTTCCATCTCTAAAACGATATGCTCTAACATATCTTTTTCATTATCTGATAACATTATTTCTTGTTCTAAGATTTTATCTCCTTCAATTAATCTACTAGCTACATATCTTAGTGGATAATTTAACTTCTTAGCATGGTCAGATATTAAAGTCATCATCCCATGTATAGCCCTATGAACCGGACTAGTTTCATCACAAATATCTTGTATTTGTGGTAATTTTCTATCATTAGCTATTCTTATAATATGTTCTACTAACTCTGCTACACCTTCATTTTTAGCAGCAGATATTGAGCATGCTTCAATCCCTAATTTTTCTTCTAATAGATTAATATCTATACTATTGCCGGCATTTCTAACTTCATCCATCATATTTAAAGCTATAACCATTGGCATATCTAGCTCTGCTAACTGCAAAGTCAAATATAAATTTCTTTCAATGTTAGTAGCATCAACAATATTTAAAATAATATCTGGCTTATTTTTTAAAATATAATCTCTAGTTACTATTTCTTCATTAGAATAAGGAGATAAACTATAGATACCTGGTAAATCTACTACCTCTATTTTTTCTTTCTGCCCTTTAATAACTCCAATTTTCGCATCAATCGTCACACCAGGAAAATTCCCAACATGTTGATTTGAACCAGTTAAGGCATTAAAAAGAGTTGTCTTTCCACAATTTTGATTACCTACTAAAGCTACTTTCATTTAATTTCACCAACTTCTATATAAGCTGCATCTTCTTTTCTAATTGATAATTCATAACCTCTTATATGTATTTGAATAGGGTCACCTAACGGAGCTTTTTTAGTTATCTCAATCATAGTACCCGGAATAATTCCCATTTCTAATAAGCGGTGTCTTAAGGCACCTTCACCTTTTACTTCCGTTATTACTTTTTTATCCCCAATTTTTAAATCTATTAATTTCACAATAACCACCACAAAAGATTATACACTTATTTTTTTATTTTGTTGAGTATTATTTAATACATTATCTAAAAATATTTAACTTTATTTAAACAAAATATAATAAAACGTTTACATAATTTTTTTACTTGCAAATAAAAATTATTTAGCTATAATAAGCTTTCCTACTCAAAAATGAAAGGAGGCAAAACAATGTTAGTAATAGGAATTTTAGCATTAGTAAATATAGTTATTTACTTAAAACTTACTTCATGGTCAAATGATGTTACTCGCTATGAAGAAAAAAATAATAAATATAATTATAGATAAATAAACACTTCTTAATCTTAGCTAAGAAGTGTTTATTTTTTTACCATATGAAATTAAATTTAGCTACTTCCCCATTATCAATTAATAAATCTTCTGCTGTCATTGATTTATTAATAACAGTCACAAAATAAGCCCATTCAGCTATTTCTTCTACACTAGCCCATTTATGTAATAACGTTTCATTAAGAACTGCTTCATATAACTTTTCATCATTGATAATATGACTATTTAAAGGTGTAAGTACTCCACCAGGTGATAAACTATTAACAGTAGCCTTTAAAGGCGCTAATCTACTTGCTAAATTTTTCATATAAGCAACCATTCCACCTTTACTAGCGGCGTATAAAGGGAACTCAGCTCCTGTTCTAGCACTAGCAGAAGCAATAAACAATACACTTTTTATCTTATCATTGATATATTTTTCTGTCACTTTAATTGTTCCTTTTAAATTAATATCAATATCATCTGCACTATTTTGTACTCCGGCATTATTTATTAAAATTTCAATATCATTAATAACTGGCAATTCATCATAAAAAATATCAACTTTATAATGTTTATAATTACTATTAACAATACTAGCTTCTTCTTTATCTATTCCAATAACATAATGACCTAAAGCCAAAAATTTTAAAGCTATACCTTTACCAATACCATTAGTTGTTCCGGTTATTAAGACTTTCATTATAATTACCCCTCAATTGTAAATACTCTAAACCAACTTTATTTTCTGCCCATTTTTTAGTTAAATTAAATCCAAAATAAGAAAATAAAATTTCACAAAGAAGTTCTATTAACATTCCTGTTAAAGAACAAGTAACACAAGCTATAATACTCCAACCAAAAAAGATATGACTAACGATTAAAGCAAATAACAAATTATCAACAAACTGTCCTAAAGCTGTTGAAACATACGATCTAACTGCATAAGCTCTTAACGAATTAGGATGCTTATAAAAAGCCTTGCCTAAAGCATAATTAGTAAAATTATTAACAAGGGCAGATACTATAAAAGCCGTAGTTGAACCAAGTAAAACATACCAAGTTCCCCCAAAAGTAGCATCTAAAGCATTATTGACTGTACTATCTATACTACTAGATTCTCCCCATATTCCAGGTATAATACTACCTATATATAACAATAAACAAAATAATAAATTGATAATAATTGCTAATATAGATATTTCAGTAGCCGCTTTCGGGCCAAAATGTTTAGTTATAATATCCATTGTTAAAAAAGATAACCAAGATATTAAGATACCACAATCTAAAGCTAAATAAGGTGTATGTAAATCAATACTTTTATTAGCTAATAGATTCATACCTATTACCGCAATTATAAATAAAATAATTAACATGCTAGGAACAGATTTAAGTAATATTTTAAATTCATTCCATTCTTTTTTTATTTTTTCCATATATCCTCCACTATTTTAATTTTGTGGCCATAATAAGAAAAAAAGGCGAAATACGCCCATCTCCCTAGTTTTATTTAAAGACAGGATGGTCACGAACTGTCTGCTAAAAAGCTTTATCATTATAACATTTTTTATAAAAAATACAATAAATAATTCATTGTTTAAATCATATTCTATTAGTACTTACTTTGTTTTTAAAAAATCTTTTATTAAAAAAGAACAAAAATACGGAAATGTATAAATATTATTAGCAAATCCTACATTAAAATCTCCTAATTTAATACCAAATTGAATATCATGAAAATTTTCATTTTTTATTAGCGAATTTAATGATTTTGATTTATTAGAATTTGATTTAACTTCAATTGGAACTAAACTATCCTTAGTTCTAGCAAAAAAATCTTCTTCTAATGTTGAATTATCTTTTTTATAATAAAATAATCCTAATCCTTGTTTCAAAAAAGCCTCTGCTACAAAGTTTTCATACAATGCACCTTTATAAACACCAAGATTCTTATTCATTCTCAAATCATCTTGTGCTTCATCATCAAGACTTGCTACTAAAAGTCCTGTATCTGGATAATACAATTTATATTTTGATTCATCTACATTACCTTTTAGTGGTAATTCAGGATATAACAAACAATTACATTTCGTAACCACCCTTGCATCTATTAACCAATCAATACATCCTGCATAATCTCTTGAACGCGCATTTTTTTGTATTTTATTAAACTGAAATTTTTTGTTTTCTTTACCTAATTGTGACGGAATATTTCTATATACATTTAAAATTTTTGTTTGATCTAAACCAATTGCATATTTTCTTACATCTTCTTCATAATCTAACATTATCTGCCTTTGAATGTTTAAAGTATTAGAAAAAGAATTAGTAGTAAGATAAGTTCTCACCACATCTGGCATTCCCCCTAATACACAATAATCTAAAAATAAACTCTTATAGACTTTTAATTGATTTTCACTAAATTGTTGTAATCCTATCATATGGTTAAGTATATCCTTAATGTGCTCTTCCATGTAACCTTTAGCCCATAAAAATTCCTCGAAGTCTAACGAATACATTTCGTAATCTGTTTTATAACCAACACTATTGCTATGTATTCTCTTATAATTAATACCAAGCATAGAACCACTACAAATCACATCATATCTTCCATCTATTTTAAACGACTTTAAAGTTGTTGCAATATCTGGATATTCTTGAATCTAATCAAATATTATTATTGTTTCTTGTTCTTTAAATACTATATTAGAATTTACTAATGTAATATTTTTAATTATTGAATCAACATCATAGCCATCATCAAGAATTTTTGTATATTTTTTTTCTAATACAAAATTAATATATATTATATTAGAGTAATTATTTTTAGCAAAACGAAGTATAGATTCAGTTTTACCAACTTGTCTAGCTCCTTTAACAATAAGTGGTTTATGTTCTTTATCTTCTTTCCATTGCTTTAAGAAATAATCAATCTTCCTTTTTAAATACATAAATAAACTCACCTCAAAAATATTTTACCATAAAAAAATAATAAAAACTATTGCTATTTCACATTTTATGAGGGAATAAATTCGTTTTGCTCACATTTTATGAAGGAATATAACTACTTCTAGCACATTTTATGAAAATATTAACCAATTAATAACTACCTCATTCGATTTAACTTTTCAATTTCTTAGAGCGGAATTCACTTTTACAATTCATCATTTTTCTTTTTTACATTCAAGTAATTATCTTTGTTAATCGTCAAGGACATTATATGAACTCGCACGAAATAATAGACTATATGTTATCTATCGATGACATGATCAGATGCATATTTACTATTACATAAATAAATTTATAACTTTCTTCAAAAAAATAAGGCGATACATTTAAAAGTACCGTCCTATTGCATTCTATGATTCGATATTATAACATAGATTTCAAAAAACATTAAATCAACTACAATTCATTATTCAAATTTATAATCTAATAACTGAATTGCCTTTTCAGATGTAGCATAAATTATAATTGTATTAGATTTAAAGATTTTATATAGCCTATTTGGCCGTGAAAGGAAAACATAGTAATTATTAGTTTGTTCTTCAGTCTCAAATTGGTAAAAAAATACATAATTAGATACATTACCAGCTTCAAAGAAATTTGCTATCTTTACAAAATTAACTTCAAAATTATAACCTTCTTGCTTTATTTCCTTATTGGCTTGTTCATTTAATTCATCAAGATTGGTTAATGTATTATACTCTGAAGGTTCAAAACCATTTTCTTCAAGAACTTTAATATCATTAACAACACTATCTTCCCAAGTTATTTTTGAGGAACAGCTAACTAATAAAAGGAGTAATAAAAATACTGCCCCCGTCATAATTTTTTTAACCATGTACATCACCTATTTAGATTCTACCACAAAAAAATAGCAAAAGCTATTATTTACACATTTTATGAAGGAATAGATTTACTTTTCTCACATTTTAACATTGTTGTATTTTCAAATAAACTAGGTATTTTAATCTATTTACTAAAATATACATGAATAATAACAACTAGATTAAAAAATATATGTATTACAATTTTTGTAATTTACTTCTAAAAAGAAATAATAACATACAATATAGTCATTTTATTGATATGCACGTAAAAGTACACCATTTTTAAGGTAAAATATCCATTAAATGAAAAAGAGCCAAAACTAGAAATTATTTAGGAATGGCGCTGTTTTTTTAACAATTAAAGTCACTTTTTTAGATCTAGTAATGTGATAGACTCAACATGTGAAGTATTTGGGAACATATCAATAGGTTCAATATATCTAATGTTATACTTTTCTGTTAATAATGCTAAATCTTTAGCTAAAGTAGCAGGATTACAAGATACATAAACTATTCTTTTAATATTAGTTTTTAGTAATGTATCTATAATATCTTTACCTAAACCAGTTCTAGGTGGATCAAATACAGCAACATCAAAATTAATATCTTTTTTTATTAATTCAAGTAATAATTTAGCTGTATCACCTTGATAAAAACTAATATTTTTAATCTTATTTAATTTTAAATTTTCTTTAGCAGCTACTATACTTTCTTTATTATATTCAATACCTATTACTTCTTTACTCACATTAGCTAAATAACTAGCTATTGTTCCTACCCCACAATATGCATCTAATACTCTTTCTTGATGCGTTAATTTAGCAGCTTTTTTAACTCTTTCATATAATACTTCTGTTTGTTTTGTATTTAATTGAAAGAATGTAGTAGGGTAAATATTAAACTTATATTTACCTATCATTTCAATAACACTATTTTTACCACCTATATGAATAGTGTCTGTTCCAAATATTTCATGAGTTTTACTATCATTATTAATATTTATATATAATGAATCACATATTTTGCTTTCTAATAGCTTTTTAGCAAAGTTTTTAATCTCATCATCATATTTATAAACAACTAAACAAACTAATGACTCTCTAGTGGCTTTAGTAACTCTTGTTACTAAATACCGCCAACTATAATTATCATCACCTAAAGTTTTAATTTTTAATTCATTAGATAATTCTATAATCTTTTGATTAATTTTATTAATTAATTCATCTTGAACTAAACAACTATCAACCGCAAAACTTCTATTTGTCCCTTCTTCTATCATGCTAATAGCATTCATACCTTTATCTTTTCTAACTACTAAGGTAGCTTTATTACGATAATGATAAGGTTCTTGGGCTAAAATAGTTTGTTTAATTTCAAAACGTTTAGGATTAATTTTAGTATATCTTTTAATAGCTTCTATAACTGCATCTCTTTTAAATTCGCCCATCTTTTGGTAGTCAATATGCATAACTTGACAGGCTCCGCACCTACTATAATAAGGACATTCTGGTAAAACTCTAGCATTAGATTTATTTTTAATTGTTAAAGCTTTAGCATAAGCCATATTTGGTAAAACCTTAGTTACCTCAACCTCTATTCCTTCTCCCGGAATGGCATCTTTTACAAAGATAGCTAGTTTGTTATAAAAGCCTATACCTTCACCATTTATTCCTAATCTTTTAATATCTAGTATAAAACGATCCTTTTCTTTCATTTTCTTTTTCCTTAACTCTAAAATATTTAAATTTAGCATAGTTAGTATCATTCCCTCTCGCAAACATACCAACTCGACCGCCTACCCAAATACCTTTTAATGCTACATATTCATGTTTAAACCATTTATCATTATAACCTAATAGATATTTATCGGGACCAATAAATTTAAGTTTTAATACTATTTCATCATCTTTATAAGGTATTTCTTTAATTATTTCTTCTTTAGTATCATCTATATAATTATAAATTAATATCTTATTGCAATCTATTCCTTTTTGTAGAGCTATTGCGCTATATAAACGTCCTAAATAACATAAACCAGCTTCTTCATTTACAGTTAAATTCTTAATATTTAATTTAGTTTTAATCGTAAAATTATAATAACCAATCTTTTCGGAATAAAAGTTTGGTAAATATTTAATAATTTTATCTTTATAACCGGCTAATAAATTAAAACCTTTATCTAAATAATACCAATTATCTTTAGGGTTAGCTTGGGTTTGCCAGCTCATATTAATCTTATCTTTAAATTCATCACTTAATTCAATTTTATAATCAGAATCTAAATCAATTAAATAATTGCCTTCAGCTAATGGTGTACCATATAATAATGGGTCATTAACATGACCTGGTAATGGCCAATCATTATGCCACATTACTGGTTCTAAATAAGTTGTTCTACCATAAGCTAACATATCTCTAAAATGAATAAAAGCCCAATTATCATTATCATCAATCGTAAATAAAGCACCTTGATGAGGGCCATTAATTAAAGTATCACCCGTAGCTAAAATTACCTTAACTTCATAAGGGCCATAAATATTTTTACTTCTTAAACATACTTGCCAACCAGAAAAAACACTACCAGCTGGAGCTAAAATGTAAAAATAACCATTTCTAACATTAAATTTAGGCCCTTCAATAGCTGGGGTTAAATCATGACCATCATAGATTATGACACTAGGTGAAACAACTTTAGTCATTAAAGGATCACATTCAAATAAAGCTAATTTAGAATTAAAACCAGCTCTACTTTTCGCGAAAGCATGTACAACATAACATCTACCATCTACCCAAATCGGACATGGATCTTCAAGCCCTTGACCTGGCATTAATAATCTTGGTGTTTCCCATTTGCCATAAGGGTCTTTAGTTGTTGAAACAAAAATACCTTCATCTGGTGTCGGGATTAAACAATAATAAACGCCATCTTCATATCTCATACTAGGTGCCCAAGCACCATGACCAGGATGAACTTCATCATATTTGGCTAAAGGAAACCTATCAAAAACATAATTGATAATTTCCCAATTAACTAAATTTTTAGAATGTAAAACTGGTAAACCAGGCATATAATTAAAACTTGATGCTACCATATAGAAATCATTACCAACTCTAATAACATCAGGATCAGAAAAATCTTGTAAAATTATAGGATTTTGATATTTCATAGTACTATTCCTCCATATCTAGGGCATTATAACATTTTTCTTGTTTTTTTTAAAGTTATACTTGACCTTACAAACAAAAAATAGTAAAATTACAAATGCTTGAGAGATTTAACATTTTAATCTTGACTTACACTACTAATTTATGATATTATTATCAAGCACGTGGTTCAGTAGTGTAGTTGGTTAACATGTCAGTCTGTCACACTGGAGATCGCGGGTTCGAGTCCCGTCTGAACCGCCAGCTTATAAGCGCCCGTAGTTCAACTGGATAGAACGTTTGACTACGGATCAAAAGGTTAGGGGTTCGAGTCCTCTCGGGCGCGCCATTTAAATAACTTATGTCGGGAAATAGCTCAGCTTGGTAGAGCGCTTGGTTTGGGACCAAGATGTCGCAGGTTCGAATCCTGTTTTCCCGACCATTTTGCAGGTGTAGTTCAATGGTAGAACTTTAGCCTTCCAAGCTAACTACGTGAGTTCGATTCTCATCACCTGCTCCATTTGTAAACTTTACGAACTTTAATAGTTCGTTTTTTTTATTTTATACAAAGGCAATGTTCTCTTTCTAGGAAAGAGGACATTTTTTATACTTGAGTTTAAAACCAAATAGGGAATACTTGAAATAATTAAGGATTATAAGCACAAAATTAAAAATGGTAAAGTTAAAAATTTACTACACACCAATTTAACAGGTTATAGAACCTACAGAATATCTAATTACATATTCTACTACTCTTAACTACTCTTACAATATTAGAGTACAAAGCAAATGAAATATCTAGCAAACTATTTTTATATTAAAGAACATAAACAAAAATATAATCTCAAAGAAATTAAACAAAATTTAAATAATTTTAAAGCTTAGACTATACTTTTCATTTATTTACGAGGAAACTAATGACAAATATTAAAAAAATCCGATTTAGTGTTTGTTATTTTGCTTTTTAGTAAGAAAACAAGTGTCGAAATTATAATATTGAAAGCATATTAATACATAATGAATACATAAATAGAAGAAAGTTCGTAACTTGTATATGATTCGCTCCATTTGATTTGTACTCCTATATGGGAGTTTCTTAAGACTAATAAATTTTATATAATTCTACTAGTTTTTATCTTTATGCTTCCTTTAGGCTATTCTCATTTAATAAAAAGTCATATATACTCATATATATTATTCCATTATCATCTTGCCATTTAATAAAATGATCATAAACTAT
>CALUQZ010000035.1 GCA_944323055.1 uncultured Acholeplasmatales bacterium
TATATTATATCATAAAAAATAAGGTAATTAAACCTCTAAATGTAAAAATCAATAGTAATTTCGTGCGTTTATCCTAATAATTTAAAATTGTTGCTTTTTTTTATTGATATGTTATCATTTGCTTAAGGATTATTTAATAACATTTAAAATGAAAGAGGAACAAATAAATGAATGAAATCAATGAAATAGTCAGTAGACTACAAACATTATTACAAGTTGAACAAAAAAATAAAGATATTAGAGATGTATTTGCTAGTTCTAAAAAATTAATGTCTAGTTATCGTTGCGCAATGATGGAAATTGAAACTAAATTTAAAGTGTTAAATGATTATTTTTCACTACAACATGAAAGAAACCCCATTGAAAACATTACAACTAGATTAAAATCACCTGAAAGTATTAAAGAAAAACTAGAACGACGCAATCTACCGATGACTTTAAAAAGTATTGAAGACAACCTAACTGATATTGCTGGAGTTAGAGTTATTTGCTCATTTATTGATGATATTTATCTATTAGCTGATTGTTTACTAGCTCAAGATGATATAACATTAGTTACAAGAAAAGATTATATTAAAAATCCTAAAGAAAATGGCTATCGCAGTCTTCACTTAATTATTGAAGTTCCTATTTTTTTATTAAATGAAAAGAAAAAAGTTAAAGTTGAAGTTCAATTACGCACTATAGCTATGGAATTTTGGGCCAAACTTGAACATAGATTACGCTATAAAAAACATTTAAATGAAGAATTAATTAATCATACTGCTAAAGAACTTTTAGAGTGTGCTACCATTAGTGCTAAATTAGATGAGAAAATGCAAAATGTTAGAAATATAATTGAAAAAGAATAAAAGGAGCTATAAAGCACCTAAAATTTATATAGGTTCTTTATAGCTCTTTTTTCATTTTAGTTTCTTTTTTACAAGCCTTTAAATAGGCTTTTTTTATTTTATCTTTAGAAAAGGCATTACATTGTTTAGCACTAGCACAATCACCACAAGGACATTTTTTGTAAACCCTTATTAAATGAATTATGACTAATATAGCTAATATTAATATAATACCAATTACAAGCAAATTAGTGACATTTATGTTTGTTAGAATTAATGCTTTCACTATGTCTCTTACCTACTTTCTTAGCCTTGATTCTTGGCAATATAAAACGTAAAAACACAACTAATAGCACTAAAATTATTACACATATTACAACTACTATATCGATTCCATTAACTAAAAACATATTATACCTCTACAATAAAGCTCCCCAAACACCTACTAGTGAAGCCAAAATCCACGCTAAACCTGTTTGGAATATTATAGCACGCCAGAAATCTTTTGAGTTATTCAACTCTCTTTTCATTGCTCCAATAGCGCCAAAACATGGTGCACTAAATAGTGTAAAAATCATATAGCCCATAGCACTAAAGCCATTAAAGAAAGCAAACATACCATTACCAGCAAAAACGTCTCCACCTTCACCTACTGCTGTAATAACTTCCATAGAAGAAATGACTAATTCTTTAGCAACTAAACCTTGTACCGCTGAAACTGATGCTCCCCATGAAAAATTTAGACCTAACATAGGGGCAAAAATCCAAGCTATACTTCTACCTATATCAGCTAGAATACTTTCTTCTACATTAGTTGTATAAGTAAATTCATAATTAACATTTAATAAAACCCAAATTACAATTGAACATAAGAAAATTATTGTACCGGCTCTTTTAATAAAAGCCCAAGTTTTCTCAGAGACATCCTTACCGACATAACTCATACTAGGCGTGTGGTAGTCTGGTAATTCAGTTATATAATTTGTACTATGTCTTTTAATAAAGAATTTATTTAACAAATAACCTGATAAGATAATAACTCCAATTGCTAATATATACATAAATGCTGTAACTAAATAGTTACCACCAAAAATACCAGCCACAAAACAAGAAATTATTGGCAATTTTGCTGAACATGGCATAAAAGGAGTTAAAGTTACTGTCATTTGATGTTCATCTTTATCTTGAATTGTTCTAGTTCCCATAATAGCTGGTACTGAACAACCAGTCCCAACAATGAATGGAATTAAACTTTGACCAGACATTCCAAGTTTTTTAAACAATCTATCAAATAGAAATGTAACTCTAGACATATAACCAGATGTTTCTAATAATGATAATAATAAGAATAATATCATAATTTGTGGCACAAAATTTAGAACTGCCCCAACTCCGGCAACAGCCCCATCAGCTACTAAACTTGCAGCCCACTCACTACCTCCTGCATTAGTAATACATGATGCAAGCCATGGTCCAAGTCCCATAATTCCTTCACCTAGTGAAACCTCATAGCTTCCCCAAGGCATTGGGAACTCAATAGTATCGCCGCCATTAAATAACATGTCAACAATTCCTACCGTAGCTCCACCAACAAGACCTACACTAAGTAAATATATTACAACAATGACTATTAAGAAAATAGGAATAGCTAACCATTTATTTAATAATACTTTATCTATTTTAGCACTGATACTATCTTTCTCTACTTTTGTCTTAGTAATTACTTTATCTCTTATTTTTTCTATATAATTGTACCTTTCACTAGCTATCAATTGTTCTGTATCTAAATCAAATTGTTCTTCTAATGCACTTATTTCTTTTTCAAAACGTTCTTTAAAATATTTATCGTAATATCTGTTGTCTCTTTCTACTATCTTGATAGCCGCAAATCTCTTTTCACTAACATTTTCATCTAATTCTTTGCTGACATCAGATATAACATTTTCTACCTCTAAACTAAATAAATGATGATCTTTAGCTTCAGGTATTAAACGATCTCCATTTCTTATAATATCAATTAATTCCTTAATACCGGTTCTTCTTAAAGCACTGATAGATACACATTTTGTTCCTAATAGTTTTTCTAATTTAACTATATCAATTATATACCCTTTTTTCTTTAAAATATCCTCCATATTTAAAACTACTAATACTTTTGTATTTAATTCCATCAATTGAGTAGTTAAATATAAAGCTCTCTCAATAGAAGTTGAATCAATTATATTAATTATTAAATCTGGTCTCTCCTCAACTATAAATTTCCTTGATATTTCTTCTTCAGCAGTATAAGGCGATAAACTATAAATACCAGGTAAATCTGTAATATTAATAGTTGTTCCCCTAATTAACCCATCTTTTCTTTCTACTGTAACCCCAGGCCAATTACCTACCTTTTGATTAAGACCGGTAAGAACATTAAATAATAAGGTTTTTCCACTATTTTGATTACCTACTAAAGCACAAGTTCTAATCATCTGCTTACCTCTTTTCTTACTAAAATATTAGTAACATCTTCTTTGCGTAAGCATAATTGATATCCTCTAAGTAAAACACTAATCGGATCACCTAGCGGACTTATTTGCTTAACTAAAATCTTTACACCTTTAGTTAATCCCATATCAAGCATGCGTCTTCTAAATGCCTTATCCTCTTTTTCAAATTTTACTAATTCCCCTACCTCGCCAATCCGTAGACTAGCTAAACTGCATATATTATTCTCCATATTTATCCTCCCTAGTTAGCTAAAGCTAACTATCAATTAAAATAATATGTTAGCTATTGCTAACTGCTATTATTATACACCTATCAATTTTAAATACAAGCCTTTTTTTAATTTTCTTTAAAATAATCAATAATGAATTTAATTTTATCATTAACAAAACAAAACTTAACTATTTTATCTAATTCTTTAAGTTCTTCTTTTATATTATTGCCATTATAAATAAAGTATAAGGCCGTTTTAACACTTAAATCATCATATAAAATATAACATACAGCTGGCAAATTATCACGCCCAGCTCTACCAGCTTGTTGAACTAAATCACTTAAATTTATCGGCAAGTCATAAATGATAACTCTTCTAATATCTTTAATATCAATGCCCATTCCAAACGCATTAGTAGCAAATATTAAACCATTATTACTATTTTTAAAACCTAAATAATTTTTGTTTTTATCCTTACTACTCATAAGCCCGTGATATATATAAGAACCTTTATATTTCATATGCAGTACTAGAGCCTTATATCTAGTTAAAGTATATACAATTGTCTTAATATTATTTTTTAAAAGTTTATTTAAGTTATAATCTCTTTTATTTTTATAAACTATATATTTTAAATTATCTTTAATTGGTAAATAATTTGTAATATATGGCTTTATTAAGCCAGTTTTTTCAATAACAAGTTTTATATCGTTTTTATTTAAAGTAGCCGTAAAACAAGCAATTATTGGCCTTTTATTTAATTTATTAATAAAATTATTTATATGATATAAACTTTTTCTAAATCCTGCACCCCATTTTATAGTATGAGCTTCATCAATAACTAACAAACTTATATCTTTAATATTACTTATAAAAGAAATATTTTCTAATCTTTCGGCAGAAACATATAAAAACTTTAGCTTATCTTTATTTTTATAAATATCATTTATCTCATTAAAAGATAAATCTTTACTTATAAAACTAGCCTTAATTTTTCTCTTTTTTAAATTACTAACTTGATCTTTCATCAAAGCAATTAAAGGTGAGACAACTACTACTAGCCCATCTAAAATCAAACCAGGAATTTGATAGATAATTGATTTGCCCATTCCAGTAGGTAAAATCGTCAATGTATCTTCTTTATTTAAGATGTGTTCAATAATTGTTTTTTGAGGTCCTCTAAAACTACTATAATTAAAATATTTATATAATACTTCTTCTAAATTCAATTCAATCACCATTTATCTATAGACAAAATAATACCTTTTTTTATAACTTTATGCTAAAATAAAGCGGTGATAAAAATGAATTGTGAATTACTTGCTCCTGCTGGTTCTTATGAAATAGGTCTTAAAGCCTTATATAGCGGAGCTGATGCCTTATATCTTGGTTTAAATAAATTTGGAGCACGAGCTTATGCTAAAAACTTTACTTTTGAAGAATTAAGTCAAATAGTAAATATTGCTAATGTTTTAAATAAAAAAATATATGTTACTGTTAACACTTTAATAAAAGATAATGAATTAAATGATGTATATGAAACATTAAATGAAATTTCTAAAATTGGTGTTCATGGCGTTATAACGACCGATTATGCTGTTATTAATTACGTCATTAATTCTTTACCTAACTTAGAATGTCATATTTCTACTCAAGTTGGTGTAAAATGTTTAGAAGATGTAAATTATTTTACTAACCTTAAAGCTAAAAGAACTGTTTTAGCTAGAGAAGTTTCAATTAAAGAAATTAAAAGAATAAAAGAAAATAGTAAAATGCCTATTGAGGTATTTATCCATGGTGCTTTATGTGTTTCTTATTCTGGTAATTGTTTTTTCTCTTCTCTTTTGACTTTAAGAAGTGGCAATAGAGGCAGATGTGCTCAAAATTGTAGAAGAGAATATACTTTATTAAAGGATGATAAATTAGCTAGTGATAAAGGATTTTTATTATCTACTAAGGACCTTAATTCTTTTGATTTAATTCCTACTTTACAAAAATTAGGAGTTGACTCATTAAAAATAGAAGGTCGAATGAAAGACATTAACTATGTTAAAACACTAGTATACACATACAGAAATAAATTAGATGACTCTAATTATAAGACTGATTTATTAGATAAAGTTTTTCATCGTGAATACACATCAGGCTTTTTAAATGATGTGGCTAATGATAGTTTAGTAAATCGTTATCGTTCAGGCAATGTTGGTGAATATTTAGGCGAATTTTATTTAAATAAAGATAATTACTACGTTTTTAATTTAAAAACTAATCTTAAAATAAATGATCGTATAAGAATAATAGCTGATAAAGAATATTATTTTGATGTTACAAATATTTATGATAAAAATTATAAAGAAATTAAAGAAGCAAATAATATAGCTTATTTAAAATTAAATATAAAAGTTAATAATGGCAAGGCTTATATTATTAAAAATCGTAATTTAGCAGATTTTGATATTAACAAAATTCCCTTAGATATTTATTTTAATACAAATAATAATGATGTTATTATAACAGCTAGTTTTAATAATAATTACTATACTTATGAAGAAAAAAACATTTTAACATTAGCTAAAACTAAAGGTTTAACTAAAGATGATTTAATTAAACAGTTTAAAAAACTCAATGATACTCCTTTTTATTTAGCTAATTTTACAGTTGTAGAAAATGTAAATAATTACTTTTTAGCTGTAAGCCAAATCAACAATTTAAGGAGAAATATTATAGATACTATTTATAATAGTTATAAATTAGATAATAGAGTATTACCATTTACCTTACCAAAATTAAGCAAAAAAGATATTAAGCAAAGTATTATTGTAACTGTATCTAATGAAAAACAGGCTAAAATTTTAGCAGATCAAGATGTCAAAATTTATTATAAAGATAATTATTTATCTTATAATGAATATAATAATTTAAAAGATGATGATATTTTAATATCTAATTATGGTTCTATAACCTTAAATCCTAATAAAAATTTAACTTTAAATAAAGAATTTAATGTTTTTAACTTTCATTCCCTTGCTTATTTTTTAAATATTGCTACTAATGTTACCTTAAGCCAAGAACTATCCTTTAAAGAGATTAAAAACTTAATCACTAATTTTATTAACTACTATGGTTTTAAACCTAATGTTGATTTTATCATTTACGGACATATGACTTTAATGACTCTTAAATATTGTGTTATCAAAAATTTATCTTATTGCCCACAATGTAAAGAACATCAATTTGCTTTAAAAGATGATACTAGCACTTTTCCTCTCTTAACTGATAATAAATGCCATACTAAAGTATTAAACGGAAAAGCTACTAATCTAATTGAAGAAATTAAAGATTTAAAACCTTATATAAATAGATTTAGACTTGATTTTACTATTGAAACACCTGAAGAATGCCTTAAACTTGTACAAGCTGCTAAATTAGCTCTAGCAGACAAAACAACTCATACATTTAATTCTAAATCAGATACAAGAGCTTATTTTAATAGAGAAATATTATAAATAAAAACTGTATAAGTCTAATTTAAGACAAACTAGACTCATACAGTTTTTAAATATATAGTGAACTTAAATAAAAGTTTTTATTACCGATAATCTTAATATCTACTTTTTCATTTATTATAATTACATTATATTCTTTACTTAATTTATTTATTAGTAAATTTATTTCTTTTATAGCTAAATTATCTTCTTTTAACAATTCAATTTTAGTAACAATTTTATTATCTTGTAAAAACTTAAACATTTCTCTTAAATCTCTTTCAAAATCATTCATAAATAACATTAAGTTAGCTACATTTACAGTGCTCTGAGCTTCACATAAAGATAAATATACTTCATTAAAATTAAACTTTAATTCAAATTTATGAACTAAATTATTAATACTTGCAATTGTTAAATCTGGTTTAGCAAAATTAATAACAAAATTATCTTTTTTTAATTTGTTTAAAATATAATTATAGAATGGTAAAGTTTGTCCATTGTGATACACTAAATCTGCAAATCTATAACCGCCAAAAACACCTATCGTTTTTTTCATTTCTAATACCTCCATCATTGATAACATCATATCTAGTTTTCAATACTAGTTTATACCTTCTTAATCCGTTTGTCAATAGTTTTGCTACTACGAATTGTACTTTTTAAAATAATATGTTATAATACAGAATAAGGAGGTCATTTTATGTTTGATGTTAATGAAAGTTTAAACAATTGGCTAAATAAACTTAACGATTTTAATTTTACAAATTATGAAAAACTACCAGATATAGAATTATATATGGATCAAATTCTTACTATTATCCAACGAGAATTAAGTCTTTTCAATTATAGTTCTCTAGATAAACAACTAACTTCTTCTATGGTTAATAACTATGTAAAAGGCGAAGTAATTCCAGCCCCTATCTCTAAAAAATATAGTAGAGAACATGTAGCTATACTAGAAGAAATTTGTACGTTAAAACAAGTTTTAAGCATTGCTGAAATCAAGCAAATAATTGATTCTACTTATAAAACTAATAGTACTAAATCACAAATTTTTACTGATTTTCAAGCTAAAAATAAAGCTGCAAATCAAGACGCTGTTTCTTTTACAACAGAAAAATTAAAACATATTTTAAACAATGATACAGCTAAATTAAATGAATTAGCTTTAGATTTAAGCTTAATAGCTAATTCATATATTGCAATAGCTAAAAGAATTCTTTACTATACTATGCATTATGAAAATATGCTTCAAGATGAAGAAAAAGAAAAAAAGAAAGAGAAAAAGAAAGACGAATAAGGAGCCATTAGCTCCTTATTTTTTCAATTAATTCTTTAATATTATACGTCTTTGAATATACTTGGCCATATATATAATTAATATTTGCCTCTTTTATATATACTAAGCTATCCTTATTATTAACATTACCTAAATAAATAGTTACATCTAAATTAGTTAAAGCCTTATTTATTAGAACTAATCTTGACTCATCTAACTTAGCTAAATCTAAATATAAATTTTTTACCTTATTATTTAAAATGTCATATATATCTTTAGTTATAATTTTAATATTAGCTTTTTGTAATTGTTCTAAATAAGGACTATATTTATCAACTACTATGCTTAAAACGTCAGTTGGTAATTTAAAAAAGTTCAACTGTGTTAAAACAAAATCACTAAACGTTTCATTAATATCACTATGATTAAAAACACTAACTAATTCAACATAAGCATCACAAACGTTATATAATTCTTTTAATTCTTTACATAAAGTTGTAAGTTTATACCGATGATATAATTCTAGTTTATGATGTCTTAAAAGTATTTCTTCAATCTCATCTTCATATATATTTAAATTAGGTATATTTAAATTAACAACATATGCATATACTTCTTGATTAATAACATCAATTAATTGAGTATAATATACTTTTATTTGATTATTTAATATATTTTCTTTTAATAAAACATACTTTTCTTTTTCTTTAAAATATTCCTTATATTCTTTAAAACTAAAATATGTAACTGTATTATCTTTACCCATCAAATAGGCATTATAAGCATTATCAAATATTTGTTTAGTTGTCTTTTTATCTTCTCTAATATGGGTATATACTCCCATTTTAAATGTTGGATATACAGTATATTTTAAATCAACAAATAAAGTTTGTAAGTATTTTAAATATTTTTTTAATAATTTTTCTTCTTTTCTTTTATCACTAAATTCATGAATTATTAAAGCAAACTCATATTCTGATAATATATAACAAGATACATTATAATAAGTTCTAAAATAAATAATTGTACCTTTAGCTAAAGTCTTAATAAAATCTATATAAAACCCATATCCGTATAAATCTTTATATTCTTTAATATCATCAGTTGAAAAAACAGCTAAACTATAACGTTTTTCCTTTAAACATTCTAAATCATTATACAGTTTATTTATATTATATAAATTAGTTATGTTATCTATGTAAGCTTTATTATTAATATTTAATTCCTCTTCTTTTTTACTAGTTTCATCACTTAAAAGTGATATTAAAATATATTTATCATCTTGAAGATAAACGTAATATATTTCTTTTAAATATTTAATAATATTATCTTTTTTATATTTATAATAAATAACCTTGTTATTACCTTTATTTTCATACAAATCTTTAATAAACTCTTTATATCTTAATACATCTTCACTATCTATATAATTATAAAATTCATTTAAAGTTATTTCATCATTTATTCGTAAAATTCTTCTAGCTTCACCATTTAAAATTACGTTTTCTGCCTTTATTTGTTTAATACCATAATAAAAATTACCTAATAAATAGTTTTCTAACTCATATTTATTATTTAACAATAAATTCCCTATTTCATTTTTAATTCTAACTGTTAATAAATCTACAATTATTTTAATTAATTCATAATTATTATTAATAGCTAAAAAATCTTTATCACTTAATATTTCAATAACCCCTATAACCTCATCATCAATCACTAAAGGTATATCTGCTACAAAGTTGCTATCGAAAGGTTTATTAGTAAATATATCTAAATTATCAGCTATTATATCAGAATCTAAAAATAATGATTCACCCTTTTTATAACAATAAAAAATATATGATTCGACTAAATCATTATAACACCTATCATAGACTTTATTATTTTTATAGGTGTGTAAATAAAATTTATTGGCTTTATAAATTAAATTAAATTTAGTAATATTAAATTCTTCTACTAATAAATCACCTAAATTACGCAATATTTCTCTTAATTTATAGTCTTTACATAAGATATTAGCAACTTTAGTAATTATATTATTACTAATCTCATATTCTTTAGTTTTTACTTCTACTTCTTTAGCCTTAATTACAACTTTATCTAACTTATTGTTGTTATTATCTATTATTTCAGGTATTATATATACTTCTTTTTTATTTTTATGATTTTTAGGTTTATTATCTTCTACTAACTTATTTACTAAATCTTTATAATATTTAATAGATACTAAATTATTAATCTTTTCATATAAGTTTAAAGCTGATTTAGCAAATTCTAAAGCAGAAACTCCTTTTTCAGTTAAAAGTAGTGGAGCATATTCGCTTTCTAATATGCTAGCTTTTCGGTATTCTTCCTTTTTTATTAAAATATTTAAGGCAATATTAGCTACTTTCAATTGTAATGTATTATTAATAGCATCATTAGTCAATAAGTTATTAGCTAATTCTAAAGCTTTATCATATAAACTAAAATCATAATCTAGATATAAAGCTTTAATTATTAAATTTATTTTATCATCGACAGCTTGATTATTTTGATAAATAGTTAATAACTGTTTATAATATTTAAAAAATAATTCATAATTTTTAGTTTCAAAAGCTAAATTGATAATAGAACTTAATCCTTTAATTTGTTCAGATATATTTAAATCATATTCTAAATATTTAGTGATTTCTATAATTGCTTCATTATAATTTGTTAAAGCTTTGTAATAGATAAAACGATCATAATGCAAATCTTTATTATCTTTAATAGGCATTCTATTAGCTTTAATTAACATGTATTTTTCATATTCATCTAAACGATTAGCTTTTAAAACTAATTTCATAATGGTATTACAGATTAAAATAACTTCTTCATCATTCATTGTATTAAAACTTATAACATAACTATAAGCTTCTTTTAAAGAATCATTAACCTTAGGACTTATTTCTAATTTATGGCATAAAACTTTTAAATAATTGTTATCAGTTTTGGAAGTTTTAGCTAAAAACTGATCAAGCTTTTTAATAGCATCCTTACTATATTCTAAATTTAATAAATCATCTATTGTCAATTTTTTCAACCTTCTTAAATATTCTTTTTAAAGATTTTAAAGCCTTTGCCCGATGGGAAATAAGATTCTTTTCTTCAATAGTTAACTCTGCCATAGTCTTTTTTAATTTAGGAATATAAAAATATGGATCATAACCAAAACCATTATTACCTTTAGGACTTAACATAATATAACCATAACATTTTTTACTTTTAGTATATATTTTACCATTAGCTAAACAGATTGCTATACTAGCCTCATAGTAAGCTTTTTTATTCTTTACATTTTTAATTTCTTTTATAAGCTTATTATTGTTGGCTAAATCATCATGGTCTTTAGCAAATCTCGCACTATAAACACCTGGTCTTTTGTTTAAGCCTAAACAGCATAATCCAGAATCATCAGCAATAGCATTAACATTATATTTTTTCGCTATATATAAAGCTTTTTTAATAGCATTTTCTTTAAACGTTTTGCCATCTTCTTGTGCTTCATCTACTATATTTAAATCTTTTAAAGATTTAAAATCATAGTTAGGATATATCTTTTTTATCTCTTTTATTTTATTTTCGTTGTTACTAGCAATTACAAAAAACATAATACCACCATTAATATTCTATCATATTTTTAACCTTTATGTTATAATAAAATAACGTGAGGTGATTTTTTTGCCAATTCTAAAAAATAAATATTTTAAAGTCAGTTTAAGTATTATTATCTATTTGTTATTAATGTTTTTTTTAACTGATTTTTTAGCTAATATACCTTTTTTAATATTTAGATATGATTACTATTCTTTTTTAGTCACTTTCGCTAATTATACAACTTTTTTTATTTCTAATTCTAGTAATTACATAACTTCTATTAATGCCTTCTATCAATTTTTTATTTACGCATTAACTTTCTTTATGTTAACTCCACTCTTCTATTCTTTTTTAAAATCTGATTTTTTGACTTTTAATAAAAATAAAACTAATAATACAAAATATCTATTTATTAGTCTAGCCTTATATTTTGCTATAAATATGCTTGTTAATACTTTTGTTAATTTAATATCAATTATCTTTGATTTAAATTTATATAATCAAAACCAAGCTGGTATTGAATCTATGATTGTTAAAACAAATTTATATAGTTATTTTTTGATTATTCCTATTTGTATAATAGGGCCTTTTATTGAAGAATATATTTTTAGAAAATGTATTTTTACCCTTATCCCTAATAAATCTCTAGCCATCTTAATCTCATGTTTATGTTTTGGTCTTTTACATACTATTAGTTATGATTATAGCATTTCTAACTTAATTTTAATTACACTGCCTTATTGTTTTGCTGGTTTAGCTTTTAGTTATTGTTATACTAAAACAAATAACTTGTTATATCCTTATTTGCTACATGCAGGTTTAAATTCGTTTTCATTTATTTTATTACTTGGAGGTTTTTAATATGACTGTTTGTTATCCTGGTTCATTTGACCCTATTAGTAATGGTCATTTAGATATTATTAGAAGATTGTGTGAAGTATATGATAATGTAGTTATTTTAATATCTAATAATATCGGTAAAAAATATAGTTTTACAGCTTTAGAAAGAAAAGAAATGGTTGAATTAGTTATTAAAAAATATAAAAATGCGCGAGTAGATATTTATGATGGTCTAGTTGTTAGATATTGTCAAAATCATAATATCAAACTATTAGCTAGAGGTCTTAGAAATTTTACAGATTATGAAAATGAATTTAATTTATTTCAATTTAATCGTGATTTAGCTCCTGAAATAGAAACTATTTTACTTTTTCCTTCTAGTAAAAATCAATTTGTTTCTTCTTCAGCTATTAAAGAATTGATTACATTTAACGCAAGTATCAAAGATTATGTTCCAAGTGAAATAATAGATATTGTTACTAAAAGATTTACAAAGCAAAAAAGTGACTAAAAAGCCACTAAAATCTAAATTACCTAATTGTTATTTAAAGCATTCAATAAGTCTACAAAACTAATTTTATAATAATCAGTACCGTTATTATTAATATAAAAATTATCTGGTATTAAAAACTCATCATAAATTTTATTAGCATAATCTTCATAAAAACTTTTAGAAAAAGTAAAAGTTATATCTTTTCTATCATCAAATAATAAAACATAATTTTCATCTACAACTTCTAAATTATTATAAAGCATATAAGCAAAATCATAATAACTAAAATCATCATAATACTCTTTATCTTTAGTCATATCTCTAGCTATGATATATTTACCTGGTAATAATTTAGAAAACTTAAAACAATAGAAAAACGATACTTTATCATCAACTTTTTCATTAGTTTTATAATCATATAAATAATTTATATCATATAGATAAAATTGTCCTAAAGCATTAACATCTATTTCATCACTTTCTAAATAATAAACATCATTAACATTTTCTTTTATTAAATCAATTAGTGAAGAATCACCTAATTTTAAATCATTTCCATAAACATTAATAACCTTATTAATACTTACTTCTATTAAAGTAGGGTGTAACTCTTCGTTATTTAAATTTACAATGCCAGAAAAAAAATAATTATCACCCGGATTTGCAGAAGATGAGATATTTGAATTGGAAATTTTAACGCTTAACTCCTTGTCTTCTTCAGTTACATTATTACTTTTACAAGCAACTACAAATAAGCTTAGTAAAGCTAATATAAATATTTTTTTCATTCATACCACCTCCAGTTAATCATGTATTATTGGAATATTACCAACTTTTATTTTACATATATTGCACATTTTTTTGCCATCTAACAAATATATCCAACTATGATTTTCTAAATAATAATAATTACATTGGGCACAATAACACTTATGCGTATAAACATCATATTGATCACATACTATATTATGAATTACATGTTTGCCACATCCACAATAATTAACCCTATTAACAACGTAATTATTTGAATGGGTTTCTGCAATAGTAGGTTTTAAAACGATCGCATAATATATTTCATTATAGCCTAATGAATAGATTGGTAATTTAGAACTATATTTTTTTTGATACCCAAAATTTGCATAAATATTTTCGTCATCATAATCATACGCAACAACAGAATGCCGCTTATTTTCACCATCATAGATATGTAAAATTACCGGGATATTTTGATCTAAATACTTAAATATAAACTCTTTGTATTCAACTTGAGTATTTGCTGTTAAATCTTCAAATTCAAAATAATTTTTAGATGAATAAAATTTTTCTAATAAATTTTCATAGTCTACACCATGAATTGAGGCGGAAAAACTAACGTTATTTTCGTTATGTAAAATTGTTAACTTACTTTGCAAATTATAGTCACTAGAATCAAAACAATATTTTTCATAATCACTCCCATGATATATTTCGTTATTAACTCCAGGCGAATTTGATATTGCCGTTTCAAAATTATCAGCTATGGAGTTAACCTCATAGACTTCTGGAATAATATTGTCGTTGAAAAAACTATCATAATAAGACATGACGCTAATTAAAGAAACATAACCACAAGAACCATTGCTGTTGTATGGTACATTTGTATATAAGTTTTCAAAATATGACTTCATATCAAAACCTAAACTATTATTATAATTTACCTCCTTTTCATTTAAATAGATTTGACTATTGCTAGTCGGAACATAATTCTCAAATACAACAATATTTTTTAAAACCATAAAAATCACAATTAAAAAAATAGTTGAGAATGTACGTAAAATTATTTTTTTCATTTATGATCCTCTCCTTGTCTATATGCTATCATATATATTCTAATTTTACAAGTTTTTTCTTATTTTATACTGATATTTAAGGAAAAAGCGGTATTTTAAAAATATAAAATCTTTTCTTTTGAATATTATATAATTTATTAACTTCATATTCTTTAAAAAATTAATGTAATAATTTATATATTATTATACAAAAAATAACAAACCACCCGTTCAACGGGTGGTTTTTAGGCTCCCATATAAGGGCCTATAAACTACTATCATCATTTGGTTTATTTGTCATTTGATTCATCCTCCTATATTTTGTTTGGTTGGCAGACCAATTACATTATATAGGAGTTTTTTGCTGCATCGCTACTGCTTTTCTATTCTCACCTACATAGCAGGCGTTTTTATGTGAGGCTTCGCCTAACAAATTTCAGGTTACTTGAACTTTGCTTATAGCGATGTACACTATATAAGCATTAGGTCCTTTGGTATTTCTACCTACTACGACACAGAGCTCTCTTCCTCTAAACTAGCCTTTTTCGCTCCGATTTACTATAACTGTTTTAAAGTGTCTAGATTTATCGTTTTAGAGGACCTCCCGGGGTAAGATATTAATCTCTTTATTCTTCACAACTTCTTGATTTACTGTCTTGGTTTTACGTTTACCTTTAGGACTTCAGTTTGTTTTGCAACCTTATCCACCATTTAGCCTAATATCAAGTTTCTGTTCGTAAGCTCGAAGATTTTGTTAGCCCCTTCCTTCACCCTTAACATTACTATTAACAGCTTGGGGTTCACTACACTTGGCGGTAAATACCCGTGGTAGGACTTTCACCTACTAGATTAATGCCATGCCCGGCACAC
>CALUQZ010000036.1 GCA_944323055.1 uncultured Acholeplasmatales bacterium
TATAGTTTATTTTTTTGAGAACTAAAATTAATAATTAAATCATTTTTTTGATTTTTATATGTATTCTTTGTTTCATTTTGAATTCGTTCTTCAATAATAATAGTTTCAATTTCTCTAAAATTTTTTAAAACTGCCTCATAATAATTAAGAATAATACTTGCTAGATTTTTATAAAGTAAAATATAATTAGTGGTTTCATTTTTAATTTTATCATTTAGAATACTTTTAATATTATTTAAAAGAAGTGTTAATTTTTCTAATAAATTAAATACAAATAAACCATTTTCTAATAATATAAGTGAATCAAATCGATAGTTACGTCTGTTATGATTTAAAGTCCCTAAATTTAAATCTTTTAAATGATAGATATTTTGATAAGTATTTTGCAGTTTTTCTTTTTGTTTTATCATATCTATTTCATTGCGGAAGGGGTAACTATTTTTTGTGTATAATACCTTATTAATTTTATTATTTATTTTTTGCTTTTCCTTTAAATAATCATTATATAAATTAATTCGATTAATTTGAAAATCTCGATAAATATTTATTAATTCTTTTTGTAATTGATATATTTTGTTATTATAATCTTTTATTTTAGCGTTTCTATCTAATTCTAGATTAGCAATAACTTGTTCTAATTTTTCTTGTGCTAATGAGGTGTCTTTATAGTATTCTTCTTGTAACTTTGTTACATTTTTAGTATTATTTATTAAAGCTTCTTTATTTTGAATTTCTAGTTTTAATTTGTTAATATCATATTGTTGTAAAGCTTTAAGACGATTAATATTTTGATCTAGTTTAGCTGTTTCTAAATCACAAGCATATTTGTTTTTTAAAATTTCATATTCAATCTTATTATTAATACCAGATATTTTAGTATCAATTTGATTTTTTACATATTTACTCAATAGCTCATTATTTTCTTTAATAGTATTAAATCCTATTTTAGCTACTTCAAGTTCATAATTTTTATTGATTTCAGCTAATGTTTTATTAAACTGATTACTTTGCACACTTTCTTCATAGTTATTCTTAAGTTTAGACGTATCTTTAATAAAATTTTCTTTTAACTCTTTTATTTTTTCATAATAACTATTGATTCTTAATTTAGTTAAACGATAATTTACAAGTTTTAATCTTAAGCTTTCATTAGTTTCTTGTTTAACAGTTTTTAAATAATTATTTAGTTCATTATTTAAAGAGTAGTAGTTATAAAAATAATTTCTTTTAATTCTTTCTAGATTGTTTTTATATTCATTTTCACTATGTTCAATAGATTCATCACAATTATTTAATTCGCTTATAAAATCTTCTAAAATTTTTTGTACAATATCATTATATTCATCTTCATAAGAAGCCAATTGTTTTAATATATCTTTTTGTTTAATCAAATCATCTTTATTTTCATTTTTAATATTTTGATTTTTTGTTTTAGTTAACTCTCTAATAGCGGTATTAGATTTAGTAACAATAATTAAGCGTTGTTGAACTAGCTGATTGATTTCTTCTTTATAAGAAGTATCTAATTTTTCTATTTCAGCTTTTAAGTTAGCTATTTGGTTTTCTAGTTTTAAAATAGAAGAATTGCTAGATTCATTTAACATCATTATTTGTTTAGAATAATAAGAGTGAGTTTTATTAATAAAGTTATCTGCTACAAGAACTCTTTTATCAATAAATTCTTGATAAAAATTTAAAGCTTTAAGGTGTTTATTATTTAGGTGATTATAATTAAGTTCCTTAGCTAAATCGACATAATAGGTATTATTATTAACTTTATTTATTTTATCAATAGTTTCTTTTTCAAGTTTTTCGTTATCAGTTTTTAATTTATTTTGTAATATATTAATATTATCATTTATACCTAATATTTTCTTTTTATAATTAGTTATAATATTATCAGTTTTTAATAAATGACGATTTTTTTGAGTATCTACGAATTTAAGATAATTATTAAATTCTTTATCTTTACGGGCAGTTATTTTTTTATTTTTAGCTTCATGCAAGTCATGTTCAAATTTAAAATCCGCCTTAAATTTTTGGAAAATTTCTTTAATTTCTTTAGCTATTTCTAAAGAAATTAAGCCATTTGTTGAGTAGGTCTGTAATAAACTTTCATAATCAATTATAAATTTTTCAAATGTATAATTTTTTTTCATTTACATCACCTACCTTCTTAAATGTTAAATGCCTATATAATTATAACTTATCAATAAAAAAATAGCAAAAAAATTATGTGATTATGCAAAAAAAAGATAACAATGGGGCTAAAACTTTTATTTTATAATATAGTTTTATTTATGTGTAAAAACTATTAGATTAAAGACTATTATATATTGAAACTAGATTATATTAATTTAGATAAAAATATGTTATAATTACTAAAGAAATATTTAAATTTTAGTTATTTAATTTAATGTTTATTACTATTATTATAATATAATATAAAAAGATTGTAATTATGCTATTTATTAAATATAGAAAGGAAGTGAAGTCGAGGATACTCGACTAATTTATGTATGAATATATTAAAGGACAAATTAAAGATATAACACCTAAAAATATTGTTTTAGAAGCAAATAATATTGGTTATTTAGTTATAGTTCCTAATCCTTATGCTTTAAAGAAAGATGAAAATAAAACACTATATATTCATCAATATATTAGAGATAATGTAATTGAACTATATGGTTTTTTGACCAAAGAAGAAAAAGAATTGTTTTTAAAATTAATAAGTGTTTCTGGGATAGGACCTAAATCTGCTTTAAGTATATTAGCATTAGGTAGTGTAAATGCTATATATGAAGCAATTGAAAGTAGAAATGATACATATCTTAGAAAATTTCCGGGAATTGGTCCGAAAGCTAGCCAACAGATTATTTTAGATTTAAAAGGTAAGATTAATTTAGAAGAAAAGACACTTGTGTCTTCTAAATTAGAAGAAATAAGTGATGCTTTAGTTGCTTTAGGGTATAGTAAAAAAGAAATTAATAAGATACTACCAAAATTAGATGATAGTGAAACAGAAGCTAATTTAATAAAACAAGCTTTAAAATTGTTGACAAAGTAGGTGTTTTTTTTGCAAGATGAAAGAGTATTAAATCCAGAAATAATTGAAGCTAATGATGATTTAAGTTTAAGACCGACACTTTTAAATGAGTATATTGGTCAGGATAAGATTAAAGAAAGCTTAGATATTTATATTAAAGCAGCGTTAACTAGACATGAAAGTTTAGATCATGTTTTGTTATATGGTCCTCCAGGGCTTGGAAAAACGACACTTGCACAAATTGTGGCTAATGAATTAAAAGTGCACTTAAAGGTTGTTTCTGGGCCAACAATTGAAAGACGTGGTGATTTGGCTGCTGTTTTATCGCAACTTGAAGAAGGCGAGGTTTTATTTATTGATGAAATACATCGTTTACCAAGATTTGTTGAAGAGATACTTTATAGTGCTATGGAAGATTATGTCCTTGATATAATGATTGGTAAGGATAGTCAAGCTAAAAGTATTAGAGTTGATTTGCCACCATTTACATTAATTGGGGCGACAACGCGTTATGGTGATATTTCTAGCCCTTTAAGAGATCGTTTTGGGGTTATTTTCCATTTAGAATATTATACTGTTGAAGAGTTAAATGAAATAGTAAAACGGACAGCTAAAGTTTATAATGCTAATATTAGTGATGATGCTTCATGTGAACTTGCTAAAAGAAGTAGAGGAACTCCAAGAATAGCAAATAGATTGTTTAGAAGAGTTAGAGATTTTGCAGAAGTAAAAAATAATGGCAATATTACGCTTGAAATAACTAAATATGCCTTATCAAAATTAGGTGTTGATGATAGTGGTCTTGATATGCGTGATCATAAATATTTAAACACCCTAATAAATATTTATCATGGTGGTCCAGTAGGCGTTGAGGCATTAGCGGCTAGTTTATCGGAAGAAGTATCAACTTTAGAAGATGTCTATGAACCATATTTATTACAAGAAGGTTTTATTAAACGTTCTAATAGGGGAAGGATTGCTACTGAAAAAGCATATAAACATTTAAATATAAAATATATGGATGGTTTATTTCAATGAAAACTAGTGATTTTGATTATTATTTACCAGAAGAATTAATTGCTCAAACTCCACTTACCTGTCGTAGTAGTTCTAGGCTAATGGTGCTTAATCGAGCTAATGAAACAATAAAGCATGATACTTTTGCTAATATTTTAGATTATTTAGAACCTAATGATGTTTTAGTTATGAATGATACAAAAGTATACCCAGCTAGATTATACGGCTATAAGGAAGTAACTAATGGTAGAGTTGAAGTTTTATTATTAAAAGATTTAGGTTCAAATATTTGGGAATGTTTAGTTAAGCCACAACGTCGAATTCATGAGGAAACAACAATTATTTTTAATGATAAGTTAAAAGGTGTTTGTGTAAAGGTTTTACCTGATGGGATTTGTCATATAAAGATGCTTTATGAAGGAATTTTAGTTGAAATATTAAATGAAATTGGAGAAATGCCTCTTCCTCCTTATATTCACGAAAAATTAAATGATAAAGATAGATATCAAACAGTTTATGCTAAAAATTTAGGGAGTGCTGCAGCACCTACAGCTGGCTTACATTTTACAGATGAAATATTAAATAAAGCTAAAGAAAAAGGGGTAGAGTTGTTATATGTCACTTTAAATGTAGGCTTAGGTACTTTTAGACCAGTTAATGTGACAGATGTTAGTAATCATAAGATGCATAGTGAGGCTTATCATATTACAAAAGAAACAGCTTTAAAGTTAAATGAAGCAATTAAAAATAAAAAAAGAATTATAGCAGTTGGAACTACTTGTGTTAGAACGCTTGAAAGTGCTTATACTGATGAAGGGTTTAAAGAAGAAAGCAAAGAAACGAGTATATTTATTTATCCTGGTTATAGGTTTAAAGTAGTAGATGCGTTAATTACTAATTTTCATTTACCTAAATCAACTTTAATAATGTTAGTTAGTGCCTTTGCTAATAAAGAATTTATTTTAAAAGCTTATAATGAAGCAGTTAAAGAAAAGTATCGGTTTTTTTCTTTTGGTGACTGCATGTTAATAGAATAGGAAGATGATGATGAATAAAGTAGAAATTAATATTAAAGATTATGGAGTAATTATATTAGAGCTTTATGAAGAAGTTGCACCATTGACAGTTAAGAATTTTTTAAAATTAGTTGATGAAAAATTCTATGATAATTTAACATTTCATAGAATAATTAAAGGATTTATGATTCAAGGTGGTGATCCACTTGGTAATGGAACAGGTGGTAGTAAAGATAAAATCAAAGGTGAATTTGCAGCTAATGGTTTTAATAATCCATTACACCATGAAAGAGGTGTAATATCTATGGCTAGAACATATGAACCTAATTCAGCTAGTTCTCAATTTTTTATAATGCATGAAGATTGTTATGGCCTAGATGGGGAGTATGCGGCTTTTGGCAAAGTAATTAAGGGCATTGAAATAGTTGATAAAGTAGCTAGTGTTAAGA
Source organism: uncultured Acholeplasmatales bacterium (assembly GCA_944323055.1). Taxonomy (GTDB): domain Bacteria; phylum Bacillota_I; class Bacilli_A; order Acholeplasmatales; family Anaeroplasmataceae; genus CALUXS01. The sequence goes on from CALUQZ010000036.1 coordinate 5,532, forward strand.
CTGATTCTAATGATAAACCGCTTAATGACGTAATTATTTTATCTATTAGGAGATTATATGAGTAAGCCTTGTGTTTGGCATGAAGTACTTCATGTTTGTAAAGAATCAGGTGCTCGCTATGGTATTTTACATACACCTCATGGCGATTTTGAAACACCTATTTTTATGCCTGTTGGAACTAAAGCTACTGTTAAAACATTAATGCCAAATGAAATAAAAAAAGTATCTGATGGTTTAATTTTAGCTAATACTTATCATTTATGGTTACAACCAGGTGATGAGATTGTTAAAGACTTTGGTGGTATTAGAGGCTTTATGAATTGGGATGGAGCCTTATTGACAGATTCAGGTGGTTTTCAAGTATTTTCATTAGCTAAAATTAGAAAAATTACGGAAGAAGGTGTAAATTTTAGACACCATAAAAGTGGTGCTCCACTTTTTTTATCTCCTGAAATGTCTATTCAAATTCAAAATAATTTAGGTGCTGATATAATTATGTCATTTGATGAATGCCCACCTTTTTATGCAGATGATAAGTATTTAAAAGATAGTGTTTTAAGGACAATAAGATGGGCTAAAAGAGGTTATTTAGCTCATCAAAATAAAGATACACAAGCATTATTTGGCATAGTTCAAGGTGGCCCTAATAAAGAATTACGCAAATATTGTTTAGAAGAACTAGAAAAATTAGATTTTCCAGGTTATTCAATTGGTGGTTTATCAGTAGGTGAAACAAAAGAAGAAATGTATGAGATGTTAAGGTTTTTAAAAGATGTTATGCCATTTAATAAGCCCCGTTATTTAATGGGGGTAGGTTCTCCAGATGATTTAATTATGGGAGCTATTAATGGTATTGATATGTTTGATTGTGTATTGCCTAGTAGAAATGCTAGACATGGTCAAGCCTTAACTAGCATAGGACGTATTCAAGTTAAAAATCAAAAATATAAACTAAGTCATGAGCCTTTAGATCCAAATTGTGATTGTGAAGTTTGTAAAAATTTCACAATGGGATATTTAAACCATTTAGTTAAAGCTGAAGAAATATTAGGTATGAGATTGTTAACTTATCATAATCTTTATTTTTTAAAGAATTTGATGCATAATATAAGAGAAGCTATTAAAAATGATAGTTTGCTTACTTTTAGAGATAAAGCATTCAAAGAAATGAAGTATAAATTACCATTATAGGAGGATTTAAGATTATGGAAGCATGGATGATAATATTAATTGTATTAGCTGTTATAATTGTTTTATTTATTGTAGGTTTCATATTATTTAATAACTTAAAGAAGAAGACTAAATCAATTGTAAGTGATTATTTTATTGATTCTCTTTTGTTGTATCTAGGTGGTATTAATAATATTTTAAAAGTAGAAGATGAACAAAGCCGGTTAAAAATTACAGTTAATGATCTTGAATTAGTTAAATTAGATGAATTAAAAACTTTAACGGATAAGGGAATTTTTGTTACTAATAATACAATCAAAGTTTTATTTAAAGATGATGCAAATAATATAAAAGTTGCCTTAGAAAAGAGGATGAAATAATGGTAGTTAAAAATATCTTAATTACAGCTGAAACAGGAATGCATTCAAGACCAGCTACTATTTTAGTTACAGAGGCTGATAAATTTAAATCAAACATTACTTTATCTTTTCATGATAAAGAGATTGATTTTAAATCAATTATTGGCGTCCTTTCATTAGGAATTTATATGGGAGAAGTAATTACTTTAACCTTTGAAGGTGAAGATGAAGTACAAGCTAGTATAAAAATCGTTTCTTTAATCGAAGAATTATATGTAGGTAAGGAGGTTAAAAATGATTGATTTTAAAGAATTGGCTTATAAATATAAAGATGAAGCTATAAAAACGTTACAAGAATTAATTAGATGTGAGAGCGTATTAACAAAATATAATCCTAATTCAGAAGCTCCTTTTGGTGAGGGGTGTAAAGAAGCTTTAGATTATATTTTAAATAAAGGTCGCAGTTTTGGATTATCTGCTAAAAATGTAGCTAATTATGCTGGTCATATTGAGTATGGAAATAATAATGGAGAATTATTAGGTATATTAGCTCATTTAGATGTTGTTCCGGTAACTAGAAGTGAGTGGAGTTATGATCCGTTTGACCTAACTATTAAAGATGGTAAAATGTATGGTAGAGGCACGACTGATGATAAAGGTCCGCTTGTAGCTAGTTTGTTTGCCTTAAAGTTATTAAAAGATAATCAAATTAAATTAAATAAAAAAGTAAGACTTATTATGGGCTGTGATGAAGAAAGTGGTTCAAGATGTTTAGAACGTTATTTTAAGGAAGAAGAGATGCCTAAATTAGGTTTTTCGCCAGATGCGGAATTTCCGGTTATTTATGGAGAGAAAGCCCATGCTAATTATTATCTTTATTTAAAAGATGATTTAAATATTATAAAATCATTTAATTCAGGGACACGTTTTAATATAGTTCCTGCTAAAGCTATAATGCAACTTAATATTGATTTAAAAGATAAATATTTAGCTTATTTAAAAGAAAAGAATTATAAGGGTGAAGTAGTTGGTGACACTTACTATGCTTATGGTGTGTCAAGTCATGCGATGATTCCTGAAAAAGGTTTAAATGCCGCCTTTATTTTACTTGAATTTTTAGCTTTAAATACTGATTTACCTTTAGCTAAATATGCCTATAAATATTTAACATTTGATCCTTTTGCTAAAAAGTTAAAGGCAAATATATCTGATTTAGACATGGGTAATTTAACTATGAATTGTGGCGTATTTAGTTATGAAAATAATGTTTTAAAAATTGGTTTAGATTTTAGAATACCTAAAGATAATTATACTAAAACTTTAGATTCATTATTTAAGGAAAGCCTTCTACCATATAACTTTACTTTTGAAAAGTTAGGGGAAACTTCGATTCATTATGTAAAAAAAGATTCTTTTTTAGTTCGTAAATTAACTGAAAGTTATGCTGAAATGACAGGTGATTATGTATCTAAGCCATTTACTATTGGTGGTGGTACATATGCTAAGTTTATTAAAGAATGTGTAGCATTTGGCCCTCAAAGACCAAATACACCAGATTTATGTCATATTGCCGATGAATATATGTTATTAGATGATTTTATATTAAATATAGCTATTTATGCTAAGGCTATCTATGAATTAGGTAAATAAAATGCGTTTAAGACATATTAAGGGTGCTAGAGAGTTTTTAGAAGCTAATAATGAATTTGTAATTACAGATATAACTAATTTTGATATCTTTAATGTATGGAGTTCTAGTCAACCTATTCATTTAGAAGTAGGGTGTGGTAAAGGCAAATTCATTATTGATATGGCTAAAACATTTAAAGATATTAACTTTATTGCAGTAGAGAAATATGATTCAGTTTTGTTAAGAGCGGTAGAAAAATATTTAGATTTAGAAGATAAACCATTAAATTTACGTTTCATTTTAGCTGATTTTAATGATTTAGCTCAAAAAATTGCACAACATAGTATTAATACTTTATATTTAAATTTTTCAGATCCATGGCCAAAAGCTAGACAAGCTAAAAGAAGATTGACAAGCCCTATTTTTTTAAATCTTTATAAAAACATTTTAACTAAAGATGGGTATATTATTCAAAAGACAGATAATGTAGATTTATTTAATTATTCACTATTACAATACGAATTAGCTGGATTTAAAATTATAAGTAAAACATATGATCTTCATAGTACAAATATATTTAATATTACTACAGAATATGAAGATAAGTGGTCAATTAAAGGACCAATTTGTTATGCTAAGGTTAGATTATGAACTATTTATTAATTGGTGGTCAAACACCTATTTTAAACAACGAGATTGAAAAATTTATAGAAAACTATAATAAAAATCCATATATTTTATATATTGCTTTAGCAAGTATAAAATATGAATATAGTTATAATTTGTTTAAAAGTAAAATTAATTGTCCGATTTCATTAATCACTATTAATGATTTATTGAATGATGATTATAAAGATAAATTTAATAAGGCTAATATATTATATTTAGCTGGTGGTAATACTTTAACTCTTTTAAAATATTTAAAAGAATATAATTTGATTAAGTATTTTAAGCAAATGGATTTAATTGTTGGCATATCTGCCGGTATGATTGCAATCGCAAGTTATGGAATGGGAGATAGTGATTCTTTTGTTGATAGAGGAAGTTACTATAATTTTAAAATGATCAAAGGATTAGGACTTTTAAATATCACGGTTTGTCCTCATTATCAAAAAGATGAATTAGTTATGTTTGATGATGAATGTCAAAAGTATAATTTAGATTCTTATTGCTTAGAAGATGATACAGCTATTTATTTTGAAGATAATCAATTAAAGGGAGTTATTAAAAATAATTATAGTAGGAGTGTTTATTATCTATCTAAAGATAATTATATTCTTACGCCACTTTATAGAAAGGAAAATAATGAACGCATTAGATTTAATAATTAAAAAAAGAGATGGTTTAGAACTTACTAAAGCCGAAATAGATTTTTTGATAGATGAATATACAGAAAATAAAATTCCTGATTACCAAATGAGTGCATTTTTAATGGCTACATATTTTAATGGAATGACCGAAGAAGAAACATTTAATATGACTATGGCTATGCAAAGAAGTGGAAAAAGTGTTGATTTAAGCTTAATTAAAGGTTTTAAGGTTGACAAACATTCTACTGGTGGTGTTGGAGATAAAACAACACTAGTTTTAGCTCCGATGGTAGCTAGTCTTGGCATTAAATTTGCTAAAATGAGTGGACGAGGACTAGGACATACCGGAGGAACATTAGATAAACTAGAATCAATAAGAAACTTTAATGTTAATCTATCAATTGAAGATTTTATTGATCAGGTTGAACATATTAATCTTGCTATTATTGGTCAAACGAGTGAAATTAATTTAGCAGATAAAAAATTATATGCCTTGCGCGATGTAACAGGTACAGTTCCTTCAATTCCTTTAATAGCTTCAAGTATTATGTCTAAAAAATTAGCTGCAGGAGCAGATGCTATTATATTAGATGTTAAAGTTGGCAGTGGTGCTTTTATGCCTAATGAAACAGAGGCTATCAAACTGGCTACGGCTATGAAGGATATTGGTCAAAAAGCTGGTAAAAAAGTGACTTGTGTTTTAACTAATATGGATGAACCTCTTGGCTATGCTGTTGGTAATAGTCTAGAAGTTATTGAAGCAATAAATACTTTAAATGGTAGAGGTCCGAAAGACTTAACTGAATTATGTTTAACTTTAGGCTCATATTTAGTTATTGATGCAGGGCTTGAAACAACTTTAGAAGGAGCTAGGGCTATTTTATATGAACAAATAAAAAATGGTAAGGCTCTTGAAAAATTAGCTGAATTAGTAAAATCACAATTAGGTGATGTTGATTATATTTATCATCCAGAATTATTTGATTTAGGTGATATAATAGAATTAAAAGCAACCAAGTCTGGTTATATTAGTAAAATAGATTCATATAAAGTTGGACATGCTTCTATGCTTTTAGGTGCTGGTAGAGAAACACTTGATAGTGATATTGATTATAGTGTTGGTATAGTATTACAAAAAAAGGTTGGCGATTATGTCTATCAAGGTGAAACGCTAGCTCTATTATATGTGGCTGACAAAAACATTGAGGAAGCTACAAAAATTTTAGAAAGCGCATATTCTTATAGCGACACTCAAATAGACACAAAATTAATTTTAAATGTTGTAAGATAGTTCAAAATATGTTAAAATTACTTTGTTAAATTTTAAGAGGTGAATAATTTGAATATAGCTGATTATTTTGTTTTAGTTTTTTCAATTTTAATGATAATTGTTGTAATGTTACAAACTTCTAAAGATGACATTAATGACGCATTTAATGGCAGTAAAACAGATTTATTTAAAGACCAAAAGGTTAGAGGCGCTGAACTTGTTTTACAACGTGCAACTATAGTTGTTGCTATCTTTTTTGTAGCATTAGTTATAGTATCTGTTTTTTTACATACGACATTATAATTATAAGAGATACTAAGGTATCTCTTATTTTTTTAGGAGGTCTATAATATGGAAGATAGAATTATTGAAGCTTTAAAAAAACATCATAAATTAACTAAAATAGCTAAAGTATGTCATTTAGACAAAAAAACAACTAAAAGCTATTTAAGACAATTAATAAACAAGAAAATAGCAGTAGAATATTATGAAAATTATTATTTATTACATACGGGTATTTTAGAAATAACTAATGAACATTTTGGCTTTATTACGCCTAATGATATAGACCAAACTGAAGATTATTATGTTTCTAGTGACTCTTTTAATGGAGCATTTGATGGTGATTTAGTTAGATTTTATATTTATAAAGAACCACGCAATAATCGTTTCAGAGCGGATATTGTAGAAATAATAGAACATACTAAAACAGAATTAGTTGGTTATTTACGAATTAATGAATTTAAAGAGCGCAAAAATTATAATCTTATTTCTCTTGATCAAAAAATGATAGTTAAGGTTATTAAAGATACCTTACCAACTTTATTTAATGGAGCTATTATTAGGGCTAAATTGAATTATACTAATAAAACAATGACAGCAAGTTTTATAGAACTAATAGGATATAAAGATGATCCAGGTATTGAAATAGCTACTATTGCGGCTACTTATGGTTTTAGTAAAACTTTCCCACAAGAAGTTATCGATGAAGTTGCTAATATACCACAGGTTGTTACTAATAATGAATATATAAACCGTAAAGATTTTAGAGATTTACCTATTATTACTATAGATGGTGATTCTTCTAAGGATTTTGATGATGCAATTTATGTTAAAAAGGAAACTGATAATACATATACTTTAGGTGTATATATTGCAGATGTATCTAATTATGTATTATTTAACAAACCTTTAGATAAAGAAGCATATAAAAGAGGTACAAGTGTTTATTTAGCTGATCGTGTTATTCCGATGTTACCTAGGGAATTATCTAATGGAATTTGTTCATTAAATGAGGGTGAAGATAGATTAGTTTTAGCTATCATAATGAAAATTAATAGTAAGGGACAGGTTGTTGATTCAAATCTTTGTGAAGGTGTAATTAAATCTAGACATAGAATGACTTATACTAAAGTAAATAAAATATTGAATGATGATAAAGATTTAATTACTGAGTATAGTGATATTTATCAAATGTTGTTAGAAGCTAATGAGTTACATAAAATTATTAGAGCACAAAGAGAGGCATCTGGTAGTCTTGATTTTGATATTGATGAATATGAATTTATTTTAAATGAAGATGGTTCTCCTAAAGATATAATTAAGAGAACACGTTATGATGCTGAAAAATTAATTGAAGATTTTATGATTGTTGCGAATGAAGAAGTAGCAAAATATATGAGCCATTTAGATTTACCTTTCTTGTATCGTGTGCATGATAAACCAGTTGAACAAAAAGTTATAGATTTTATGGATTATATTGGTGAAACTAAAAAAATTAAACAAAATAAAGAAATATATCCTAAAGATGTACAAACTATTTTAAAAAAATTAGAAGATAAGCCTGAAGGCCATATTTTGAATCAATTATTATTAAGAGCTATGGCAAAAGCTAAATATTCTAGTCGTAACATCGGCCATTATGGTTTAGCTTTAAAAAAATATTGCCATTTTACCTCACCTATTAGAAGATATCCTGATTTAATAGTTCACCGTATTATTAAAGAGTTAATATTACATCCTGAACATTATGAATCAAGATATAAATATTATGCTAATAATTTAGAAGCAATTGGTTTAAATACATCTAATCGAGAAAGAAATGCTATATCATGTGAACGTGATACTAATGATATGTTATATGCTTGGTATATGGAAAAACATATAAATGAAACATATACAGGATATATTTCAGCAGTTACTAATTTTGGTTTATTTGTTACTATAGATAAGGGTGTTGAAGGTTTAATACACATTAGAAATTTAGTAGGTAATTATTCATTTAATGAGAAAACAATGCAATTAGTTGGTTATAATAGAACTTTTAGTTTAGGCGACAAAGTTGAAGTAGTTGTCATGCTATCAGACAGATACACTAAAAAGATAGATTTTATGTTAAAAGAAGATTATGAAGAGGTGCAAATGAGTGAAAGTAGTAGCAACTAATAGAAAAGCCAGTTTTGAATATTTTATTTTAGATAAATATGAGGCTGGTATAAAACTAAAAGGCACAGAAATCAAAGCTGTAAGAGAAGGTAGTATTAATATTAATGATTCTTATGTACTAATAAAGAATGGAAAAGTAGAAATTATTAATATGTTTATTGGTAAATATGAATACGGTAATATATTTAATCATGATGAAAGAAGAACTAGAGAATTATTATTACATAAGAAAGAAATAAACAAATTGTTTGGCAAAATAAAATTAGAGGGATTAACATTAATCCCTTTAAAAGCCTATTTTAAAGATGCTTTATTAAAAATAGAAATTGGTTTATGTAAAGGTAAAAAATTATATGATAAAAGACAATCTTTAAAAGAACAAGATGAAAAAAGAAAAATTGAAAAAACATTAAAAAATTATAAAATATAATTAAAATATTGTAATTCAAGCCTAAAAGTGTATAATATTACTCGCATGGGCTTGTTTTGGATTCGCTATAAAATGAGAAAGTTTGTAAGCGTGTCTTGTTAATGCCAAGTAAAAAGCATCGAGGTTTGAATAAACGCAAACACACATTTATTTGCTCGTAACAACAATATGAGCGTTCAATTAGCTTGTTAATATATTAAAGCTATATATTAGTAAAGGCCTATATTTACTAATATGAATCACTAATAGGATATATATTAGTTCTTAATCTAGGAGAACTAATATGAATATAATCTAGATCGGTAAAGTAATTTTGTTTATTTATGATCTTTACTTAAAATATTAAATAAACTACACACGTAGAAAGCAAATATTATTGTTTTATATACAGGGGTTCAATTCCCCTCAAGTCCACCACGAAAAAATACTTAAAAAAATATAATTTTATCGTATAAAATTCACTATTTAATGATATATTATATATTTTCTACCATATAAAGGATAATTTTAGAAATATAATTTTCTAGGATATCCTTTATTTTTTTATAAAAAATTTGCAAAAATCATCATTTTTATTAAAAAATCAAAATTTTGGATATTTTTGTGGAAATATTTTAGGAACAAACCACTTGTAAATATAGGCTAGCCTTATTTTTGTTTACTAAAAAGGTTATTTATTGTATAATAATCTTGCTATTTATAAATAGCTATATTTTGTGGAGGTCAATGATGACAAAATTTTTACTTATTAAGTGGAGGTTTTGTTGTTTATAAATTAGGAGGTATTCTCAAATGGAATATCTCGTTATTTTGGTAGTCATATTATATTTGATATGGCTATCTGGTAATGATGATGACCATAATGATAAAAATCATTAGATTTGAATCATAACAACAAGCCCTCCACAAAATGAAGAAAAGGGAACACTACCAATGTTCCCTTTTCATTTTTAACAACAAGTCCTCCGAGATTTCTCTCTACTTTAATTATACTTTTTTTAAATGCTTTGTCAATCTAAGAAATACTCAAAAAATGACTAAAAAGTTAAGTTAACTCGCGAAAATAGGTCTTTTTGATGTTACCTAAGCTAAAAGTCATATGTGAATAATACTATTAGGGCCCACCAAAGGAGAACTGGACGACACCGTATTTTTCCAGGAGGAATTGAAATGGGTATGTCGTTTAATAATAAAATAAAAGATACTTATAGCAAGATAGGCGTAAATATAGGCTAACCCTATTTTTGTTTACTAAAAAGGTTATTTATTGTATAATATGTTTGAAGGCGTTAATATGTTAGTTAACATTTGCTATTTTGCAGGTGTTGCTATGAATTAGACAGGAGGCTTCCTTAATGGAGTATCTTGTTATACTAGTATTAGGGCTTTATTCAATGGTTTTACCAGTTGTAATAGCTTTAATTACTAGAGACAAGTCTTCTAAAGACAAAGAAGACTAATAAATCATTAGCACGCCTCCAAAATAGTGAAAACCCTAGGATGTCCTAGGGTTTTCTTTTTAATCATTAGCAACGCCGAGAAAGCAACATTAGGCTTTCTTCATAATTAATTATAAACTAATTTATTTATTTGTCAACAAGCAAAATAGTTTGAATAGGATAAACGCACGAAATTACTATTGATTTTTACATTTAGAGGTTTAATTACCTTATTTTTTATGATATAATATAT
>CALUQZ010000037.1 GCA_944323055.1 uncultured Acholeplasmatales bacterium
TCTAAATATTATAATTCTAATGGTATTGTAACAGTAGCCTTAGAACATATCAATTTAGAGTTTAATCGTGGTGATATTGTTGCTATTACGGGTGAATCTGGTAGTGGTAAATCAACTTTATTAAATATTATTTGTGGTAATGATAATTACGATGATGGAGAGATTTATTTTTATCAAGATGAAACTTCTTATTTTGATGTTAATGATTTAGATAATTTTAGAAATAAATATGTTGGATTTATTTATCAAAATTATAATATTATAGAAAACTATACTGTTTTACAAAATGTTATGTTACCTTTATTATTAAAAGGGTTATCTAAAAAAGAAGCTAAAACTAAAGCTTTAGAATTAATAAAACAAGTTGGTTTAGAAAATAGGTCTAAACATAAAGGAACTAAACTATCAGGTGGGGAAAAACAAAGAGTAGTAATTGCGAGAGCTTTAGCTAAAGACCCAGATATTTTAGCTTGTGATGAACCTACAGGAAATCTTGATAGTAAGACGAGTCAAGAGATTATTAATTTAATAAAAGAGGTGGCTAAAGATAAGTTAGTTTTAATAGTTACCCATAATTATGAAGAAGTTAAAGATATAGCTACAAGAAAAGTTACTTTAGTTGATGGACATATTATAGAAGATAAAATATTAAAAGAAGTAAGTGAAGACAAAGAAGAAAAACTAGAATTAGAAGTTCCTAAAATACCATTTAAAGACACCTTATATTTTGTTAAAAATAACATTTTAGGAACACCTAAAAAAACTATTTTTGCTGCTATAGTTATGTTTGTGTTAAGTTTTTTTATTTTATCAATGTTTCAAGCTGTCAATTATTCTTTTTGTACTAGTAGTAGATATAATTATAATAAAATAGCCTATTATGGTGATGATTATTATTTTGTTAAAAAACGAGATAACTCAAAAATTGATTCTAATTATCTTTTATCATTAAGTCCTGATTTTAATGTTTATACTACTTCAGAATATTTAAGTCTATCAAATAGTAATTTTAATAATCTTAGATATCTAACTTTTATTCCTGATTATATTAGACTTATAGGTTCTTTACCAGAATCGGCTAATGAGGTTTTAATATTAGTTCCTAATACTGAAGATTTAAGAAACTTTTATACTTATATTGATAGAAATTTTAGTTTTAAATATGCATCTAATTTAGTTATATCTGGTGTAGCTACTGTTAGAAATTTATCTAATATTTCTTTTTATACTGTAACTGATTATTCAGAAGAAATATATAAAGATAATTTTGTTGATTATATATCTTGTATATACGATAATAAAGAAATTACTGTTTTTAATAAAACTACAAGTTCATCAGGTAAACCATTTACTTTAGTTTTACCACCTTTATATAATGACAAAAAAGATGTTCAAATTTTATTTAATGATATTTATAATATGACAGATGAGATTGAATATGATGTTGTATATGATTTAGAAAATACTTATTTTGAGCCATATTTAGAAGTGTGTCTTCCTGAAGATTTTAATTATACTTGTTATGAAGCATCAATTTATACAGACAATATTAGTATTATTAATAATTTAAGAAATAATGGCTATGAAGTTTATAAAGTGATAGATTATGCTAAAATTGGTCTTGATGTTTATATGACACTAGCATTACTTACACTTTTATGTATAATACCGGTATTCTTTATTTATCTTATAACTTATTTAATTTATAAAGCTATATATACAAGTAAATTTAAAAATTATACTATTATGCGAATCCTTGGTATAACTAAGAAAAATATGAGTTTACAAATCATTATAGAAACCTTCTTTGTTTCTTTTATTAGTTCTGTCTTAGCTTTTATATTTAGTATTGTTTTAGGGTATGGATTTAATATAATGATTTATTATGAGATTAATTTATATATAATATTAGTCTACTTTATTTTAATGATTTTATTTAGTATCTGTTTATCTTTAAAAGTTCATAATAAACTATTTAAAACAACTACAGCTAAAATGTTAAAAGGAAGTGAATAGAAATGTTAGAAATAAAAAATTTAAATAAATATTATAATAAAAATAAGCGTAATGAATTACATGTTTTAAAAGACATTTCTATTGTTTTACCTAATAGTGGGTTAATTAGCATTGTTGGGGAAAGTGGTAGTGGTAAAACAACTTTACTACAAGCTATTGGTGGCTTAGATAGTTATAAAGGTAGTATTAGTTATGATGGTAAGAGTTATAAAGGTTATAATTTAGATTTATATAGACAAGATAATATAGGTATTATTTTTCAAAATTATTTGTTATTTGAAGATTTAACTATTTATGAGAATCTAGCAATTTGTTTAAGAGTTATTGGTATTAAAGATAAAGATGAAGTTGATAAGAGAATTAATTATGTTTTAGAACAAGTTGGTATGTTTAAAATGCGTAAAAAACTAGCTAAGAATTTATCAGGTGGGCAACAACAAAGAGTAAGTATTGCTAGAGCGTTAATTAAAAATACGAAGATTTTATTAGCTGATGAACCTACTGGTAATCTAGATCGTAAAAATACGATTGAGATTATGAATATTTTAAAGAAAATTAGTAAGACAACTCTTGTTTTATTAGTAACTCATAATAGAGAAATGGCTAATCTTTATAGTGATCAAATTATAAATATTAAAGATGGTAATTTAGTTGATGAAGAGGTATCTACAAGTAATAGTTTTTCTAATTTAAATGATGATATTATTTACTTAGAAGATTATAATAAAGAATCTTTAGATTTTAAAACTAACACAATTGATTTATATGGTGATATTAAAGATATTAACTTAAAAGTTATTTTTAAAGAAGGTAGATATTATTTATTAGCTAATAAAGATATTAATATAGTAAAAAAAGAGAACGTTAAAGAAAAAAGAGAAGTATTTAAATTAGAAGATATTGAAACAAACTTTGATAACAGTTTCTATGAAAATAAAAGAAGTAGCAGGACATTAGCTACTTTTAAAGAAATATTAATTAATTTTTTTAGTAGAAAACGTAAAAGAGATAAGTTACTTAATTTTTCATTCTTTGGCTTAGGAATGATTCTAGGTTTAACAATGGTTTTATTATTTAGCTATGTCTTAGTTAATGATAGTGATTTATATTATTTACCAGATAAATATTGTTTAGCTAGAAAAGAGAATACTTATGGTAATTATTTTCTATATGAAGATTATTATAAAATTTATGATTATATTGATGATTTAAGTCATTTTTCTAATGATTCAGCCTATGAGGTTAGTGAGATTGGTTTTGTTGATAGTAGTTATAGGTCAAATATTATTCCTAATATGATGCCAATTAGTGATTTTGATTATGAACTATTATATGGTACTGTAGGTGATTTAGTCATTAGTGATGAAGTAGCTAAAGCGGCCTATCCTAATTTAAATTTAGATGAGATTGTTGGTAAAAATTTAATTATGTTAATAAATTATACAAACTATTATTTACCAATAGATGGTATTTATGATTCTAATATTAGAACACTTTACATTAAAGATGATTATTTAATAACTAATAATTATAATGAAACAATAGAAGCCACACCGCTCTTTTTAGGTGATTATGAATATGGAATTGTTAGTGAAGAAAAACCTACTAACCCAGCCCTTTATCCAATATATGTTCATGAAAATTCTAGTTATAATATAGGCGATATTTTTGATGATTTTGAAGTAGTAGGTATTATTAATAATATTGAATTAGAAAATATTTATTATTATGATGGTAGTATTCCTTATAACAATTTAGTCTTTTTTAAAGAAGAATATTACTATAATGATTTTATTAGTAGTTATTATAATAGTAATTTTTTACCGATTGAAGGCAAAAATATAATAGCTACTAAAAAGCCAGGAAAAAAGGAATGTATAGTTCCTGAAGGCTCAACAAAAGAAGTTGGGGATACACTAAATTATGGCAATCAAGTATTTACTATTGTTGGCACTTATAAAGGTTCTTTTTATGAAACAAAGTTTGCTGTATTAACGAATTTTAAGGATTTAATTTTAGCTGATTCTTATTCTTATAACTATAATAATTTATGGTTTGAAGTTACTGATAAAGAAGCTATTGAAGAATTTTTAGCTGATAATTATAATAATTACACACTTGTTTTGACTTATGATGAGGCTTATAACACATTAATGCAAACACAAAGAGAAGAAATTATGACATATGGTATTATTGTTGGGGTTATGTTATTTATTTATGTTATCTTTATTTTCTTTGTTATGAGAACTAAAGTATTAAATGATCAGTATGATATAGCAGTTTACCGAAGTATTGGAGCTACAAAAGTTAGTTTTTATGCTAAATATCTTAAAGAAACGACGATTCAAACAGTCTTTACAAGCTTAATCGGCTATGTTATAGCTACTATTTTGTATATCTTATTTAATAACTTATCACAAATGGCATTTAGTATTTCTATCTTTACTATTAATGTTAGTTCTTTCTTTATTGGTTTAGCTATTATGGTTAGCATTAATTTATTAGTTTCATTAATTCCTATTTTTGTTTATCTACAAAGAAGTCCTTCATCTTTAGTAGCTAAATATGACATGTAAAAAAAGGGTAGTGATACCCTTTTTATAATAGTAAAATATAATAAATTACAAAGACGATAGATAAAATGATTATTAGAGGATGAATATTTTCTTTAAATGGTTTATTTTTATCATAAGTAATTAAGTTGATAATTGTTAAAGATATAAAGCTAAAACCGATTCCATCAATAATTGAATAAGCTAAAGGCATAAAGAAAATAGCAAAAAAGGTAGGAATGGCTATCTTTAGATTACTAAAGTCGATTGCTTTTAAATCAGCTAAAGTACTTATGCCTATCATAATTAAAATGCTTGATGTAACTTCAGGTCCGATTAGGCTTAATAAAGGAGATATGAATAAAGCAAGAATTAGTAAAACAAGAACACTTATATTAGCTAAACCAGTTCTAGCTCCTTCTTTAACGCCAGAATAAGTTTCTGCTAAAATACAAGCTGGACTAGTTCCGAAAAAACTAGAAGTAAAGAAACTTAAACTATCAGCTAACATAACTTTATTTAGATTTTTTTCATCATTTAAATTTAAAACATCTTGAGTTAATATAATACTACCTAAAGAACTAAATAAAGCTAAGAAAGTAAAAGTAAAGATAGCTATGAAGATATTTAAAGTGTCACCTGCTGTAAAAGTAGTAAATCCTGTAATAAAGCCAGAAAAATAAGGACTTTCTGGTAATGAGACAATACCAGTATAGTTAATATTTTCTCCAAAAGCTAATTTTAATAATATTGATATAACTATAGTAGCTACTAAAGTTATAATGACACTACCTTTAACTTTTAATACTTGTAATATAATGATAATAATTAAACTTATTAAAGCAGTTAAAGTTATGGGATTAGTAAAATCTCCTAAAGCTACTAAAGTGTCAGGATTAGAGATAATTAAAGTAGAATTCTTTAAACCAACCATTGTAATAAATAAACCAATGCCTATTCCGATAGCTTTTACTAAATAAGGAGGTATGGCATTTAGAATTTTTACTCTTAGTTTAGTTAAAGTTAGTATTAAAAATAAAATAGCACTAAGTAACGTTAAACTTAAACCTTCGGCATAACTAAAGCCAAGTTCTAGACATACCGTTATTGCTAAAACGGAGTTTAAACCCATAGAAGGAGCTAAAGCTAATGGTTTATTAGCAAGTACTGTCATTATTAATGTCGCAGTAAAGGCACATAAGATTGTACCTGTATAAATAGAAGATTTAGATGTTTCAGAATTAGCTAAAATATCAGGGTTAATAAAAAGAATATAACAAAAAGAAAAGAAAGTAATAACACCAGCTAATAATTCTTTTTTAACCGAGGTATTGTTAGCTTTTAATTTAAATATTTTGTCTAACACGATATCACCACAAAAAGATTATAACAAATCTAAATTAACTTGTAAAATAATAATAGTTTATTTATTCTTAAATAAGATTAGCTTGTAAATAAAGATAAGATTTATTATAATTTGCGAGAAAGGGGAATATATATGTTTAAATCTTTTATATCTTATTATAAACCTTATAAATTAATATTCTTTTTAGATATGTTAGCTTCATTTTTTGTGTCTGCTATAGCAATGGTCTATCCGATATTAACAGAATATATGATAGGTGATTTTATACCTAATAAAAAGATTAATTTTGTTATTTTAGGCGGGGCCATCCTATTAATTTTATATTTAATTAGAATGTATTTGAAATATTTTGTGCAATATTATGGCCATTGTATGGGTGTTAAAATGCAGGCTGATATGCGGCGTGATATGTTTAAAAAGCTTGAAAAATTGCCATTTTCTTTTTATGACGAGCATGAAAGTGGTAAAATTATGTCACGTATGGTAAATGATTTACAAGTTGTTTCAGAATTGGCTCATCACGGACCTGAAAATATTTTTATTTGCGGTTTTATGGTTATTGGTAGTTTTATTTATTTAGCTTTTTTAAATTGGCTTTTGACACTTATTATATTTGCTTGTGTACCTGTTTTAGTGTTTATATCTTTATTTATGCGTAAAAGGATGGATGAAGCTTTTACGAAAACTAGAGTAGAGACAGCTGTTATTAATGCTAATTTAGAATCTTCTATTTCTGGTATTAGAGTAACTAAAGCTTATAATAATGAAGAATTTGAAGAAATGAAATTTCAAAAAGGCAATAATAGTTTTGTTAAAGCTCGTTCTAAAGCTTATAAAAGAATGGGTGAATTTGGAGCTAGTACTAATTTTGTTATAGATTTGTTTAATGTTATTATTTTATTAGTTGGTGGGATATTTTTATATTATGAACAAATTGATTTTGCAGAATATAGTGCTTTTATCGTATCTATAAACTTATTTATAACACCACTAACTACCTTAATTAACTTTGTAGAAACTTATCAAGATGGTGTAACAGGGTTTAGACGTTTTTATGAAATAATGAATTTAGCTGATGAAGAAGATAATGGTAGTGTGACTAATATTAAATTAAGTGGAGATATTAGTTTTCAAAATGTTTCATTTAAATATGATACTAGTAAAGATATCTTGCAAGATTTTAGTTTAGATATTAAAAAAGGTATGAAAGTAGCTTTAGTCGGTCCTTCAGGAGGAGGAAAAACAACTATTTGTCACCTCTTGCCTAATTTTTATAAAATAACGCAAGGAGATATTTTATTTGATGGTAAAAGTATCAAAGAAATAGCTAATTATGATTTAAGACAAAATATTGGGATAGTTGAACAAGATGTATTTTTATTTAATGATACTATTAAAGAAAATATTAGATACGGTAAATTAGATGCTAGTGATGAAGAAGTCTTTTTAGCTGCTAAAAGAGCTAAAATAGATTTAGATATTAAAAATATGCCAAATGGTTATGATACTGTTATTGGGGAACGCGGTGTCAAATTATCGGGTGGTCAAAAACAAAGAGTTAGTATAGCGAGAGTTTTTTTAAAAAACCCGAGTATCTTAATTTTAGATGAAGCAACTAGTGCCTTAGATAATGTGACAGAACTAGCAATTGAAGAATCTTTAACAGAACTTGCTAAAGATAGGACAACTTTAGTAGTAGCTCATCGTTTATCAACTATTTTTAATAGTGATTTAATATGTGTTATTGATAATGGTAAATTACAAGAAGCTGGTAATCATGAAGAACTTTTAGAATTAAATGGTATCTATAAAAGCTTATATGAAAGTACTATTAAATAAGGTGTAATATGATATATTCTGGTAGTTTAAATTCTAAAGTAACTAAAAGGGAAGAAGAAAATGATAATTTAGCTTTAAAGATAGCTAAAGAAGGTATTGTATTATTAGAAAATGATAATACACTACCTTTAAAAACGAAAGAATTAGCTTTATATGGTTTAGGTGCGATATTTACTTGTTTTGGTGGTACTGGTAGTGGTGAAGTTAGATCTCGTTTTAAAATAAATATTTTAGATGGTTTTTTAAATCATAATATTAAAGTATTATCTACTAATTATTTAAAAGAATTAAAAGATGCGGTAAACATTTCATTTAATAAATATAAAAAAGAACTTAAACAAGAAATTAAAAAAACAAAGCTTACTAATATTTTAGATTATGCTGGTAGTCATCCGTTTATTTTTAACGAACATATTAAAATAAAAGAAAAATTAGCTACTGATACCGCTATATATGTTATAAGAAGAGAAGCAGGTGAAGGTGGCGATAGAAAATTAGTTAAAGGAGATATGTATTTAAGTGATGACGAAAGAACAGATATATTAACTTTAAAAGAAATGTATCAAAAAGTCATAGTTATAATAAATAGTCCACTTTTACTTTTAGATTTTGATATTAAAGTAAATGCTTTAGTTTATATGTCTTTTTGTGGGCAAAGGTCAGGTGATGCTTTAGCTTCATTAATTTTAGGTGAAAGTAATTTTAGTGCTGCCTTAACAACATCAATAGCTAAATATGATAACCTGCCAGTTAAGTTTAAAGAATCATTAAATGACAACTATGAAGAAGGTATTTATGTAGGTTATAGATACTATACTACCTTTAATAAAGAAGTTATTTATCCTTTTGGGTATGGTCTTTCCTACTCTAATTTTAGAATTAATTATTTAGATATTAAAATTGATAATTCACGTGTTAAGGTTTCTTTTAACATTACTAATCTATCTAAAATTAAAGGTAAGAAAATCTTAGCTTTATATTTATCTCCTTTAGTAAAAGATAGAGAGAAAATAATGTTAGTAGCTTTTAATAAAACTAAAGAATTAGCTTATAATGAAAGTGAAATCTTAGAATTAAGCTTTGATATAGGTGATTTTGCTAGATTTAAAGATAATAAATATCTTTTAGATAAAGCTAAATATAAATTATCTTATGGTTCAGATATAACTAAATTAACTTCATTATGTTACCTAGATTTAAAAGAAGATATAGTTGTTGAAGAAGTTAAAAATTTAGGGTTTAATTTAGTAAATGAATTAACTAATGATTTTGATTATGAAACAGAAAAACTACCTATTTATGATTTGAATATAGAATATAAAACTAAAATTAATGATTATAAAAATAACGATATTAAGTTAAATGATAAAAAACAAAAAATATATAATAAATTAAATATAAAAAATAAAATTAGACTGTTAATAGGAGAAAGTTATATAGGTAAACCTTATTATAAGACATTTGGAGCTTGTGGTAATACAACGGCTAAATTTAAAAAAATTGGTTTACCTAATCTAGTTTTAGCAGATGGCCCTCAAGGTCTTAATTTAGCTAAGGAAAGTTATAAACCACTATTTAAATTTATTAATATTCCCGTTTTACCAGAGGCGTTATACTATACTACAATCGGTAAAATATTAAGTTTAAGAAAAGTCAAAAAAACGCGCAACAAAAAGGTATATTATCAATTTACAACTTCTTTTCCATCTGCCTTAACCCTAGCTCAAACTTGGTCAATAGAACTAGCGTATCTAGAAGGTTTAGCTATAAAAAAAGAAATGCTAGAATATCATATTAATTATTTATTAGCTCCAGCTATTAATATTATTAGAGACCCTTTAGGTGGTAGAAACTATGAGTATTATTCTGAAGATCCTTATTTAAGTGGTAGTATTGGTTTAGCTTTTTCACAAGGTGTTAGTTCTAGTAGTACTAAAGTAGTATTAAAGCATTATACTTGTAATAATAGAGAATATCAAAGAAATCAAATATCTAGCAATTTAAGCGAAAGAACGTTTAGAGAAATTTATTTAAAACCATTTAAAATAATCATAACTAATATTAATAATTTAGGTGTTATGTCAAGTTATAATAAAGTAAATGGTTCTTATGTGTCTACTAGTAATCTTTTAATTAAACAAATGTTAAAAGAAGAATTAAAATTAAAAGGAATCGTTATGACTGATTGGTTCGGGACAGGTCATGATGAAGCTAAAAATTACTTAGCTATTAAAGCAGGAACTAATTTTATTATGCCGGGTATATTTACAATTAGAAAAGAAATATATAAAGCTTATAAAAAAGGTTTAATAAAAGAAGAAGAAATTAATCAATTAATTAAAGAAATCTTATATTATTGTTATGATTAGTTGAATTTAGTTGTTTTTATTTAAAAATCAACTATCAGTTGAGTAAAATAAACTAAAAAGTAAGTTATTCAACTAACTGTCGATAGCAATTTTAATAATCTTAAGTTAAAATTGAGACAGAAAGAAGGTATTAAATATGAGCTTTGGAACAAAACTACAAGAATTAAGAAAAGAAAAAGGGATGACGCAAGAAGAGCTAGCTAATGATCTAGCAATTACACCACAAAGTGTAAGTAAATGGGAAAATGAACAATCTACTCCTGATTTAGATACTTTAGTTAAAATAGCTAAAATACTAGGTGTCAGTTGTGATTATTTATTAGGTAATGAAGTTGAAGCAAAGGTTAGCGTTAAAGATCCTAATAAGTTATTATTAAAACTAGTTGTAGATTCTAATGATGGGGATAAGGTTAAAATCAATTTACCTTTAAGTGTAGTTAAAACTTTAATTGAAGCAGGTAGTTTAAAACTAGGAGATAATAATATTTTAGAAAAAATAGATTTTAATATGATCTTTTTAATGATTGATAATGGTACTATTGGTAAACTTTTAGAAGTAGATTCAGCTGATGGAGACCATGTAGCTATTTTTGTTGAATAATGAGAATTGAAGTTATTAATTTAAAAGATGGTAAAGTTAGTAATATTAAAATACCAAGTATTTTAGTATTTAATAGATTTGTTTTTAAAAAGTTTTTAAAAAATAGTACTATTAGCTCTAAAGTTTTAAAAAAGTGTTACAAGCAAATTAAATCATTTAAAGGAGATAAAAACTTTTTATTAATAGAAGTATTTAGCAAAGAAGAAAATGTTAATATTTATATTTAATTTATAGGATGTGTAAAATTAAATTTATGCATCCTAATTTTTATTATTATCTTGTAATAAAGCCAAAATAGGCATTTATTTTTGTTAAGTGTATTATTTAATAGTTTTACAAAAATGAATAAAATTTAAAAAAATGGTCCATTTTAAAACATTTAATTACATTATATGTATAATATTTTTAATTTTATTCTATTGAAAGCGTTTTAGTTAAAGAGTATACTATAGATATAAGGAATGCTTAAAGAAAGGTGGTTTATATGAAAAAAGTAAGTATTTCTATTCTAATTATTTTGATGAGTCTATTATTTGTGTCTTTTACAAATATAGATAGTAGTTCTTCTAATCTTTATTTAGAAGACGGTTCTTTATATATTACTGATGGTAATATGAGTTATAAAGTAAGTATAAAGAATAATGTTTATATGATGGATGGTTTAGATTATTCAGATACTGCTGTATATATTTTAGATGATAATATATATATTGGAATAAAAACCACTTATCAAGAAGATATATATACAGTAGAAGTTATGTCATTGGCTGATAATTATACTATTTTTACTACAACTGATGATACAATATATGACTATTTAACGCCTTTAAGTGAAAAAGTGAACTTTTATTCTAATTTGGCTCAACAAATAACAGAATATAGTTGGAATTTTAGTGAGAATCACTATAAGGATGAACAAAAACCATCTATTGGAACAATGTCTATGGATAGGAATAATAGGACAATCCAACAGATGACATCAACTGACTCTTATTTAGAAGGTTATAAGAGAATGGATATTGAACACGGTTATAAGATAACATATCAAGACCCTATTATTAATATTGTGCCAGAATCTTGGTTATTTACATCAGGAATTAAAAGTTATGTTGGGAAAGAGTATGCAGTAATTGTTAATACAATAAGGCAAAGTGAAACATCAACATATGGTGGTCCATATTATAAGAGTCATGTTAGTGTATTTGATATTGAAATAGGATTACCGATAAAGCCAGATGTAAATAACGCTGATTATTCTAAGAATCATTTATTATATGCACCTTCGAGAGAAACCACATGGGAAATTAAACCTAAATTTAGTAATGTATATGATTCGATTAGAAAATCTGAAATGTTACAATTAAGTAATTGGACAAGACAATTTGACATAACAGAAAATCAAATTACAATATCTAGAAGTTATGATGCTTCTCTTCAAAAATATTTT
Source organism: uncultured Acholeplasmatales bacterium (assembly GCA_944323055.1). Lineage (GTDB taxonomy): Bacteria > Bacillota_I > Bacilli_A > Acholeplasmatales > Anaeroplasmataceae > CALUXS01. The sequence goes on from CALUQZ010000037.1 coordinate 12,191, forward strand.
ATAGCGCCTAAATATTTAGCAATTTCAATTAATAATTTTATTGATGAAAATGATAATTTATTGGAAGACAAAAACTTTTATGGTTTTTTAAATATGGAATATAGTGTTAATTTGGTATCTAACTCTTATGAAGAATATATAGATAAGGGTAATTTATTAACAGTAGGATTTAATACGGTTGATATATTAACAAGTACTAATAGTAAATTGGATATTATCAATAAAGTTAACAATATATTTTCAAGTTTTTATGAAGAATATAACAAATCGGAATATTCTCGAGAAGTTGAAATTTTGGATAAGCATAACGTTGTATATAACGTTAACTATGACTCTTATACGACTGCTGGGACAAAAAGATACCCAGATTCAATTATCGTTAATTTGAATGAATTAAAAACGCAAACAGAATATACAGATTTTTACTCAGATATTTTTACTAGTTCGGTTTTAGACAACTATTATTATAAGTTTAAAGCAAAATTAGGTGAAAGATATAACCCACAAAGTCATGACCAAATATTTAATCACCTATTAGATATTTATTATAAGGGTAATTTTGATTTTTATAATAAAGATGGTGTTGTGGTTAGTTCTGCTGATTGTGAAATAATTTATGCTAAGCAGAATACAGCTATAACTGGAAGTGAAATAGTAACACTACCACTGGGAGAACTGCCTAAAGCATATACAACAAATGGATTTTTGGACACTCATTTAGAATTAAATAATAGACAAATTACCACTGGTATTTATTCTACATATACGGGGTTAGTTGAATTAATGGTTTATAACTATACAACTAGTAGTGGATTTAGTGTGGATGTGTATGATAGTGATGGTAAATTAGTAACATCAAAAGGAATAACAAGGGGGGATTCATTAGAGTTAATCTTTAATTTAGAATATGATAAATTATATGCTATTAAAATTAATTCCTATGGTTCGTTATCGGATGTGGATTTAGAAATTAATAAAATTACATCAGCCCCTACTCAAATAAATGGTAATTTTACATTTGAAGTAAGTACACAAGACATTAATAAAACGGTATACTTAAGATTTGATTTAACAAAGTTAGGTTTGTATAGATTTATGTCGCATACTTATAATAATCCGGATATAAAGATATATGATGAAAATTGTAATTTATTGCAAGAATCATATGATGTGGCAGAAGATGATTACAATTTCAACACCGTTTATTATAATAAAAATAATAGAAGTATAATAGTTGAGATATATACTCATTCAGCAGATACTTTCGATGTAGATATTGAATATTTCAGTAAATGGAGTGGTCAATAATGAAAAAAGTATTAATGATAATATCTGCTATTTTATTAATATTATTAGTATCATGTAAAGAAGAAGAGACTAATATCGTTTTTAAAGATAAATATGAAGTAGGAGATGTAGTGGAAGTAGATAATATTATATATACTTATACTAATTTATCAGAATTAGGTCCTTTTAGTTTTAATGATGAAACACCTGATTCTTGTTATAGGTATTACTATACTGATATGTCTGATACTAGTCAAAAAGAAATTACTGGTTATGATAGTGAAGAATTTGATATAAGAAAATATGATAATATTTATTTAACACCAGAAGCTTATTATTTTGATACTTATAAAAATGGTTATTCTTTAATAGCAGATCCAAATGATGTTGCTACAACGGGTTTTTTAGTAACTGGTCATAACGAAGATATTAGGGAAGATGTACTAATACCAGGAAACCTAGGAGAACATAATGTTATTGGGATAGGTATGAATGCTTTTAATGGTTCTAATATTAAAAGCATTGAATGTGATTTTAGTTCTGAATTAACAACTTTAATTCATCCTTATGCTATTTCTAATTGTTCTAATTTAGAATATATAGCTTTTAATCATTTTGAAACGATTTGTTTATCAATGGCTATAAGTGATTGTCCTAAATTAAAAGAAATATATGGGTTAAATGCTTATTTTGATTGTACATTATATAATTTAGAATCTTTAGAGACTTTAAATTGTTTAAATCATAGTGATGGTAACTATGATAAAGCTAGATATCTTGTAGATGGTAATTATGTTAATTATTCTTATAATTTTAGTAAATTTTTAGTAGGTCAAAGAAAATCAGCATTTTATTTATGCCCTAATATAAAGAATGTTGATATGAATGGGTATGTTAACAGTTCTGAATGTTTTTGGATAGGTAATGTTTTATATTATTACTATGAAAAGCCAAATTATGATGATTATAGAGCTGATTTTCATCCTATTTATATTAGAAATGAAACCTCTGATTTTCCTATTTTCTTATCAGTAAACAATTATGAAAACCTTTTAACTAGAGGATTTAGTGTTGCTGGTGATTTAACTAAAGAACTATTTTATTTACCATGTATTAATAATGGATATGATACAGTATTTAATATATATCCTTTAGTAGATAATCCAAGTGATATTGAAATTATAAATAATAAACTAACTCTTACTTTAAAGCATTCTAGTTATGATTATGAAATTTTTAGGAATGATAGTTATAAATTATCTTTATTTGGAAACTATACAATTATTTGATAGTTATTAATTTACTTGGAGTGGTCAATAATTAAAAAAGTATTAATGATAATATCTACTATCTTATTAATATTATTAGCATCATGTAAAGAAGAAGAGACTAATATTGTATTTAAAGATAGATATGAAGTACTTAATTATCTAAATTAATAACTTTAAATATGTGGGCTTAATAACATTTAGTGTATTAAGTCCTAATTTTTTATGATATTAAATAATTTTAGAATAAATAGCTAAACATAGAAGGGTAATATTATAATTTTTGAATAGTAATTACGCATATAGAGACTAAAATTACATAAATAACTTTAAAACCGCGTTAAAAGTCAGTAAATATAACGCGG
>CALUQZ010000038.1 GCA_944323055.1 uncultured Acholeplasmatales bacterium
TTCGCTGCTTATACGAGCTTTTTATTCGAAAGAAAAATCTCCTGCGGGATTATCTGAAGAAGAAATCAGTAAAAGACTTACTTCTAGGGAACGTATTGAAATTGTTAATTGCCCTAAAGTTTTAGATATGGGCGAACATAATCCGGTTTTTGCGATTAGAAAAGATAAAGATGAAGCTTCTTTATGTGTGGCTATGACAGATGCTAAAAACAAAAAAGTCGATTGTGTAGTTACTTCTGGTCCTACGCAATGTGTAGTTGTCGCAGCTCACTTATTGATAAAAAAATTAAAACAAGTTGAAAGAATCGCTTTATGTCCTATTATCCCTAATCTAGATGGAAAGCCACGTTTATTATTAGATGTAGGAGCTAATACTAGTTTAAGAGCTGAACATATATCTTTATTAGCTCAATTTGCTACTGTAGTAGCTGAAAAAGTATTAGGTTACTCTAACCCTAAAGTTGGTTTATTAAACATTGGTTCAGAAGAGGGTAAAGGAAGAGAAATTGATAAAGAAGCTTATGAAGTTTTAAAGAATAATAAAAATATTAATTTTTATGGTAATGTTGAGGCTAATGAAGTTTTAATGAGTCCGACAGAAATAATTATCAATGATGGCTTTACTGGCAATATTTGTATGAAAACAATGGAAGGTACAGCTAAAGCTATGGCTAAAATGTTAAAGGAAGAGATTAAAGCAACTTTAGGCGGTAAAATTGGATATTTATTTATGCGTAAAAATTTAAAGAATTTTGCTAAAAGAATGGATTCTAAAGAAATAGGTGGAGCTATGTTATTAGGTGTTGGTTGTCCTGTGATTAAAGCTCATGGCAATTCAGACGCCTATGCATTTTATAACGCAATAAAACAAGGCATTAAAATGGTATCAAATGATGTTATAGGACATGTTTTAGCTTCCTTACCTAGTGAGGAATAAAAATGGAATTAAAAGAATTATGCCTTAAACTAGACCTAGACTTTAACAAAATAGAAAGAGCGTTAACTATTGCGCTTACACATTCTTCTTATGGCAATGAGCATCATAAAGAATTTAATGAAAGACTTGAGTATTTAGGTGATGCTGTTTTAGAATTATGTATGTCTACCTATCTATACTATAGTTATAGTTATCAAGAAGGAGTTTTAACGCAAAAAAGAGCTCAAGCTGTTAGAGAAGAGGCTTTAAATATTTATGCTGATAAAATAGAATTGAATAAATATATTTTATTAGGCAAAGGCGAAGAAAAAACAGGTGGCAGAAATAATAGAGCTATTATTGCTGATGCATTTGAAGCGGTATTAGGTGCTATTTATATTACTTATGATTTTAATAAAGTTTATGCGGTATTCAATAAAATTATAGTACCTTATTTAAATGAAGTATTAAATATTAAAGATTATAAATCCATTTTTCAAGAAGAAATGCAATCTGAAAAACGTAGTATTAGATATGAGATAATTTTTGAGAGTGGTCCTTCTAATGATAAGACTTTTGAAGCTGCAGTTTACGTTGATGATTTGATTTATGGTAAAGGTATCGGTAAAACAAAAAAAGAAGCTGAACAAAATGCTGCTAAAGAAGCTTTATTAAAAAGAGCTAGGTGATTAGATGTTATATGATTTATATATAAATAATTATTTTGATTATCGTTCTTTTATTTTAGATAATGCTTATAAATTAGGACTTAGTCCAAATGACTTATTAGTTTTAATATATTTACTTGATGAATATAAAAATAATAATAAAAAGATTGATATCGAAGGTATGGAAAATAAGATACTATTGCATAAAAATGATATAAATAATTCTTTATCACTTTTATTAGAAAATGGATTTTATAATGTCATTTTAGTAAATGATGAAAATGGTTTAGAAGAAGAAATTTCAGTTGAACCATTTTTAAAAAAAGTAGAAGATTTTTATACTTTCAATGATGATATGACAAACAAACAGATATTTGCCTTAATTGAAAAGAAAAGTAAACGGTTGTTGACGGCAGCTGATTATGAAAATATTAATAATTTAATAGTTAATGATAAATATAAATTGTCTGATTTTGAAAATACAATAAGTTATTTAGAAAAGGCTAAATTAGATATAACTGTTCGTAATATTATAAAATATATCGAACGTAAAACAGCTACTTTGCCAGATAAAGAAGAGGATGAAAGTATTGTTAAAGAGCTATTACAAAAGTTTAAACAACGTTAAAATTGATAAAATTTTAGATTATTTAGATAATTTATACCCAAATTATGAAAATTTTTTAAATTTTAATAATAACTTTGAATTGTTAGTTGCTGTTATTTTATCAGCTCAAACAACAGATCAAAGAGTTAATAGTGTCACTAAACAGTTATTTGCTAGATATGGTACACCTAAAGATTTATCTTTGGCTAATTATGATGATGTATATAATATAATTAAGCCATTAGGATTAGCTAAAAGTAAAGCTAAAAATATTATATTAATGTCAAATGAACTTTTAACTAATTTTAATGGTGATGTTCCAAGTGATTTTAATGATTTGTTAAAATTAAGTGGTGTAGGTCGTAAAACAGCTAATGTTGTAAGGGCGGTAGGTTTTAAAATTCCTAGTATGCCAGTTGATACTCATGTTCACCGGGTGGCTATTAGACTAGGGTTTGCTACAAAAGATGACACTTTATTAGATGTAGAAAATAAACTATTAAAAAGTATCCCTAAAGATAGGTTGATAAAAGCACATCATCAATTTATATTGTTTGGTCGCAATATATGTCTAGCTAGAAATCCACATTGTAATATTTGTTTATTAAAGGAGCTATGTAAGGAGTATGAACATAGAAGAAGAAATAGTGACAAAACTAAGTGAACTTAAATATCATATTGCTGTAGCTGAGTCATGTACAGGAGGGCTTGTAGCTGCTAAATTAATTAATGTAGCTGGTGTATCAGAAGTTTTAGATTTTAGTATGATTACATATGCTAATGAAGCTAAAATTAAATTTTTAGATGTGACAGAAAATGACATCAACAAGTATGGTGTTGTTAGTGAACAAGTTGCATTAGCTATGGCTAAAGGAATTGCCAAACTAGCAAATGCTAATGTTGGTTTAGCAACTTCTGGCATTGCTGGTCCTAGTGGTGCTACTAAAACTAAGCCAGTTGGAATGGTTTGTTTTGGCATATATTTAAATGGTAAGTGTTACACTTATACTAACTATTTTGGAAATATCGGTAGACAAAATGTCAGACAACAAGCAACACAATTTATTTTACTAAAATTAAAAGAATTATTAGAGACTATTTAGATAAGCGAAAAATTCGCTTATTTTTTTGAGCATTTTACTATACATATAGGGGGTATGGGTATATAATACGGCTAGGAGGTCAAATAATGGAACATACTTATCGTGATGACAAATTAAAAAAAGATTGTATTGCTCGACTTAATAAAATTGCTCGGCAAGTAGATGGATTAAAAAAAATGATTAATGATGATAGATATTGTAAAGATGTGCTAACACAAGTTAAAGCCTGTGAAAAATCATTGAAAAGTTTTTCTTTATTAGTGTTAAATAACCATTTACATAGTTGTGTTGTTAATAAGATAAAGCAAGGTGATGAGACAGTAATTAGTGAGATAATTGAACTATTGAGGCAAGATTTATGAAAGAAAAATTTGATGTACTTGGAATGACTTGTGCGGCGTGTCAAGCCCATGTAGATAAAGCTGTTAAAAAAGTAAATGGGGTTATTGATTGTAATGTCAATTTATTAGCTAATAATATGGTAGTTGATTATGATGATAAAATTTGTAATTCTAAAGATATTATAAAGGCTGTATCTAAGGCGGGTTATCAAGCCTTATTACAAGGCGTTAAAGATAAAAAACAGGAAACTAAAGATTATGCCTTAACAAAATTAATAGTTGCTTTTATATTTTTATTATTATTAATGTATGTTTCTATGGGACATATGATTAATCTACCATTACCTAGTTTTATAAATCTTTCAGCAACTAATTTTGCTTTTACACAATTATTATTAACCTTGCCTATAATTTTTATTTATCGTAGATATTTTATTAGTGGATATAAAAAACTTTTTAAAAGTCCTAATATGGATACTTTAATAGCTATTGGTAGTTCAGCAGCCTTAGTATATGGAATTTATGCAATATATATGTTAGGCTATGGATATGCTACAAATAATGATGATTTAATAGAAACGTATAGACATAATCTATATTTCGAATCTGCAGGGATGATTTTAACTTTAGTATCTTTAGGAAAGTATTTAGAAGGATTATCAAAAAAGAAAACAACTAAGGCTATTGAAGATTTAATTAGTTTAGTTCCAGAGGAAGCTACTATTTTAAAAGATGGTAAAGAAATTCATATTAAAGCAGAAGAAGTTAAAAAAGATGATATTTTAATTATAAAAAAAGGTGAAAAGATTCCGGTAGATGCGGTTATAGTTGAAGGGTATGGTTCCTTTAATGAAGCTAATATAACTGGAGAAAGTTTACCAAAGGAAAAAAGTATAAATGATAATATATATTCATCTAGTTTGCTAGAAGCTGGTTATGTTAAAGCTAAAGCAACTAAAGTAGGAGAAGATAGTTCTATTTGGCAAATAATTAAATTAGTAGAAGAAGCTAGTGAATCTAAAGCTCCTATTTCAAAATTAGTTGATAAAGTATCATTTATCTTTGTACCAACAATTATAATTATTAGTCTAGTTGTCTTATTTACTTTTTTAGGATTACATTATTCTTTTTCGGAAGTTTTTAATTTTGCAATTAGCGTATTAGTAATCGCTTGTCCTTGTGCTTTAGGTTTAGCTACCCCAGTTGCTATAATGGTAGGTACAGGTAAAGGGGCTAGAAATGGTCTATTAATAAAGAATGCGGCTATTTTAGAAAATGCTGGTCATATTAAAAAGGTTATTTTAGACAAAACAGGTACTATAACATATGGTAAACCGGTTGTAACTGATTTTAACGGTGACAAAGAAGTATTAGATATTTTATATAGTATTGAAAACAGGTCAGAACATCCTTTAGCTTTAGCAATTATTAATTATGCTAAAGAAAATAATGCTAATTTACTTGTTGTTGATGATTTTTTAGCTACTCCAGGAGAGGGGATTAGTGGGGTTATTAATGGCATAAAATATTATGTAGGTAATCAGGTTTTACTAAATAGATTAAACTTATTAGATGAAAAATTAGAGTCTAAACTAAATGAATTGGCTAACGAAGCTAAAACAGCTTTAGTTATTACGACATCTAATAAAGTAATAGGTATAATAGCAGTAAAAGATGAGATAAAACAAGCAAGTAAAGAGGCTGTTAAATTATTAGAAAATATGAATATAGAAGTAATAATGTTGACAGGTGACAATGCTAAAACAGCTAATAAAACAGCAGAAGAAGTTGGAATAAAAAAAGTAATTGCAGAAGTATTACCAGAAGATAAATTGAACTTAATTAGAAAAGAAAAGAATGATAAAAAACATTTAGTAGCCATGGTAGGTGATGGTGTAAATGATGCCCCAGCTCTTGCAGAGGCTGATTTAGGCATTGCAATAGGTGGAGGGTCTGATATAGCAATTAATAGTTCAGATATTATTTTAGTAAGAAATAATTTAATAGATGTAGTTAATGTAATTTCTCTTTCTAAACGGATAATGTTAACGATAAAAACTAATTTATTTTGGGCTTTTATTTATAATTGTATAGGCATTATATTAGCTTCAGGTATTTTCTATAGTAGTTTTAATATAGCATTAAATCCAATGATAGCTTCACTATGTATGTCATTTTCTAGTGTGTTTGTCGTATTAAATGCCCTTACAATTAATTTATTTAAAGTAAAAGATGCAAATCAAGTAAAGGAGGTAACAAAAATGGTAGAATATACTTTAGAAGTTTCAGGTATGATGTGCATGAATTGTGTTAAACATGTCAAAGAAGCCTTAGAAAAAGTTAAAGGTGTTAAAGAAGCACAAGTTTCTTTAGAAACTAAAAAAGCTATTGTTAAGTGTAAAGATAGTGTATCTAAAGATTTATTAATTAAATCTATAGCTGATGCTGGATATGAGGCTAAGTAAGAAATACTAATTTAATTAATATGTGTAAAAGGTAGTGTTATGCTGCCTTTTTTTGTCATTATGTAATGTATTAGTGATATTTGGCTTTAATAAGCTAATTTTTTATTGTATATTAAATTTTATAGTGTGTTTATACTAGGGTATAAAATAAAATATATAAAAATATAAATATTTGTTCTAAAAATAAAGAAAATTAATAAAATTTAAGATGTTATGTAAAAAAATAGATATTTTTTTCTATATATAATATGAGCCAGCTATAAATAAATCAAGCTGATTTCAAAAAATATAAAAATGAAGGTGAAATTATGAATGATTTAAAAGAAGAAATAATAAGACGTTTTAGTTCTGATAAAACTAATTATGAAGCTATTGGAGCTGAAATTAAAAGACATCGATTAGCTATGTCTAAAACTTTACAACATATTGCAGATAAGGATTGTAGTGTGTCATATTTATGTAAAATTGAACGCAATCAGGTAAAGCCAAGTATTAAATATTTAGAAGAAATATGTAAAAAAGTTAATATTACTAAAGATAATATTGAATATTTATTGAGTAGCAAGAATTTGTTATTAGAATCAATTAAATTATTTTATTTTAAGGATTCAAAGGCTAAAGAAAAATACAAAGAGAGTTTAGAAGGATTAGAGAATTATCGAACTGAATTAATTAGACTCATATTTAATTTGATTGATAATGATTTTAATGCTGCAGGAGCTAACATTAGTAAAATATGGAATTTAATTAGTTCTTTAAATGATTTTGATTTAATGGTATTTGCAGGATTTTTTGGTATTTATAAATATTATATTAAAGACTATGTTGAAGGTGCAGAATATTTAAAACTAGCTTTAGAATTTAATAATGAAGTTTTATATTTTAGACCAATAATTTATAAATACTTGTTTATGATTTGTTTTCAAATAGGTTCTAAATCAATTTATAATTATTATAAATTATTAGAACAAGAAAGAATTAAATATGGTGAGAATTTAGACTTAGATGAAATATATTATCATTTAGCTTTATTCTATATTGAAGAAAAGAATGAAAAAGCTTATAAAGAAACAAAAATAAAAGTATGTAATAAAATATATTCATATAATTTAGATATATTATATAGTTTATCTAAAGGTCATAAAATAAAAGAAATAGATTTAATTAGTTTGAATGATTATACTAAAATTGCTTATTTAATTAATACTAGTGATGAAAACTTATTAGAAACTATAAATAGTTCAAATATTGATATTGATAGTAAGATTTACTTTAAATATTTATATCTTAAAAAACATGATTTAGAACAAGCTTATAATTTTCTAATGGATATAGCTTATCCTTATGCAGTACTAAAAGATATTTATCATCGAGCTAGATATTTTTTAAATGAAATGATTTATAGCATTCATCGACCTAATAAATATAAGAAATTTTTTGATATGTATATTGAACTTGATAAGACTTATGAAGCAATAAAAAATATATAGGTGATTTATGAGAAAGATATTTTGTTTATTAATTTTCTTTACAATATGTTTATTTTCAATTGATGTTTATGGTGTTAGTTGGCATTATGAGTGGGAAAATGTTTATGTTGAAGTTCCTTTATACGCTAGTTTAAACAACTATGATGATCTACCTAAAGCTAGTTTATATAAAGATAATGAGTTATTAAGTGACGCTAATATCAATTATAATAAAACAGGAGATTGGCTTTATTATTATAAAGATGTAGATACTAGTAAACCAGGTGAATATAAAGTGTGGTATAAAGCTAGTGAAAGTAGATACAAACCAGGAACTTGTCAAAATTATAAACAGTTGATTACATTTAAAGTAGTTGATAAGACAAGTCCAGAAATAATATTGTTAAAAGAGGAGATAAGTATTCCTCTAATGACAAAAGATATTGATTATGGTGATTATTATACAATAAAAGATAACATAAAAGATGATTGTATAATATCTATTGATGATAGTTTAGTTGATTATAATAAGGTTAATAATGAAGGGTATAAAGTTAGTATAGAAGCTGTAGATAGTAGTGGTAATAAAGCAGTGGCGTATTTAAAAGTTAAAGTTATTGATATGGCTGGGCCTGTTATAACCTTTTTAGGGGATGAGGAAGAACATAACTATATTGAAGTAGAAAAGAATGCAGAATATGATTTTACTAGTTATTTTACAGCAATAGATACTATTGATAAAGATGTAACAGATAGCCTTAAATATTCTTATTTTAATAATGAGGAAGTAGGTGATTATTTAGTAACTTTTACATTTAGTGATTTAGCTGGTAATCAAACAAGCATGGATGTTTTAGTTAAAGTAGTTGATAAATTAGCTCCTAGTTTAATATTAACTGAAAATACCATTAATTTAGATTATAAAACAGAACCAAATGATGCGATGTTTAGACAATATATTTTAGAAGCTAAAGATGGAATTAAAGATATATCTTCAGAAGTAGTTATTGATTTTAGTGATATAGAATTAAAAGTTGGTACATATCATGTAATCTATAGTGTTAAAGATTCTAATGAAAATATTACAGAAACAGTTTTAACAGTTAATTATGTGACTGATGAAGGTCCGAAATTGATTATAAATGATGTATTAATTGAAGTAGGAGAGAATGTAAATTTAGAAGATTTTATTGAAGTAATTGATGAGTCTGATTTAAATGCTAAAGATAATTTAGAAATTGATACAACTGATTTTAATTATAAAGAGGCTGGTATTTATTATTTAAACGTATTATGTCATAATAGTTCCGGAATATATACTAATGACTTTATTAAAGTTGAAGTTGTTGATAATAGTAGTACTAAAGTAGCTAGTACTTTAAATATTGTTTTGATTCTTTTAGTGGTAATTGTTAGTGTAGCAGTTTTAATTTATTATTTGATTAAGAAAAAAAGGAGTAAAAGTGCTATCTAATTTAGATTTATTGTGCTAAAATAGCCTAGAGGAAGTGAGTCAAAATGAAAGGTTTTTTATATGGCCAAACAGAATATAATATGTTAAATAATGCATGTAAAATAGATGAGTATATTGAAATGGCTAAAACTAATCATTTTGATTTTTTGTCGATTACGGATAGTAATTTATGTGGATACTTTAAGTTTTACAATAAATGTTTAAAAAATAATATTAAACCGATAATAGGTTTAGAACTTAAAATTAATCATAATCTTAATGAAGAACTTTTTTTGTTATATCCTTATAATGCGCTAGGATTAAAAAATCTATTTAAAATTGAAACGGCTAAAGAATTGAATGAGTTAGATTTTTCTTTATTAGTTCAATATTGTACCGGAATTATTGTTATTCTAGTAGCTAGTAAAAGTAGTATAACTAGGGATTTAAATATTGTTGATGAGGCTATTAAAAAGTTAAATTTTTATAAAAATAGTTTTGAAGAGTTTTATTTAGGAATTAGTTATCAAAATCCTAATTTAATATCTCTAAATAAAGAAATTATGGCTTTAGGACGTAATTTAGGAATACTTAGTTTATATATTCATCAATTAAAATATTTAATAAAAGAAGATAAAAAAGTATATGATGCATTATTAGCTATAAATAATAAAAAAGATGAAGAAATAGGTGATTATACTTTTTTTATTCCTAATGAGGAGTTTATTAGTTTTAATTTAGAATTATTTGAAAACATTAATAACATAGTTGAAAAAATAAATTACAAAATCAATAAAGAAGAAGTCTTGCCTAAATATGTACCACTTAATACAACTAGTTCATTATATTTATCAAAATTAGCAAATTTAGGTTTAACAAAACGACTAAAGAATAAAAATGTCAACATAGAAATATATAAAAAAAGGCTAGATTATGAATTGAATATTATTAATAAAATGCACTTTGCTGACTATTTTTTAATTGTATGGGATTTCATAAAATGGGCTAAACAAAACCATATTTTTGTAGGGCCTGGTAGAGGTAGTGCTGCCTCTTCACTAGTAGCTTATGCTTTAGGAATAACAGAAGTATGTCCACTAGAATATAATTTATTATTTGAAAGGTTTTTAAACCCAGAAAGAGTATCGATGCCAGATATTGATACTGATTTCCCAGATGATAGAAGAGATGAAGTTATAAATTATGTCAGTCAAAGATATGGTAAATACCATGTTACTTCTATTAACACTTTTGGTACATTTTCTTATAAATCAGCTTTAAGGGATATTGCGAGAATTTACAAATTAGAAGAAAAGAAGGTTACAGAATTAAGCTTATTATTAGCTAGTAATGATATTGATTATTTACTAGAACAATATAAATATCAAAAAGATATTTATGATATTTTATATATAATTAAAAGAATAGATAAAATGCCTCGTAATACATCAACCCATGCGGCAGGAATTATAATAGCTGGTTGTGATTTGAGAGATGTTATACCATTAACTAAGGCTAATAATTTATTACAAACAGAAGTAGAAGCTGATGATTTAAAAGAATTAGGTTTGTTAAAAATGGATTTTTTAGGTATAAAAAATCTAGCCATTATAGCTAATGTTTTAGATGAGGCAAAAATTGAACAAAGAGATTTTAGAAACATCTCTCTTGATGATAAGAAGGTATATCAACTTCTTGAAAGAGCTGATACTTTAGGACTATTTCAATTAGAATCAGATGGAATTAGACGAGTTTTAAAAAAATTAAAGCCAACTAAATTTAGTGATTTAGTAGCAGTATTAGCCTTATATAGACCTGGTCCGATGGATAATATTGATAATTTTATTGCTAGAAGACATGGAAAACCATTTGAGTATTTACATCCTGATTTAAAACCTATTTTATCAGAAACGTACGGAATAATCGTTTATCAAGAACAAATTATGTTAATAGCTACAAAATTTGCTGGTTACAGTTTAGGTGAAGCTGATGTTTTAAGAAGAGCTATATCTAATAAGAACTTGTCAGAAATTGAACAATTGCGTGATGGATTTATAAAAAGATCTAACCTTAAAGGGTATGATAAACAAATAGCAACTCAAATATTTGATTTAATTGTTAAATTTGCTAATTATGGTTTTAATAAATCGCATAGTGTAGCTTACGCTTTAGTAAGCTATGAAATGGCTTATTTGAAAGTTCACTATTTTGGTTTGTTTATGGCTAATATTTTAAACAATGTAATAGGGGCAACTTCAACTTTATGTGAATATATCAAATATGCTAAAAATCATAGCTTAATTATTTCTGGTCCGGATATTAATTTATCTAGTACTAAATTTGTTTATGCGAATAATAAATTGTATTTACCTCTAGTTTGCATTGACGGAGTTGGATATCAAACGGCTATTAATATAGTAAATGAAAGAAATAAAGAACCATATAAGAGTTATAATGATTTTTTAAATAGGGTTAAATTACCAGAAAGCATTATCAATAACTTAATTTATGCTGGTTGTTTTAATACTTTTAAAGGTAATATTAAACAAATGATTGAACATAGTAATGAGGAGGCTAATTTAATCGATTCCTTATTACCAGATTTAATTGTTGATAATAGTGATTATGATTTTGATTATTTATCTGAAAAAGAAAAACAGGTATTAGGTTTTAATTTAAGTTATGATTTGACTATTTTCATTAAAGATATGCGTATAAAGAAAAATACTTTAGCTCTAAATTCAGTCAAATTAAATTTAAATCAAACAGCTGTAGTAAAATTCAATAATTTAAAAGTACAAAAAACAAAAAAGAATGAGATACTAAAAGGTGAAATTTATGATGATACTAATTCACTTGATTTTGTTATTTTCAATAATTTGTATGAAGAAGTAAAATCATTAATTAATCTTAAAGATATTTATTTAGTAGGATTTAAATATAAAACAGATGGTGTTTATGATCCAACTGCTGTTATATCATTTGTTTTAAAACTTAGTTAATATTGTTAATCGGGAGATGCCTTTTATATCTTCCGATTATTTTATATTTCAAAAAATAGTAACTATTATTGTATTTTAATTGTAATTTATGTATTATATACGATGTAGGAGTTAGATATAATGTTATTTTATGCAGTAGTAGCTATAATTTTAGGAGTAATTTTAATTGGATTTGCAGTTAAAATTAGTTTAGATAAGTCTTTAAAAGCAATTCCATTTTATATAATCTCTTTGATGTATATTGGAGTAGGAATATATGGTTTTTTTATCAATCAAGATTTATATTATATAATTATTATATGCTTAATAGTTATATGTGTTATTGCCTTAGTCACATTTAGCTTACTTTATAAAAAGCCTAGGGAAATTTCTAAAAAATAGAAGCTATTTTTGTATATTTACAACACAAAAAACTTGTTGACAATTAGAATTATATATTATATAATCACACTTGCTTGCGGGTGTGGCGGAATTGGTAGACGCGCTAGGCTTAGAACCTAGTGCCCCCGGCGTGCAGGTTCAAGTCCTGTCACCCGTACCATCTTATAACTAACATTTTGATACAAAGTAAGGGTCTCAAAATGAACGATATT
This sequence comes from uncultured Acholeplasmatales bacterium, assembly GCA_944323055.1. GTDB lineage: Bacteria > Bacillota_I > Bacilli_A > Acholeplasmatales > Anaeroplasmataceae > CALUXS01. The sequence continues at coordinate 12,618 of CALUQZ010000038.1, forward strand.
TGCTCGAGAAATCGGGCATTTTTTAATATATTGCGTTTTTATAGTAGATATAAATTGGCTCGAAACTACTGATTTTCTAATTTTAGTTCTACTAGTTAAATGATACCCTTACTAGAAAAACGTTAGGCTACTAGAAAAATGAAACCCTACTAGAAAAATGACACCTCTATTTTTTTG
>CALUQZ010000039.1 GCA_944323055.1 uncultured Acholeplasmatales bacterium
AGGTCTTGTTTCCAGAGCCTAGTGTGCTTTGTTATAACAAGACCTTATTTTTTAGCTGTTTATTTTTTCACAGCCCCTTTTTGATAATGAATAATAAAAAAAAGCCTTAGCGAACTAAGACTTAAATTTTAAAATCTGGGGCGTATAACAGGGATCGAACCTGCGCGTGCTAGAGCCACAATCTAGAGTGTTAACCACTTCACCATATACGCCATATCAGCAAGCAATATTATACTTATTTTTTAAAATTATGCAAGCCTTTTTTATTAAAATATTAATTGAAAGAGTAAAAATACAATAAAATGATAAATTTAATAGTAAAAATTAAGGCTTTATAAAATAAAATTAGAAAATTAAATATGTGAAAGTGTGTAATAAGAAAATATTCATTGATTTTTATTAAAAATAATGTAAAATAGGTTTAGTTGATTTGTGAGGTTATGATAAATGATTAAAAAAATATTATTTTTTGGTATAGCAATCATTTTAGGCTTTATGTTATTAATGATGTGTTATTCAGGTTTTCAAATGTCTGATGTTCAAGCTCAAATTACCGAATATATGCAAACTAATGATTATAACAGTTTAGCTAGATGTTTCTTGCCATATTTCAATTCAAATAGTATTACAACTCAAGCTGATACGGATTATTTTGATTTAGTATCATTAGAATCTATTACATCTACATCTGTTACTGTTTCAATTGATGGTTCAGAACAACAAACTAATGATTATAATACATCTTATACCTTCTTTTTAAATAATTGTAGTAACATTGATTTAGAAGGTGTTCAAAAACAAGATGGTAAAGTTTATAATTATACGAGATTAGTTTTCTTAAATGGTGAAAACAGATTTGAATATTATTTTAATGATCCTTTAACAGCTACATCTGATCAAGGTGAAGATGTTAATAGATATTATACGACTTATATCCAAAATATGAGTTTTGTAGAAATAGATTTATCTTTAGCTGATATTGAATCTATTGGTGGTCAAATTACCGGTTATGAATTTTATGATGCTAAAGCTGACCCTGATAATGCTGATACTAAACCTTTAGTTAGTGGTAATTTTACTACTCCGATTACTTTAAACAGTGAATTTTATACATTAGCTGATGAATTAGTTAGTGCTTGGGATACTTATTTAGATGGTTTAAATTCTAGCAATATGGAAGATAAAGCTAATACTTTTAATGAATTTTTTGATCCGGCTGAAGGAGAAGGTTGGATTGATAGATATAATAGTCATGATGGCTTTAGCCAAGGTATTAGTTCATATTCAGACATTATTGGTAGTAGTCCTATTTATAAGACAGCTATAGTTATGGTTATTTATGTGGCAGTTTGTGTTCTTTTAGGAGTATTCTTATTAAGAAATAAAAATAAAGTTCCTAAACCTTATATGCGTGACCAATATAAACGTCAATTAGTTGTAGCTAAAGAAAATAGTCAAGATGCTAAAGTAACTAATGTAGTTGATGTTACGCCAACAGCTGTTGCTACAGATAATGTAGAAGAAGTAAAAGAATCTACAAATTTAGAAACAACAGAATCTGTAACAAAAGAAGATGCAGAAGTTGTACAAACTCAAGATGAAACAAATGCTAGTGAAGAATTAAATAATACTGCAAACCTTGAGGAAACAGTTGAAGAAACACCTAAGGATGTAGAAGCTAATTTAAACAATAAAGAATAATAGCCTTCCCTCACTTGAGGGAAGTTTTTTAAAGGAGCTGTTTTTTATGACAAAAAATTATGAAAAGATATTTGATATGGTCTTGTTTGCTATTTTAATTGCCTTATGTTTTGGTGGCACAAGCGTTATGATACCTTTGCCAACAGGGGGTAAAATTCATTTAGGTAATTTAGTATGCATTTTATCCGCTTTATTATTAGGTGGTGTAAAAGGCGGTTTAATCGGTTCTATAGGTATGGGTTTAAATGATTTAATATTTTATTTAGATTCTCCATCAACTATAATTAGAACTATAATTTTAAAATTTATAATGGGCTTTATTTGTGGATCTTTATTTTCTTTATTAAAAAGAAAAAATCCTAAAAGTGAATATTGTTCATTAGGATTAATGCTATTAGGACTATTATTTTTAGGTGTTGCTATTTATTCATTATATGTTTATTTAATAGGCGGTATTACTTTTGATACAAATACTTTAACCTTTAATGTTTTAGTTCCAATTGGATTATTTATATTTGGTATAGCTTTTATAGTTATAGCTATTATATTTATTAGAAAAAAAGCAATTATCAATTATTTGTTAATTTCTGTATCTTTAGCAACTATGGCTAATATTTTAGGTGAATTCATCTTTAGAGCTGTTTTATATAATGTAATAGATAGAATGGGGGCAGAAGCTAGTTTAACGTTATCATTAGGTCAAGTACCAGCTAGTATATTGACAGGAACTTTAACTTTTATTGTAACTTTAATAGTTTACCCACCATTAGAGAAAGCTATAAACATAATTTATAAAAATATTAAATCTAGTATTGAAAATTAGATGTTCTAGTTATATAATATGAACGGTGATTTAATATGCATAAAACGAGAAGATTGCAAACTTTAGGTGAAGAAATTGGTAATAGTATAACGCATGGTGTTATGGCTTTATTTGCTATTTGTGCAGCCGTATTAATGTATTTAAAATGTAATACAACTAGAGAATATATAGGTGTAACAATTTTTAGTGTATGTATGTTATTGTTATATACTATGAGTTGTTTATATCATAGTTTTAAAAATGGTTCTAAAGTAAAGAGAGTATTTAGAATTTTTGATCATTTATCTATATTTTTATTAATTGGTGGTACTTATGCCCCTGTTTTATTAGTTACTATTTATGATATTAATCAAGTTATAGCTATTACTTTCTTTGCTATACAATGGTCTTTAATTATTATAGGTATTTTATGTAAAGTTTTAATTAAACAAAAAACAACTATCTTGCATACAATATTATGTTGTTTACTTGGTTGGAGTGGACTTGTATTATTACCTATTTTATATAACTATAATATAATTTTCTTTTATTATATTTTAGCTGGTGGTATTACTTATATGTTAGGTATAATTTTTTATGCTTTAACCTTTAAATATGCTCATTTTGTTTGGCATTTTTTCTGTATAGGTGGTACAATTTTACATTTTGTAGCCATTTATTTATATGTGTTATAAGGAGATTTTATGATTAAATATGTCTTTTTTGATTTTAATGGTACTATTTTAAATGATGTTGATTTATGTTTAAATTTATTAAATCAAATTTTAGCTAAACAAGGCCATAAATCAATATCTTTAGAAAAGTATAAAAATATCTTTACATTCCCTATTAAGAGGTATTATGAACTAGCAGGCATTGACTTTAGTAAAGATTCTTTTGAGGATTTATCTAAATGGTTTATTAATAAATATCAAAAAGCTAGTTTTAATTGTCCTTTATATCCTTATTTACTTGAAGTCTTAACAAAATTAAAAGAAAAAGGAATTCAAAGAATAGTTTTATCAGCTAGTCAATTAACTAATTTATGTGAACAATTAGAAGTATTAAACATAAAAGATGAGTTTAATAATATTTTAGGTTTAGATAATATTTATGCTGCCTCTAAATTAGAAGTAGCTAGGAAATTTATAGAAGATAATAATATTTTACCAGCTGAAGTTTTAGCTGTTGGTGATACTTTACATGATTATGAAGTTGCAAGTACTTTACATTTTAATTCTATTTTATTTAGTGAAGGACACCAAAGTATAGAAGTGTTAAAAAAGGCCAATAGACCTATTATTAATGATTTAATAGAGATATTAAAATATATAGATTAGGACCGAAAGGTCTTTTTTTAATTGTGGGAAATTATGCGATTTGGGGATAAATACTTTACTTGCTAAAGTTTTTATATTAAAATAGCGAACGGAGTTGATAATATGAAAAATGATGAACTTTATAGTTATATAGTTAAGTTAGGTGCTTTAATGCGACTAGCTAATCAAAACATTAAAAATGTAACTAATTTATCAGGTTTAGAGGCTAAATTATTAAATCAAATTAGTTTAAATAATAAACAAGCAGCTGCTAGTACATTAGCTAAGGAGAATAATGTTACAATAGCAGCTGTTATGCATTGCTTAGTTGAATTAGAGAAAAAAGGTTATTTAGTTAAAGAAATAAATGATGATGATAACCGCAAAAAATTTTATATCTTAACTCCTAAAGGGGAAAAACAAGTCAAAATGGCTACATATATTTTTCAAAAAGTAGCTGATAAATATTTAGATTATTTAGGGGACGATATTGAAGCTTTTACGCGTATTATTAAAAAGACAATCGCGTTTATTAATGAAGAGGAGGAAAAAAATGTTTAAGTTGTTTCGTTACACTAAACCGATTTACGCCTTGTTTGTCGTAGTTATTGTAGCTTTAGTGGTAACACAAGTAATTTGTGATATGAATTTGCCACAAAATATGCAAAATATCATTGAAAATGCTAGTGTTATTTCTCGTTTAAGAGAAAATGGACTGTTGACAGATGCAATATATGCTGAGGCTCAAGCTAATATTTGGTCTAATGCATGGCAAATGTTAGCTTATGCTTGTGGTAGTGTAGCTAGTACTATTGTTGTTTGTTTTTTATCTGCTAAATTCAGTGCTAACTTTTCCTATGGCGTTAGAAAGGCCGTTTATCAAAAGGTTGAAAATTTCAGTTTAGCAGAAATTGATAAATTTAGTACTTCATCTTTAATTACCCGTTCAACTAATGATGTTACCCAAGTACAAATGGTTGTTAATATGGTTTTAAGAATGGCAGTTGCCGCACCGATATATGCTGTTTATGGTATTATTAAAGCTGTAAACATTCAAGTTTCTAGTGGACTATCTTTAACTATAGTATTTTCTATCATAGCTTTAGTTTTGTTAGTTGTTGTTATTTTTATAATTGTATTACCTAAATTTAATACAATTCAAAAGTTGACTGATAGATTAAATTTAGTAACAAGGGAAAATTTAACAGGTTTAAGAGTTGTTAGAGCTTGTAATGCAGAGACAAAAGAAGAAGAAAAGTTTAAAAAAGCTAATGATAATATCACAAAGACAAATATTTTTGTTAATAGAATATTTTCTCTTTTTACACCAGGTATGCAAATCATAATGAATATGACTTCTCTAATTATTTTATGGATAGGTTCATTAATAGTTTATGGTTTAGCTAATGAAAGTCAACCACAGGCTTTAAGTTCTATTTTTACTTTCCAACAATATACAGTTTTGATTGTTATGGGCTTTATGCAATTAACTATGATTATAATACTTGTTCCTAGAGGGGTTGTATCTGCTCGTAGAATTAACGAGATTTTAGATTCAAAAACATTAATTAATGACCCTGTTACTCCTACTAAAACAACAGAAGTTGGAACGATTGAGTTTAAAAATGTTTCTTTTGCTTATGGTAACGGGGAAGAAGATGTTTTAGAAGATATTAGCTTTAAGATTAATAAAGGAGAAACCTTAGCTATTATAGGTGGTACTGGTTCAGGTAAAACGAGTTTAGTTAATCTAATTTGTCGTTTTTATGATGTAAAATCTGGTGAAGTTTTAGTTGATAATGTTAATGTTAAAGAACAAACACAAGAAGAGCTAAGAGATAAAATAGGTTATGTTCCGCAAAAAGCTGTATTATTTGCGGGAACTATTAGGTCTAATTTAGCTTTTGGTAAACCAAATTTAAATGATGATAATATTAAGGAAGCTTTAGATATAGCGCAAGCAAGTGAATTTGTTAGTGAAATTGGTTATGATGCTCCTGTAGCTCAAGGAGGTTCTAATTTCTCTGGTGGCCAAAAACAAAGATTATGTATTGCTAGAGCGGTAATTAAGAAGCCAGAAATTTTTATTTTTGATGATTCTTTTAGTGCTCTAGATTTAAAAACAGATCAAAAATTGCGTGAAGCTTTAGCTAATAAAACACAAGGAATAACTAATGTTATAGTAGCCCAAAGAATAGGTACTATTTTACACGCTGATAAAATAATTGTTTTAGATAATGGAAAAATGGTTGGTTTTGGCAATCATAAAGAATTATTAAAGAATTGTACAGTTTATCAAGAAATAGCCTATTCACAATTATCAAAGGAGGAATTAGAAAATGCCTAGACCTAATAGTAATATATCATATGGTAAAGCTAAAGATGTCAAAGGTTCTTTATTTAATTTAGCCTCTTATTTAAAACCACAACTAGGCTACATTATAATTGCCTTAATTTTATCAATTATTGGGACTATTTGTATGATATTAGGTCCTAAATATTTAGGCGATATCACTTCTTATACCCAAGCTTTTGTAGAAAATAATAGTTATGATCCGCGTCAAGATATTTTATATACAGGTATTATATTAGTGTTTTTATATTTAACCTCTGCACTTTGTAATTATTTTTGTGGTTTCTTCATGACGGGAGTTACCCAAAAGACAACTAATAAAATGCGTAGTGATATTTCAGCTAAAATTAATAAATTACCTTTATCATATTTTGATTCTCGTAGTTTTGGTGATGTTTTATCAAGAGTAACAAATGATATTGATATAATTGGTCAAAACTTAAACCAAACTTTGTCTCAATTTGTATCATCAATTATTATGTTTGTTGGTGTTTTTGTAATGATGTTAGTGATTTCTCCTAGCATGACTTTAATAGCTGCTATAACAATTCCTTTATCATTAATATTGATGATTATAATTGTTAAAATTAGTCAAAAATACTTTAGAGCTCAACAAAGGGCTTTAGGTAATTTAAACGGACATATTGAAGAAGCATATTCTGGTCAAAATGTTATTAAAGCATTTAACCAAGAAGATGAAGAATTTGCTATTTTTGAAAAAATGAATGTTGAATTGAAATATACTGGATGGAAAAGTCAATTTTTATCTGGTATGTTAATGCCATTAATGAGTTTTGTAGGTAATTTATCATTTATCTCTATTTGTGTTGTTGGAGGCCTACTAGCAATGAGTGGTAATTATGGTCTTGAAATTATTCAACAATTTACCCAATATACAAGACAACTAAATCAACCGATGCAAACTATTGGTCAAATGGGTTCAATTGTTCAACAATGTGCAGCTGCTTCTGAAAGAGTATTTGAATTCTTACATGAAGAAGAAATGTCTAAAGAAGAAGTTAAGACTACTTTAGCAACAGAAGATTGTCATGGTAATGTTATCTTTAAAGATGTTAATTTTGGTTATACAGAAGATAGACAAATTATTTTTAACTTTAATTGTACAGTAAAAAGTGGTCAAAAAATAGCTATTGTAGGACCTACTGGAGCTGGTAAGACGACAATTGTCAATTTATTGATGCGTTTTTATGAAACAAATAGTGGAGACATTTATATTGATGATATTAACACTAAAGATATAAGTAGAAAAAATGTAGCTAGTTTATTTGGTATGGTATTACAAGATACTTGGTTATTTGAAGGAACTTTGCGAGATAATTTGAAATTTGGCAATGAGAATGCTACAGATGAAGAAATTATGGTTGCTTTAAAAGCTTGTCATATGGATCATTTTGTTAATTCATTGCCAGGTGGTCTTGATTATGTCTTTACAGAATCTGCTAATGTATCAGCTGGTCAAAAGCAATTATTAACAATAGCTAGAACAATGATTGAAAATGCCCCAATGCTAATTTTAGATGAGGCTACTTCATCAGTAGATACAAGAACTGAAGTTTTAATTCAACAAGCTATGGATAAATTGATGGAAAATAGAACATCTTTTGTCATTGCTCATAGATTATCTACAATTAAAAATGCAGATACTATTTTAGTCTTAAAAGATGGTAATGTTATTGAACAAGGAAACCATGAAACTTTACTAGCTAAAAACGGCTTTTATGCTACATTATATAATAGCCAATTCGAATTGTAAAAATCCGTCAGAGTTTTGTGAAAATTTTGTAAACTTATGTTGTGATTATTTCGAAAATAAGCTATAATTTAGATGTAAGGAAACATGGAGGTTTTATATATGAATGCATTTTCGTTAAAGACAGTTGATTGGATTTTTTTAGGATGTTTTTTTGCTCTATTAGTTATTTTAATAGTATTTTTAATAATCAAAAAAGTTCAAGATAAAAAGACAAATAAAGTCTTAAAAGAAGAGTTTGAAAACTTAGCTAATTTAGATGCTAAAAGTGTTGAAGATGAAGCTAATGAAGTTTCAGAAAATGAAGAGGCTAATGAGGTTGTTGTAACACCAGTAGTAACAACAAATGATGAAGAAGTTAGTGAAGAGAAAGAAAAACAAGTTGTTTCTGAAGTTGAAGACAAACCAGTAGAAGAGGTTAGCGAAGTTAAAGAGGAAGAAGTTGTTTCTAAGGTAGAAGAACCAATTCAAGAAGAACAAGTTGTTGAAGAGGTAGTAGAAGAACCAGTAGAAGCAGTAGAACCAGAAGAAAAAGTTGAAGATGTTACACCACAAGTTGAAGAAGAAACTGAACCTGAAGTTAATGAGACAGTAGAAGATACAGAAATTGAAACTCCAGAGGTGGTTGAAGCAGAAAGAAAAGGTCGTACTTACGATGGTAAATATGAAATTTATCAAGAAAATAATTACTATCGTTATCGTTTAAAAGCAAGTAATGGTGAAATCTTATTTGTATCAGAAATGTATACATCAAGACTTACAGTTATTAAAGCTATTGAAAATTTAAAACGTAATTTAGTTACAGGTAGAACTGATATCTTCTCTGATAAAAAGAAAAATTATAAATTCAAATTAACAGCTTCTAACAATCGTGTTATGGCTATTAGTGCTAATTATCCTAATGAAAAAGGAGCTCAAAGTGCTCTTGAATCATTTAAACGATTTGCTTTAACTAATGAAGTAGTAGATATTGAATTACCTGCTGAAGAAATTGATTCTCAATTAGTTGAAATTTCAAAAATTAAAGAAGAAGATAAAAAAGGTGGCAAATACGTTATTAAAAAGGACATTAACAAAGAATATTCTTGGGAACTAAAAGCTAATAATGGCGAAATCTTATGTCAACAAGGTGGTTATAGTTCTAAAAATAGTGTAGAAAATGCTATTTTAGCCTTCAAAGAAAATGTTTCAAACGGTAAATTTTACTTATCAAAAGATAAGAGTAATAATTATCAATTTAAACTATATTCTCAATCTGGTCGTTTAACTAATATTGGTGAATCTTATGATTCAAGTAATGCTGTTTATTCAGTTGTAACTTCAATTCTTAATTTTGCAAATTTAGCTGTTATCTCTGATCACACTAAAGCTCCAGCTAAAAAACCAAGTTCTAGCAAAAAATCTACAACTAAGAAATCAACAAAATAAAAAAGGGCGCTTGCCCTTTTTTATTTAGTGTGCCGGGCATGGCATTAATCTAGTAGGTGAAAGTCCTACCACGGGTATTTACCGCCAAGTGTAGTGAACCCCAA
>CALUQZ010000040.1 GCA_944323055.1 uncultured Acholeplasmatales bacterium
AAGCTAAGTAAATTAGATGATTTTAATATTGATATCTTAAAAAGAATGCTAATAAATAGGTTTAATGAAGTAGATTTTAGTCAGGTTAAGCAGGATGCTCAAAAATTTACTATAAAAAATGAAAATTTAAATTTTTATTGTAAGGAATTATTTATTGATTGCTTAAATAGATTATAGATTTATTGTTTGGTAGTAATTTTGAATGTTTTATACGGCAACTTGAATAAAGATTTTGGAATTTTTATAAATAATTTTTATTTTATATTCCAAAATGGGAATATAAATTGACATTGTTATTTAAAAATGATAAAATCGGAATATAAAGGTGATTGTTATGATTGATAGAAATATGTATTTATCTAAATTGATACAATGGAAAGATAAACAAGTTGTTAAAGTAGTAACTGGAATGCGTAGGTGTGGTAAGTCAACATTATTATTACAATACAAAGAGTGGTTGTTAAATAATGATGTATTAGATAGTCAAATAATATATATTAATTTTGAAGAATTAGAAAATGAATATTTATTAGAATATAATAAACTATATTCATATATTAAAAATAGATTAATTGAAGATAAAATATGCTATATATTCCTTGATGAAACACAAAAGGTAAAGGATTTTGAAAAGGTTGTTAATAGCTTATATGTTAAGAAAAATGTTGATATCTACTTAACAGGTTCTAATGCATATATGCTTTCTAGTGATTTAGCTACTTATTTAAGTGGTAGATATGTAAAATTAAATGTACTACCATTATCGTTTGCTGAGTATTTATCTGTTAATGAATCAAATATAGATAATGCTTTTGCACAATATCTTAGATTTGGTGGTTTACCATATGTAACTAATATTCAAAATATTGATATGATCAATGATTATATTGAAGGTATATATAATACTGTTATAATTAAAGATATTGAAGAAAGACAAAATAGAAAAGAAAAAGATAATAATAAAAGAAATGTAAATGATATTAGTTTATTAAAAACTATTACTAAATATTTAGCTAGTGTTGTTGGAAATCCTGTATCAATTAAAGGTATTACAGATTATTTGATTTCAAATAATAGAAAGGTATCTCCTAATACTGTTTCTAGTTATGTTGAAGCTTTAATTGAATCATATATATTCTATCAAGTAGAACCTTTTGATTTAGTAGGTAAGGAAATATTAAAGGCAAATAAAAAGTATTATATTGTAGATTTAGGAATTAGAAATTATCTATTACCTAGAAAATCTTATGATTTAGGTTTTACTTTAGAAAATATAGTTTATTTTGAATTGTTAAAAAGAGGATATAAAGTATATGTAGGTAAATTAGGGAACAAAGAAGTTGATTTTGTTTGTTTAAAGGATAATATATTTACATATTTTCAAGTTACTGCTAGTTTATCATTAAAAGAAACATTTGATAGAGAAATAAGACCTCTTGAAATGATTAAAGATAATTATGAAAAAATAATATTAACAACAGATAGAATAACTTTAGGAAACTATAATGGTATTAAAGTTATTAATCTTCTAGATTGGTTAGTTGAATGTTAATAAAATAATAACGGGTTGTTGACTAAGTATTGTCGACAACTTTTTTAATTTTAGATTATTTATTACTATCTATATGTTTATCATATTTTTATTTTTCATTCATTATACAATCTGCCTTATTTTTAAGTATTGTATTTAATAAAAAAAGACATATATACCCCAAAATGGTTTATAAACACTAAGTTGTCCTTTACGTACTTGTTACTTTAGAAATTTATTATGTTTAACCTAATAATAGTTGTTTAATTTTATAAAATATCATACAATAAAGTTATTAATAATATGTAATATAAATAATTTTAAAATTATTAGTTTATGCGAGGAACAGAAATGGGAAAATTATCTTTAGATGATCTTTATGATTATGTTTTAAAAAGAAAAGTAGATGGTAGAGGTAAATATGGATTTGTTTATTTAAATGCTACTGATTTAAAAGATTGTATAATGGAAGAATATCACAAAATGTTAGATTTATATTCTAATGATATTGAGGAAGCTATAAATATTGCTTATAAATTAAAATTAATTAATGTTAATGTTGAAATTTACAGTAAAAAAATGTTAATTGATAATTACTATTTAACTATGTCTGAATTAATTGATACCCTTAATTTACCTATTGATTATATAGAAATAGAAAGAGTTCTTATAAATGGGGCATTTATTACGGAAGATGTAGATTTATTAAAAGAGGCTTTATTTTCAACTGATATAGAAAATGATGAATTTTTAACTATACTAGATAAGATTCCTAATGTTAAAGAAAAAACAATTAATTTTTTAAATAATTTAAAATTAGATACGGATGAGGCAGTAATTTATAAATTTAATATTGCTAATTTAATTATATACGTTAATGATGATGAAACAACTATTTATTTATGTAATACATATGAATGTGTTTTAGCAGAAATTCTTTTAAATTATGATAAGTTCAGTCAAACTATTAAAGATTATTTGCTAAACTATGATTATGCTAGTATTGAAAACATTGACCTAAGAATTTATACATATGCTAAGGCAGCTATGTATATTCTAAATAAAGAATTAACGATTAAAGCTTTTGAAACTTATATAAAGTATAAGCCAAAAAAATTTATGAAGGCTTTTATTTTACTTTGCTATAGCGCAAATAGTAAACTAATTTTAGAAGAAGCAAGAAAATATTCACTAACTAGAGGTTTGATTGATATAGAAGATATAGATATTAGTACTATTAATGATGATGACTTTATTTTTTTAGGGAATCTTCTATTTGAAAGTTCTAAGTATGATCAATTTGAACATCCTAGAGAGATTGGTGTTGAGTCATTAGAAATCTATATTGAAAAAGAAGTAGTTTCCGTAGCAGCAGAAAATTATAGATCTGCTATGAATTTTGATAATAAATTAAAAAATACCCAAAATATTTACTTAGAAAAGGTTACAAAAAGGCTTTTACAGATATTTAAAGAACAAGAAGAATTAATAGCTGAGATGAATGTAGATGAAAATAACCAAAAACAAGTTGACCTTGCTTATAACAAAGCCTATGAAATTCATGATGTTTTCTATGGCTATTTAAATGCTGTACGTGATGATGGTTCTCTTTATAATTCTTTAGAAAAAGGCTGTACAAATAAATATATAAAAGACATGATGAATGATGTATATGGTAGTTATGTAGTAACTAATATGTTTTCTGGTTTTTTTTAATAGAATAGTCTCTAATTAAGCTTCTTAAGCAAAATTAGAGACTTTTAAAATTTAGGTAGTTAATATTATTTATCATTTATTTTTCTTAAATAAAATTTTAGTATTTTACTTAATTTAAAATCTAAAGCATTATTCGGACAATTATAAACACAAGCCAAGCACCTAATACAATTTTTATTTATTTTACCATTAATAATGGCTTTATTTAAACAAAATTCACTACATATATTACATGAATTACATTTATTTTTATCTAATATAATCTTCACTCCTATTTGAGCTCTTAATTTAGGGAAGAAATTATAACCTACAGTTGAACTACTCTTTTTAATATCAATATATTTAGCATCTTGATTATTAAAATTATTAATAATAGGGATTAATTCATTATAATTAGGTTCATATTTATCATCTTTTAAATAGGAATGTTTACATTTAAAATAACATCTTCCAATTATAGGTAATTTATATTTATAAACTAATTTATATAATGAATTACCATGATTTATTCTCCCATAAGTAGCAATAACAATCATTTTATTACATTTTATATTTTTAATTAAGTTATATAAATTAATGGGGATATTTTCGCTATGTATGGGGTAGACTAATAAAACATTATTATATTTTATATTTAAATCTACATTTGATGATTCTATTAAATTATAATTTAAAATATTATTACAAAATAAAGCCACTCTTTTAGAATTTGAAGTATAAGAAAGATATATGACAACATTTATTTTTGAAAATACTGTTTCATTATTTGACATTCTTCAACCTCTTTTAAACTAAAACCTAAACTTTCTTTCATTTCTTTTATAGCCTCTTCTTTAGTAATATTTTTATCTCTACTAGCTAAAGATATTTCTAGAGCACTAAAAGGTATCATAGAAGATTTCATATTATAAAAACGAATAAATTGACTATATTCCTTACACTTTTCAATCTTACAAGATGTATGTAATCCTTTTGCAGCAGATTCTGTATCTACATAACCACATTCATTTTTTAAAATATCTTTTACTTTTTTCCAATCATAAATCCCATCTTTAGAAATATCATTAAGATCTACTTGAATAAAAGAAGGAATATTACCACTCCACGAACTGCGTCTAATTGCCCTTTTAAGTGGTTTTAAAATAGAAGGAACTTCTTTAATAGCAAGGCATACATTATTTACTAAATCATTTTTATAACCAGCTAATTTTTTAAAGATATTATCACCGTAGGCTAATTGTTTCATAGTTTGTAGAGTTTGAAACTGTCCTTTTTTAAAAGGAGGATGTAGAGTTAATATTCTACTAAAAGAAATTAAAGCATTTAAGAATTTGTTATTAGCAAATTTAAAAGCTATCTTAGGAGCCATATTATTATAATATAGTCCTTTCATTTGAACTGGTTCATTTCCGGCAACAAAATAAGGTATTTTCTCATCTACTAATATTTCATAAAATAAAACATAAGCTAAAGAAGGACAGGCACAAGTGTTTTCACTTAATTCATATAAATTAGAATAAATCTTTTTTAACGATTCATTATCTATTTTTCTAGAAATAAATTCTACTTTATCTAAAGATTTTTTAGCACCTTCTATTGATAATTTAGCAGAATTAGACATATAAGGAATTTCCCATGTTAAAGCAAGGACGCTTAAATTTTTAACTTTAGATAAATAATATAATAAGAAAGTAGAGTCTTTTCCACCTGTATAAAATACAGCAACATCAAAGCGAGATTTTTTAGAGTGAGGAATGTCGTTTAATACCGGAAGAACAGCTTTCATCCATTTAGTGTCATCTTTTGTTTGACACATAGGGCATAAACCATTTTCATCAAATTCGATTCCTGGAATAATAAAGTCATTAGCAGCACAATTTTTACAAAAATGGGCTTCTTGTAATGATGTAGGCACTCTTTTTAAATTTTTTTCTTCTACAACAGCAACGTCTAATATTTTATTACCTAAAACTCTTTTTTCATAATTAGATAAATCTTTAGGTAAATTATTAATTATATTTAGTTGTTTTTGATTTAATTTAATATAATTTTTAAATAAATTTTTTTTATTTCTTAATCCATAATAATGTAAAAAAGAATTCTCTAATTTATAACGAGATTGAAGTACATACATATATTTATTCCTCCTAATAATTATGTAGATTTATTAAATAGTTTAACTAAATGAATTATTTCTAGGTAATTTAATTTTAACATAAATGATGTTAAAAATGTAGATTAGTTTTAGAATAGTAATAATAAAATAGTATATTAATAGTAATATCTATATTTTATAATAACTTTACCTGCATAAAGTCTAAATTGATTAAATTTAAATTATGAAATATAATATATTAAAGCTAATTAAGTCTTAATTAAGCTAAAATTTATTATATGGTGAGGATAAAATGATAGATTATATAATTGTGGGATTAATTGTGATATTACTATTTATTAATATTATATTAATTATATTAATTAATAAGAATAAAAGTAATAGTTTAAGTATTAGTGATAAAGATTTACTAAAGATTAGAGGAGAAGTTAAAACATCTATTGAAGGCTTTAGTGAAATTTTAGCTAAATTAATAACTGAAAAAAATAGGGTTGTTTTAGATAATGTTAATAAAAATGTAATAGATTTAAATAGTAGTATGGCAAAGCTTATAACTGATAATAAGCAATTTAATGATAATGTTATAGATAGATTTACTAAGTTTGAAGTAGAGTTTATGAAGAAATATAGTTTACAAAAAGAAGAAATTATGGACAGACTTAGTAAGAATATTAGTAACTTTAATACTGATGTAAAAGAAGTTTTAAGTAAATCTAATGAATCTATAAAAACGACATTAAGTGAATTTAAAATGACATTAGAAAGTTCAATTAGTAAATTGACAGAAAAAGTTGAAAAAAATTTAAGTGAAATAAGAGAAGATAATAATAAGCAATTAGATAAAATTAAAGAATCCGTTAATGAAAAACTACAAAAGACTTTAGAAGATAAATTAAAGGATTCATTTAAGAGTGTAATTGAAGGTATAGGTTCAGTTAATCAAGCTGTGGGGGAAATTAAGGGATTAGCTTCTGATGTTGGTTCTTTAAAGAATGTTTTAACGAATGTTAAGACTAAAGGTATTATGGGTGAAGTAATACTAGGTAATATTATTAGTGAGTTTTTAACTTCAGGACAATATGTAGAAAATATAGCTACTAAAAAAGGATCAAATGATAAAGTTGAGTTTGCGATTATATTGCCAGGTAATAAAGATGAAAAGATTTATTTACCAATTGATTCTAAATTCCCTTATCAAACATATTCCGTTATTTGTGAAGCTAAAGATTTAAATGAGGTTAATGAAGCTAAAAAAAGATTAAGAAATGAATTGTTAAAATATGCTAAAGAAGTTAAAGATAAGTATATAGATGTGCCTAATACTACTGATTTTGCAATAATTTTTTTACCACTTGAAGGTTTGTATTTAGAAGTATTAAATATGGGTTTGTTTGAAGAAATTCAAAAGAAATATAAAGTTAATATAACAGGACCTACAACATTTACGGCCTTTATTAATTCGTTAAATTTAGGCTTTAAATCTTTAATGATTGAAAAGAAGAGCGCAGATGTTTTCAAATTATTAGGAGCTGTAAAGACAGAGTTTAGTAAGTTTGCTGATACATTAGCTAAAGCACAAAAGAAAGTAAATGATGCTTCTTCTGAACTTGAGTTATTAGTTGGTACTAGAACGAGATTGATTAATAGTAAATTAAAAAGTATTGAATATTTAGATGAGAGGACAGCTCAAGATATTTTAGATACAGATAATAATTAATAAATAAATTTAAAAATGTAATTTAATTATTTTTATCAAAAAACAAATAAAATTATGATTTTTATTAAAGCATTGGCAATATATATAACATAATTATATAACACTTGCATAATGTTTTATAGATATAATGGTTTAAGCTGGTGTTAGTTGATGGAACTTATAAATATTAGTAAAAATTATAAAAATAAAGCAATTTTTAATGATATGAATATAACATTTCCTTTGGCAGGTCATATAGAACAGTATTATTAATTTTATTTGTTGGTTTAGGTATTATCTTAGGATTCTATTTAAAAGATTTAGTAGTTATTTGGCTACAAATTTAAAGAATGAAACAAATATAAATTAATTGGGGTTTTAGAATAATAAATTATGTGTTAAAATAAAATAAATTTTATAAGGAGTTGGCAATATGGAAGAAACTAAAAGAGAAAAATTTGTTAGATTAGCTGAAAGTAGAATGAATAATACTTTAAAACAAATTGATTTATTAGCTAATTTAGCTAATACTAATGCGTATGAATATACTTTAGATGATGTTGAGATAATGGTTAAAAGATTAAGAAAAGCTATTAAAGAATTAGAAAATACGTATAAGCAAGAAAATAAGAAGTTTGTTTTAAAACATGAAAACGACGTTGAATAAATTAGGTAGAGAAATTAGTTATATATTAAGACATAATCCTAAAAAATATGATTTGTCATTAGATGAGGAAGGATATGTTTTAATTGATGAATTAATTTTAAAACTTAAGTCAAATGAAAAATTTAATGGTATTAGTAAAGATGATTTAATTGCTTTGTTAAATATTGATAATAATAAAAGATATGTAGTAAAAAATAATATGATAAAAGCTAGCTATGGGCATAGTATATCTATTAATAAAAATGATGTTGTTATACCACCCGATATTTTATATCATGGTACTACTAAAGAAGCTTATAGTAGTATTGTTAATAATGGAATTAATAGTATGAAAAGGGGATATGTTCATTTAGCTAGTAATATCAATGAAGCTATTAGAGTGGGTAAAAGAAGAACTAATATACCTTATATTTTAGAAATAGATGCTAAAAGGGCATATTTAGATGGTGTTATATTTTATAAGGGAAATGATGAAATATATTTAACCAAATATATTGATGAAAAATATATTAGTTTATATGAAATTAAAGAAGTATTTGTCGTATGTGCTGTCATATATGATAATGATAAGATTTTATGTGTTAAAAGACCAGCTAACAAGTCTTTACCTTTATGTTATGAATTTCCTGGCGGTAAAATTGAAAAGGGTGAGACAAAAGAAGATGCTGTTATAAGAGAAATAAAAGAAGAATTATTAGTAGATATTGAAGTTGATAATTATTTAGGGTGTGTTAGCTATATGTATGAAGAAAGAGTTAATACAAAACCTTTTATAGTGCATCTAAATGTGTTTAAAGCACATATTGTAAGTGGTGATGTAACTTTAACTGAACATGTAGATATAAAATATGTTACAAAGAAAGAATTAGTTAAATTGCCGTTTGCAAAAGCAGATATTGAAATATTTAAATTATTATGAAAAAAGAACATTTTAGTTTTTAGCTAAAATGTTCTTTTTCGTGGTGTGCCGGACGTGGCATTAATCTAGTAGGTGAAAGCCCTATAGTAAAACCGAGATAGTAAATCAAGAAGTTGTGAATAATATAAATGTAGCGCCGTATATGAGACCCATACGTACGGTGCCAATGGGAGGGACAAAGGTTTAAAATCTTTTATCTACCCTACTATCTATATCTTTTTGTTCTGCCACAAAAAAGTTGCAAATAAAAGAAAGTTTTTATGGATTACAAGTAAAAACTATTGATATCTCTGGAGTTTTTCGCTATACTATTAGTAAGGAACAAGGAGGCGAACAATATGATTATCCGACCACAATATATGAATACGCTGAAAACTTACCGTGACGTTCAGCTTGTTAAGATACTGGCGGGAATCCGGCGCTGCGGCAAATCCACGATTTTGGATATGTTGCGGGACGATTTGCTGAAAAGCGGGATTGCCGCAGACCACATTATCAGTAT
The DNA here is from genome assembly GCA_944323055.1 of uncultured Acholeplasmatales bacterium. GTDB lineage: Bacteria > Bacillota_I > Bacilli_A > Acholeplasmatales > Anaeroplasmataceae > CALUXS01. The sequence continues at coordinate 9,148 of CALUQZ010000040.1, forward strand.
ACGCTATACGTCGGAGGATTTTGATGATGGAATGACCGACAAGGATATGTATCAGGGCATTAAAGAACAAATAACCGACGATGGACGCTACTATCTGCTGCTGGACGAAGTGCAGGAAATCGACGGTTGGGAAAAAGCTGTAAATAGTCTGCTGGAAAATGC
>CALUQZ010000041.1 GCA_944323055.1 uncultured Acholeplasmatales bacterium
AATAAAAAAGATTAAGAATTCAACTAGTAACACCACTTGTGTAGTGATATAACCATCAAATTTCTTAATCTTTTTTTTTCAATGTCCTTAAGTTAATGACATTGCTTAAATCCTTCTCTTTTTTAAATTTATAAAGCTTTACTAAGTAATCCTACAAAACTTCCGTTAATTTCATAATCTAATACGCCAGCCGGAATAAAGATACTATCACCTTTTTGATAACTAATATGACCGCCATTCCAAACTACTTCACCACTACCATCATAACACAATAAGTGAATAAAACTATCTTTTGAAGCTTTTAGTTTAGCACTTTTGGTTACATCTAATCTCGTTATATCGAAATATTTAGAAGATACAATATGGCGTATTTTATAACCATCATATTCAACAATAGGGCCTTGTTGAATAAATGGGTTTTCTAATTTATGGTAGTTTAAAACATCTAATGCTTTTTTAATTTGAAAACCTCTGTGACCAGGTTTTTCACCAAAGTTCCAAATATTATAGGTTGTATTAGAGTTTTGTTGAATTTCAATACAGAAGGTGCCAGCACATAAGGCATGGATAGTCCCTGCTGGAACTAAAACAGCATCACCAGGATGTACTTTAACTTTATTAACTAAATCAAGTACTTCCCCAGCTACGAGTTTATTTAAAAATTCTTCTTCTGTAACATCTTGATTAAATCCAACATAAATATAAGCATTTTCATCAGCTTCAAAGAAATAATACATTTCCATTTTACCAGGTTCATGTTCTACTCTGAAGGCATATTCATCATCTGGGTGAACTTGGATAAATAGATTTTTCTTATTATCTAAGAATTTAATTAATAAAGGAAAACGATCATATTTTAAAGAATTAGTACCTAATATTTCTTTGCCATGTTTAGCTACGTAATCACCTAATTTTAATCCTTTATCAGGACCGCTATCAATTAGAGATTGACCAAACTCATGAGCTGATAATTCCCAGCTTTGCGCAATAGTTTCGGAGTCTAAAACTTTATGAAATTCATCTCTTAATTTTGTTCCACCTAAAGGCCAATATGGCAAACCCATTAAGGCAGATTTTAATTTTACAGGTTCCATTATAGTAATTGCTTCTTTCCTAAAGCAAAAATTTTATTATACACAAGTGGTGTATAATGCAACTTAGTAAGTAGCTTAGCGAAGTGCATTGCTGCTACTTCACCAGCCGCTAACAAGCTAGATTTTGTTTTAAAAATACCTAAAATTTTTGCATCTAATATTTTTTGATTTGTATATAATTCTGGATGTATAAATTCGAAGTAATGAAATAATTCATGAGCTGTAACAGTACTCTTTATTTGGTTTGGATCAACTAAGTCAGCTATTCCAAATTGATTTATCAATTGCTTAATAAAAGCAATTGTTTCTGAATTTAATGTAATAGTTTGATTTTTTTCTGTAAATATACCGACATATGAATAATATTTATTAGGTTTTTCATTAACATAGTTAATAGGAATATGTAATCTAATTGCGTACTCTGCTGGGTTATTAAGTTCACCAAATTTACTTACAACTTCATTATAGCATTGTACAGCTGTTTCCATTGATTTTTTTATGATTTCATCTTTTTTTTCTTTTGTTAAACGATGAGCAGAAATGTCTCTATTCAACATATCAAAATAAATTTCATAGTCTGTTTTATTACATAATTCTGTTACTGTTTCACGGACACTTTTCATTATAATACCTTCTTATTTTATAAAAAATTAGCAAGGGGGATTAGCGTTACCTCCCTCGCAAATTTACGTTACTCGATTTTCTTAGACGCTTCCTTTCACTACTCCAAGTTTAAAGACATATGAGTGGTCTTTTATTGTTCTAACTTATTACTACATTATAAATAGTATTGTAGAACCTAGTCTACATCAAGTTTATATATTTAATTTATGAAATAAATATCTTTTAATAGATACCATTTCTTGCAGCTACAATAGCTATTTCAGCAGTTGCATCTAAATCAATTAATTCTGTCTTAGCTAAACCAATAACTTGTTCAACTGTACTTAAACCAGAATAATCAATTACTCTACCGCCAACAATGACATACATATCAGGGTTAATTCTAACTTCACTAGAATAATTACCTGTTTCATGCCATAATTTCTTTAATACTTCTTCGATATTAGCAAATGTTGTTTTAACAACTTTACCTTCAGAACGTTGAACTTTAACGAATCCTTTACTATCGATGATACGAATACCTTCTTTATTTTTAGCTTTTGCTGAAATAACGAATGTATTACCATTAGAATATGCCACTTTAAGATCTGTAGTATCAGCCCCAACAGTTTCTTTAGCAATTTCTAAAGCTTCTTTATCATCAATCTTCTTAGATAGGTCAGTTGTCTTAACTTCTGTTGAACCCATTGCTATAGCTGTAACTTTTTGAGTTGTTTCATCTATTTCAAGGAATATTTCAACAGTATCAGGTACAGCACCACTCTTAACTGCTCTATCTTTTGCTTCTCTTTTAATCTTAGCAATATCTTCAACTGTAGGGTTAGGAATAGTTCTTTCAACCATTTCACGAACCATAGCTAAAGCAACACCAATTGAAGAAATAACTTCAGCATTTTCTGGAATTTGATATTTAAAGTTCATCATTTTACCAGTGTAAGCAAGTAATGTACCAGCACCACCACCAGCACCTACTAAAACGATTTGATCACGTTCAACTTTATATTTAGCTATTAATTCTTCAATAACAATCGCAATCTTATCGCATGATGTCTTCAAAATTTGATTAGCTGTTTCCTCAACAGATTTACCAATATAATCTGCTAATAATTTAACAGCTTTATAACTTGCTTCATAACTACCTTTAGCAAAGTCATCATCTGCTAATAATTTTAAGGCATTAGCCGCACAAGTATTAGTAATAGTAATACATTTACCACTCTTACATCTAATTGCTACATAATCAGATGGATCATTTGGTTTAGGTTGTACGAAGTATAATTCCGCACCATCTAATTCTTTAGGATCTGTAAATGCTGCATATTCTAGATCAGCAATATGAGCTGAACGAGGGCCTACATCAACGATTCCTTCTTTATTAGCTCGAACCATTGAACCACCGGCAACACCTAATACACGAACATCTAGAGAGTTAACATATGTTCTATGTCCGCCTAAAATAGTATAATCAACAGCCGGACGACCATTTTTGATAACACCGATATTAGTAGTTGTACCACCAACTTCAAAGTAAATACCATTTGAAGCACGTAAATACATTAAAGCACCGATAACAGAAGCAGCTGGACCTGATAACATAGTTAAAATAGGTCTCTTCTTCATTTCTGTTACTTCCATAACACCACCATCACCACGCATGATCATTAATGGTACAGTGATACCAGCTTGTCTAACACTTTGTTCTGTACTATTAGCTGTTTCTAGCATTTTTGGTAAAATACTAGCGTTAATAACAGCAGTTTGTGTTCTTGTTGCTAAACCATATAATTTAGTAATTTCAGAAGCTGCTGTACTTAAGATACCCTTTTTGTTGCAGATGTCAGAAATAACTTTTTCTTCCTCCATATTATCAACACCAAAGGCTTTACTTGCTACTATAACTTGTGCTCCTTGTTTTAATAGATCATCAATTACTTGTTCTGCTACTTTTTCATTGAAATCTTTTAATTTTATATAAGCACTAACAACTTCAATTTTCTTTCCATTACCTAAATTGATATTTTGAATGGCAGTTTGTCTTTTTACTAACCAACCACCTAGGCCGCCACCACCTAAGCCAATAACACCTACCTTAGCAACGTCACCTTCAATTAAAGCGTTTGTTGCTTGAGTTGTTGAGTGTGCTACGAAAACAACTTCTTCAGGTTTAATATTATTATCAGCCACGCATCTTTGGAAAGCTTTAACTACACCGGCGGCAACGCCTTGTTTGTCGTCGTGTGTAGTTTTAACTGAACCTTTACCAACTATTTGATTAGTAGCGTTATCGATGGCAACCGCTTTAGTATGTGTACCACCAACGTCGATACCAATTCTTATATTTCTCATTATGACACTCCTTTTGAGTTATATTTTATCTTTAAGTCCTTTAAATTACATTAAAATTAAATATGCTAATAAAATATTTATTGCACAACATACCCAGCCCCAAGGTAGGTCTGTCTTAATATATGTATTAGGTTCGTATTTAGCATATGATAATGCCCACATACCCCAAGATTGAGTAGGACAAGAATCAGCTGTAATAGCAACTGGTTGAACATAGAATAATACTAATAATAATGGACTAGTTGCTGGAATAACTGCAGATAATACTGAAGCTAAAGCAATACCTGAACCCCAAATCATGAAAGGTCCTCTGAATAATGCTAATGGAGCTAATACAATAGCGATTAATACAGCAACCCAAGCATAATCATTAATCCAATCTAAAGCACCACCTAATGCAGTTTGGAAAATTGGAGCTGCTAAGTTAGATGCTGCAGTTGAGAACATATTCATAACTAATAACATACCAATTAATAAAGCAACGTCAGAAATACCATTGAATAATGTTTTTTGAGTCATTTCTAGAGCTTTCTTATAAGTTTTTAAGTTACCAGTTAATAATAAACCTAAGAAAATAGCTACTACGAATAAGAAAATAGGTGCAAATGTAGTTAATTTTAAATCTGGAGCAGCCATATTAATAATACCTATAATTAATGCGAAAACGATAGGAATAAATGGAACTATGAATGTCCAGTTAGATAATTCTTTTTGATCTTCATCATCTTCCATAGCCCAAGCTTTTGCTTTACCTTTAGAAATCCAGAAGTTGAATAAAATGAATAATACCATAATAGCAACGTGAACTAAGAAAGCAATCCAGCTATATAATGTGAAGTCATTTACGAAACCTTCAACACCCCATAGAGTTTTGAATAAATTATGACCACTAAATTGTGTATAATAACCACCATTTACATACATACCAGCGGCAACACTGAATAGGAATGAACCAACAGCAATTTTCTTGTTAACACCAATTGATAATAAAATAGGAAGAATAATAGCACCGATAGCCATAACACTACCAGGACCGAATACAGATGTGAATATTAAAGCTGAAACTACAGATACAGCTAAAACTGTAACTAATTGTTTGTTACCAGATAATTCTACAACTTTTCTAATTAAAGCTTTAGCAATACCAGTATCTACGATAACACGACCGAACCAGCTAGCAAATATGATAATTGTTGTAGTTGTACCATAATTAATAGGTCCATCACTATATACATTATTTAAAATGCCAACAAACATATTCCAGTAATCACGGCCGGCATTTTCTGTACCGATTGTAATTTCTGTACTACCTAATTTAATAGAGCCGTTCCACATAGCATAAACGATACCAACAAGTACCCAGAAAGTAGTAGTGATGATTAAACCTATAATTAGGTTACCACCCTTCATACAGTAATATACGAATGCAACAAGTGCAAGTAATAATAAGATTGAAGCTATAATACAAAATACTTCAATACCACTAATTAAAAACATACTTTTTATACCCCTTTTATATCTTTTTATATAGTTTTGTAAGTATTAATTTGTCTAGCAGTCAACTAGTAGAGTAGCACTTCTACTAATTGACTTACTAGATTTTATGTTAGTTTGTTAAGGTTCGTGGCGCTAATCCTTAAACTACTAACTTTTATATGAACCTAGGTAAAAAAACCTTTGATCCCGTAAATAATAGATTAAAAAATGTCTAAAATAAAGTCTTTTTTATCTTTTTTCTTCTTTAGAGATTGCTTCCCATAACCCGTTTAAATAACAAGCACCTAAAGCTCTATCATATAGACCATAACCAGGCATACCAACTTCTCCCCAAATCATTCTACCATGGTCTGGACGGATATAGCCATCAAATCCTGTTTGATATAGAGCTTGTACAATTTTAAACATATCCATAGAACCATCACTTGATAAATGAGCTGCCTCCTCAAAATCACGTGGTGTGTTATATTTTAAATTTCTAATATGAGCAAATGGAATACGTCCTTTTGCCGCATGAATGATATCAACGATATCATTCTTAGGATTTGTACCTAATGAACCTGTACATAAATTTAAGCAGTTATAAGGTTCATCAACAGCTTTTAACAATTTAAGAATTTTTTCTTTACCAGTAATAATTCTAGGTAAGTTAAATACCGGCCATGCAGGATCATCTGGGTGAATAGCCATTTTAATATCATATTTCTTACAAACAGGTCCTAAACGTTTTAAGAAATATACTAAATTGTCAAAAAGTTTTTCTTCTGTTACATCTTTATACATTTCAAATAATTCTTGTAACTTAGCTAATCTATCAGGCTCCCAACCTGGCATTACATAACCATTTGAATTGTCGTTGATTGAATCAAACATCTTTGTAGGATCTAAGTTGTCAATCATATCCTGATTATAAGCTAAAACAGTTGAACCATCAGGTCTTACGCGCGCTAATTCTGTTCTTGTCCAATCAAATACAGGCATAAAGTTATAAACAACTAAATGAATGTCTTCTTTACCAAGATTTTCTAATGTTTTGATGTAATTATCGATATAAATATCACGGTCAGGTGTACCAACCTTAATCGCATCACAAACATTAACACTTTCAATACCGGCGATTTTTAAACCAGCTGATTCAACTTCAACTTTAAGTTTGTGTATGTCTTCTTGTGACCAAACTTCTCCAGGTTTAGTATTATATAATGTAGTTATAACACCAGTAACGCCTGGAATTTGTCTAATTTGTTGTAAGGTAACGCTATCATAGCCTGTACCAAACCAACGTAATGTCATTTCCATAGACTTTTCCTCCTTTTTCCTTGGAAAAGCGCTTTTTATTTCATAGCAAAAAGCGCTTTTCTTCCAACCTAGGTTAAGTATACACTAAATTGTTTTTACTTGCAAGCGTTTTCTAACTTTTTTTATCATCTTTATGTATATTTTTTAAATTTTAGCTAAAAACCAAAAACAAATTACATAATAAAATGACATGTCATTTTAAATATATAATAAAAAAGAGTAATTAAATACTAATTACCCTAATATATAATTATTAAAACTATTTTATGCAGATTTCTTAATAACTAGCTCACATGGGAAAGTGACATCACTTACTTTTTTACCATTTATAACATCAAGCAAGAGTTCAGCACTCTTAACTGATGTTTCTTCTATTTTATTATTAACAGATGTCATTTTAGGATTAGCTAAATTAGTAAATGAACTACAATTAAAGCCTATTACATCAACATCCTCACCAACTTTATAACCGGCTGTTGTTAATCCTGAAATACAAGCTAAGGCAACTAAATCTTCCCCGCACATAACAGCATCAATTTCTCTATTTTCTTTAATAATTGCATCTACAGCCTCATATCCACCACTCATCAAATTATCAGTGTGATAAATAACTGGTTCTAAACCATGCTCTAATAAGGCTTCTTCATAACCTGAACGTTTAAGATTTGATGAAACTGTAGCTAAATATTGTATGTAAACTATTTTTTTACGACCTTTATTAATTAAATATTTAACTGCGTCATAAACACCTTTTTTATCATCAACATAAACAGAATAACAATTGCTGGTATTTAAATGACCATTATTACAGATAATAGGTATTTTATCTAGTTTAGCTAAAACTTTGTCATATTTATTTAAAAAATTAAAAATAGAACCAATAAAAATAATTCCATCAATTTTTATTTTTAATAAAGAATCAATATATCTAATACTATTTTCTACTTCACCTAATGTATTGCAAATGATAACACGATATCCTAAAGCCGATAACGTTTTGTCAATAGCATAAGCCGCTGCTGCATAATGAGATATTTGAATATCTACTACCATTACAGCTACCATTTTTAAAGACTTAGAAACTAAACCTTGAGCTACAGCACTAGGAACATAATCATACTTTTTAATTACTTTTTCAATTCTTTGTTTAAGTTCAGGACGAATGTTTTTATTATTTAAATATTTAGAAACAGTAGATATTGATACTCCTGCTTCTTTAGCTATATCATAAATATTCATTATAAACGCTCCAATACCCTGTAAAAATTATATAAAAAAGTATAACCTAAAAAAAATAAAATAGCAAGTTTTTACATTCTATTTTTAGGATAAACGCACGAAATTACTATTGATTTTTACATTTAGAGGTTTAATTACCTTATTTTTTATGATATAATATA
>CALUQZ010000042.1 GCA_944323055.1 uncultured Acholeplasmatales bacterium
TTGGGGTTCACTACACTTGGCGGTAAATACCCGTGGTAGGACTTTCACCTACTAGATTAATGCCATGCCCGGCACACAAAAAAGCGCCAAATAAAGGCGTTTTTTATTTCTTTAATTTTAAACCATCTTTAAATGTTTTCACAACTCTATTAGAAATTCATTAATAATACTAACATCAACTAAATTTGATTCTGAAGCAGTCATGCCACTAGCTTTAAATTTATTAGGTGTGCTATTACCTGATACCATCTAAAAATAGTCAAACTTCTACAACATATTTGTTATCAGCTATACTAACTATAAAAGCTCACTTATAATATTTTAAACGTTTTATCCCCCTCTTTTTAATATACTATAATATATCTTTAATACCTATTATAGGTGAATTATGTTTTAGAAAGTAAAAATAAATTATAAAGTAACACTATTTAATAAAAATGTTAAATAATATGGTAGGTTTAAAATATTATTATTAAAGCTAATATTATTAGCTGTAAGTTTTATTCCATATTTAACTTTATACTCATCATAATGATTTAATACTGTTCTTAAAGATTTAGAATTACCATTACTAGCTTTAATCTCTAAAGGTATTATTTTGTCTTTTAAACGATAAATAAAGTCTAATTTTAAACTGTTATTCTTATTATAGTAATATAAAGGATTTTGTTGTTTTTTCAAGGAATCAGCTACTATATTTTCAAAAATAGCACCTTTATAAATGCCTAAGTTTCCAAGTAATATATCTGAAGCTGTATAATCATCTAATAAAGATATAAATAAACCGGTATCAAAAAAATAAAGTTTAAAGGCCTCTTCTTCACTATAAGCTTGTAAAGGTAAATCTAAAGCATTTAAATTATGACATTTGATAACTAACCCTGATTCAACTAAAAAGTTAATCGCATCATAAAATTCTTTTGAACGAGCACCAGTTTTAATTTTACTATATTGAAACTTTTTATTTTCTTTAGCTAATTGACTAGAAATGGAATTAAAAACTAATAAAATACGATTAAGTTCTTTATTATTAGTATAAGCATTATCAAAATCATCAATATGTTTACCAAAATCATCTTTATATTGTTCAATTATATTACGTTGATTTTTTCTAACTTCTCCTAAATCATGATATTTATTAAATGTAGTTATTACCTGTGGCATACCACCTACAACAATATATTCTCTAAAATATTCAAGCATTAAATTATGAATAGAATCATTAATACTTTCTTTATTTTTAACACATTTATTTAAATAATCTATAACATCATTACTGATTCCTTTAGCTAAAAGATATTCTTCAAAATCTAAAGATGATAAATTATAAAAAGATTCAAAACCAGTTGGTACACTTAAATCATATTTTCTATTATATCCTCTTATTCCTAATAAAGAACCTATACCTATACAATCAAATCTACCATCTAACATAAACTGTTTTAATGACATCCTAGCCCTAGCACACTCTTGTATTTCATCAAAAATAATAACTGTATTATAAGCTTCAAACTTAACATTAGGAAAAAAAGCTGATAAATCTCTAATTAATCTATCAACATTTAAATCAGTTTGAAAAACCTCTTTAATTCTATTATTTTCTAAAAAATTAATATAACATATATTTTTATAATTTTCTTTAGCATACATAAGTGCTAATGTCGTTTTACCTACCTGTCTAGGTCCTCTAATGATTAAAGCTTGTTTAGATTCCTTACGTATTTCTTTAGTTTTATTTAATTCTATCAATAATTTTCTATAAAACACAATATCACCTCTACACTTTTTGGGACGACTTTTCTACTATATTTTACACTTTTTGGGACGACTTTTGTTTTTTTTATTCACTAACATATATAGTTTTATTGTAAATATCCATTAAAAAATGCTATAGTTAAGCCGAAAAAGCATAAATAAAGTGAAATTAATCTGTGTTGTTTTACGCCATTATGTTTATATTATAATTAATTTACCTTAAATTAGTAGTTTAATTTTAGCAGATGCATTAGCTTTTACCAATCATCTAATAATTTGTAATATTTCATATATATAATTATCTCTTAATTTATCTATTTCTTTATTTAATGTGATATTAATTTATAGTCATATAAAATTACATTCAAAAAGCACTACCAGACTTGATAGTGCTTATGAGATATTTTGTTTTAAACTTATTGTTCAAGTGAATTGTCATTCAATAAAAAGTCATAAAGTCCTAAATGAAGGATTCCATCATCATCAGTCCACGCCTTCATTGAAGTTTTGACAATTAGAATCTTTTTAAAGAAATCGTTTGTCTTTTTTAATGGTCTTATTTCAGTTTGAAGTTTATTAGGGTCAGAAACATTTAATGCGGATTGTATATAGTATTTCTTAGTTCCTTTATTAACAACAAAATCGATCTCACATTGTTTCTTTGTTTTGTGTCCTTCTGTACTTTCAACAATTTCTATTACACCAACATCAACAAGATAGCCGCGATTTAAAAGTTCATTATAGATAATATTTTCCATAATGTGTGTTTCTTCTTGTTGCCTGAAATTTAAACGAGCATTTCTTAAGCCGATATCTGTACAGTAATACTTAGAAGGATATTCAAAATACTTCTTACCTTTTATATCATAGCGTTTAGCGTTGCTGAAAAGGAAATATTCTGTTAAGTATTCTAAATAATTAGCAATTGTTACACTTGATATTTTAAGCTTTTTGATTGAATTTAAAGTATTGGCAATCTTACTAGCATTAGTCAAAGAACCGATTGATGAACAAAGATCATCTGTCAATTCACTTAACACATCTGGTAATCCAATATTATATCTTTCGATAATATCTTTAAAATAGACTTCATTAAAAAGGTTTTTAAGATAATCGACTTTCTCAACATCAGTCATTTTACTAAGAACTAAAGGCATACCGCCATATAGTGCATAATCTTCATAAGCTAAAGTTCTATCACCACCAGTAAAGTCATAGTATTCTTTAAATGAGAGCGGAAATACTTTAACTTCATCACTTCGACCACGAAAGGTCGTTAAAACATCTTTAGTCAACATTTTAGAATTTGATTCAATCACATAAATATCGACATTGCGAAGTCTCATCAAACCATTGAGCACATTATAAAGCTTTACATCTTCTGAGCTTTTGAGTTCTTTTTTACTAATGGCATATTGAACCTCGTCAATCAGAACATAATACCGATTGCTCGTATTTATATTATCATTTCTCATATTTATTATCTAAATGATGGCTATTTTGGCTTGTTTCATCCATATTATCTATATCTTATTTTACCTATCATATTTTTTGTTGCAAATTTAGTTGCATTCATCATCTAATGAATTGTTCCTTTTAGATTGCAAACATTTTACACCATATAATTAATAAACAACAAACTTCTATTATTTTTACGTTTTTACTTTATTTGGTCTTCTTTCCAAGTGTGGCTTCATTGATTGCTCGATTGCCAATTAGATAGATATCGGCTCGTAGTAATCGAAAATGATTGAGTAAGTTTCTATCTCTATGTGATCAAGAGCAGCTTCTCCGTGTACTTCATAATCTCGGCCATCGAAATATCAGCTTCAATCCACTGTTCACCCTCATTGGTCATTAGCAATTAGTGGCTTTCTTTTGATGCTATCGATATAGCAAGCGATACATTATATCGCTTCATCATTACAGCAACTTGCTAATGATGAAGTCCATAAGGTCTTTCTCTCCCTTTTTGCCTAATTCAATGCGCTCGTCATCAGACAAATCATAAAAATATCTGCCATCTTCTGTTAACAAGATAACGTCTAGTGGATTACCTCTGTGTTTTCTATTCGAATTTGGCACAGATGATAATTTTAATGGGCTCTCTTTAAGTTCCATAGTAAAAAATCATTGATTAGTTATTAGTGCAAAGCCTGTGAAGCAATTGATAAAACAAGTTTCGTTTGTTTCTTTTACAAGCCCAAAATAGTATTCGATCATCTCGTCATCCGAGAGTACTTTACCATTAATCCTTCTGATATATAGACCGGGTCGTTTTTCCTTTCTAGACCATCAATATGCATTCCCGTATCACCAGCAAAGGTCGGTATATTAATAACCTTGTAATAACCCGATGCCTTAAGCAGTGCATTTTCGACGGCAGTTTGTCCATTTTCCTTTATGTCCAAAAAAATATTTAAGTCAGCCGACAATATTATATCAATAGGGTAATCCTTTAATCTATATTACATATTATGTAACTTGCTCTTATTAGTCGCGTAAAATAAACTAATTCTTCTCATTATTTTCTCTAAATGTTCAATTTATCTAATTAAATTCATCAAAAAATATTCACACCATAATATTTATATATTCTTCTGGATAGATGCTGTAAATTGTTAAATCATCGTCGAATTACAATTGGTTTTTATTAAACACCATCAGTTTTGTGAGAAAGATAATAAAACCATACGAACGGTATGATGTTAATCCTAAAACAGATATTTGCAAAAAAATCATATCTATTCTTAATCAATGTCATTAACTTAAGGACATTGACAATTTAAAATTATTAAAAATATAGAAAAGAATCAGTGATTTTACTACA
>CALUQZ010000043.1 GCA_944323055.1 uncultured Acholeplasmatales bacterium
ATTTTTTTGACTAAAAATAAAAAGGCTGTGAAATAAGCCTCTAATTAAATATTAGAAATTTATTTTTTCACAGCCCCTTTTTCATTGCAACATCCCAAGCACGCGTAATAACTGTCATTAAATTACCAACTTCATAACAATCGCCTACTAAATCAAAATTATGATTTAATGGATTAGCATCATAACCTATACATAATATTTTAGTATCACCAGGTATAGTTATTTCATGTTCATCTGCTATAGCAATTACACCACTATCGGTAATTTCCTTAACCTTTGTATTTAAATAAACTTTAACATTTTTTAATTTAAAATAATCTCTTAAATAAGATGAATTAGCAAGACAAACACCTCTAGTTGGAATTAAATCATTTTGCATTTCAATAATAGTAACATCTTTCCCACTATTATAAAGTTCATAGGCTATTTCACAACCAGTTAAACTACCGCCTATAACTATAACTTTGCCTTTTACTTGTGATTTATCATCTAAATAATTAATTGCTTCTATCGCTTTATCAATACCTTTAATATTGATTTTTTTAGCTTTAGCGCCTGTTGCTATAATGACATCATCATAACTAAGAGTTTGAACATCTTTTATTTCCGTATTTAATTTTACTTCAATATTTAAATCAACTATTTGTTTTTCATACCATGCTAATAAAGCCTTATCTTTTTCTTTAAAGACAAATGATGAAGCCTCATTAAAGACACCACCTAAACGATTAGTCTTTTCAAAAATAGTAACTTTATGGCCTCTTAATGTCAAGATACGAGCTGTTTCCATACCACCTATACCACCACCAATAACTGCAATCTTTTTAGGATTAGTAGTTGGTATAATTTGATATTTTTTAGAATTCATTGATTCAGGGTTTACAGCACATCTGCACATTGCTTTCGTTTCGCTTAAACTTTGCATATTAGCCGTACCATTAGCTTTTGATAAATTAAAACAACCATTATGACAACAAATACAAGGTCTAATATCAGTTTCCTTATCTTCTAACAACTTAGTTACCCAATGCGGATCAGCTAAAAATTGACGACCAACCCCCATAGCATCAATAGCATTCATACTTATTTTTTCTGCTGCAAATAGTGCTTCATTTCTACCAGATACAACAACCGGTATATTAACTACTTTTTTAACCGCCTCTGCTTCTTTATAGTTACAATTTAATGGCATATACATAGGCGGATGAGACCAATACCATGCATCATATGTACCATTATCACAATTTAGCATATCATAACCAGCTTCTTCAAGATATTTAGCCGCCTTTAGACCTTCTGCTAAGTCACGACCAATTTCTGTATAATTATCTCCTTCACAAGGTAAAGCTCCTTCTCTAAAGCCTTTAGTCTTAGAAACAACAGAGTATCTTAAAGATACCGGGAAATCGCTACCACATCTACCTTTAATTCTTTTAACAATATCTGCTGCAAAACGATATCTATTTTCAAAACTTCCACCATATTCATCTTCTCTTTTATTGACATATTTTAAAGTGAACTGATCTAATAAATATCCTTCATGAACAGCATGCACTTCAACGCCATCTACACCAGCTTCTTGACATTTTTTTGCTACTACGGCAAAGGCTTCAACAATATCTTCTATTTCTTCTTTAGTCATGGCTCTACTTTCGACTTTATCAGACCATCTATTAGGAGAAATAGACGGAGCCATAGTAAGCCTATCAATATCAATTATAGGTTTAGCTAAAACTCTTAAAACTTTATTAGTATATATTTTTTCTAGCAAATCACTAACCGCAAAACTACGACCAAACCCAGCAGTTATTTGAACAAATAATTTAGCCCCTGTCTTATGAATTTCTTCCATAAATTCTTTTAGTTTTAAAAACTTTTTATCTCCTTGATATAGCCATTTATTACCTACTAAATCTCTAATACATGCAATTCCAGGGATAACTAGCCCACAGTTATTTTTGGCAATATCTAAAATTAATTTTGCAGCCTCTTTATCCCAATGATTAGGTTCAGCAAATCCAAATAAACAAGTTCCACCCATCGGAGCTAGAACAATACGATTTTTAATCTCTACATTGCCAATCTTCCAAGGAGTAAATAGTGGTTCTAATTTCTTATTCATCTTAACACACAGTACAATTAAAGGTGCTTTAAATTGTACTTCCTTTCTATAATTTTATGAGCACCCATATTAATTTAGTTACTTATTTTTTAATAAGTTTTGTTATGTTTAGTATAACATAAAGTGCTAAATAAAAATATAATTACTAAATAAAAAACATAAAATCACATTATTAATAGTCTTTACTTTCTAATTAATCAAATAATAAAAATGGTAGCTATTTTCTTCCATCAACTACCATTTTTATTAAAAACATTTTCTTAAGATTCCACAGGGGTTGTTTTTATTCTATTCTTTCTAATTTTATGATTACTGGTCTAAGACCATCATTACATGAGACTATGGCTACTCCTCTATGTTTATTTGAATCAATCCAATCATCAAAGTACCATCCGTTACTACCATTAGCTAAAGCAAAGACATATTGATATATAGCTTTCCATGCTTCATCACAAAAGCCTTCTGGTTTAGAGTAATCTGAATAAAATACTTGCCCCTCTTTCATTAATGACATATAGATAAGCCTTTTACTCCATATTCTTTTGCTAGGTCTTCATTTAATGTTGTTTTTAGAATGGTTATTTTAACTTTTGACATCATATATGGTTATCTCTTTATTTAAATGTTATGTTAAAGGTTGTTAGTCTTATTTAGGTAATATTCTATACTTAATCATTATAATCTAAAAACTAGGTCCTTACTATGAAAAGACTAGGTAGTGTCTTAGGTTTCTTACCACTTCCACCACCTACAGCGTTAGCGTAGGAGACTAATTGATCATCTTTACTTCTCTCATTCGCTCTTCACGGAGTTATGAGCGGGTCTTTTCGTGACCTAGTATTTTCATCATTGCGTATATATGAATAGCTGACCATTAATCACCTAAATCATTGAGTTATTCTTCTATGAATCTATCCTTTAAAACTTTGAAGCTTGAATTAGTTTGAATTTCATCATGAGGAATAAATAAGTATTTAAAAGCCTTATGACCATTGGCTAGGTTATATTCACTAGCGACCTTACAATATTTAAGGGCTCTATCTTTCTTAGCTAAGACATCAGGGTCATTCATCATATCTTTTCTCTTAACTTCTACTAAATAATAGAAATCATTATCTTCTACGACAAAATCAGGCTCATATCTTCGTCCGTTATTATATGTGATGTTAAATTGCTCCTTTGCAGGTCTAAGCCATCTAATAACTTCAGGTGACGATTCACAAACAATGGCAAATTTTCTTTCAGGATCACTATCAAATTTAACAGGAACCTTTAAGGCTTTATGAATACCATCTTTATAAGCCATTGACTTAATATTGGCTCCAGGTTCAGGTGCTTCATGAATACTAGAAAGTTTATCGTTAAATGTTAAAACTTCTTTATAAACAATGTCTTTGATTCCTTCTACTGTTTCAAATATATCATCGTACTTAATAGCTAGGTTTTGGATTATTTGAGCAGTGATTTTACTAACGATGTCTTTTTTATACATTAAAACAACGTTTCTGACTTTTTCTTCACTGTATTTATCCCTATAGAATTCTAGGAATTGCCTTACTACTTTTTGGATAAGTTCAGGGCACTTTTCATAGTCGATTTCACTTTTTTCTCTAATTAGTTTTACCAGTTCCTTAGAAGGATTAACTGCATTAAAATCAATAACATTTCCTTTGATGATGGTTGTTTCTTCCATTGCATCTAAAAGGTTTTTAATTAAAATTTCGTTTTCAATTGGAACATAGTTATCTAATTGTGATAAATCTAAATCAAAGTCTTTAATGATGTATTTTTCATTGCCTAAATGTTCTACCTTAATTTTAGGAATATACATCGTGCTTTTTTCAGTTTTTGTGATTACTTACTTTAAAAGTGAATTATTATTCTATGCATTTTGCAATACCTTCATAGCTACATATTAGTAGCAAATCCATTATACAACATTAAAGTATTTAATCTATCAAATATTAATTATATATAATTTAGATAGAAATAAATCTCGAAGGCAGTTGTTTAAAAATGAAAGCTGTCATTACTAAACTTCAAACTATTAGGATAAACGCATGAAATATGTCCAAAAACATAGCATACTACAAACTAAGCTGAAAAAACTTAGGTAGTATGCTATTTTTATTACTTGTTATCACTATTAAATAAAGTGTTAAGATCTAATCCTTCTAAGAAAACAAATAATCTAATAAGATTTTTCTCATAATTACTTC
>CALUQZ010000044.1 GCA_944323055.1 uncultured Acholeplasmatales bacterium
TACATGATGAAAAAATGTCAGCTAGTTTTATTATCGATTATACTTTAGCCACTAAAGATATTTGCACTGGTAATATGTTTTGGTGTTTATCTGATTTATTTGAGGAACAATTTTTGTTACACAAGCCATTTCATGGTGGGTTTGGTTTACTTAATAATAATGGCATACCTAAGCCAAATTTCTATGCTTTCAAAATATTAAATAAGTTATATGATAAAAGATTTGATGTTTCAAATGAAAATATAAAATGTTCATGTTTTAAAAAGGATAATAAATTACAAATTTTATTATATAATTTTGATTTTGATTATTATAAACATAAAGAAGAAAATATTAATTTAATAATTAATAATAAAATAATTTCTGCTCAAGTTGCATATATCAATGATAACTATACTAATCCTAAAAGAATATGGCAAGAGTTAGGAGAACCTAATAATTTAACAAAAGATGAGGTTAATAAAATTAAGGTAGAAAGTAGTCTAAAAAATATACCTTTAGATTTTGAAATAAAAGAAAATAATACTAATTTAAATGTAAAATTAAGTACTAATGATGTAATTTTAATAGAGGTAGAATTGGGGGTGTAAAGATGAATTATGGTAAACCATTTAATTTGAATGAAGAACAAATAATATGGGTTGAAAATACACTCAAAAATCTAACTTTAGAGGAAAAAATTAAACAATTATTTATTGATATGGCGGCACCAGTATCCGAAAACATAGTTAAAATGTTAGTTGAAACTCATGGTTATGGTGGGCTTCGTTATATGAATCAAGAACCAAACAAAGTAAAGGAATTATTAAATCTTTATAAAAAATACAGCAAAATTCCTTTGATAATTGCGGCCAACACGGAAGCTGGTGGAAATGGAGCTTGTATTGGTGGAACTGAAATAGGGCAAGAAGTAAAAATAGCAGCAACCAATGACAAAAAATATGCTTATGAATTAGGAAGGGTTTCGGCTCTTGAGGCCAAATCAGTTGGTTGTAATACGGTTTTTGCTCCAATTGTTGATATACATAATAATTGGCACAATCCAATTATTGCTAGTCGTACATTTGGTAATGATTATAAAAAAGTAGCTTTATATAGTAAAGAATATTTAAGAGCTTGTCATGAATTAAATATTGCTTCTGTTTGTAAACATTTCCCAGGTGATGGGATGGATGAAAGGGATCAACATCTGGCTAATTCAATTAATAGTTTATCTTGTGAAGATTGGATTAAAACATATGGCTATGTTTATAAAGAAATGATTAATGCAGGTGTTGAAGGAATTATGATTGGTCATATTTGTCTTCCGAGTTTTGAAAAAAAATATAATCCAAATATAGCTTATGATGCATATATGCCAGCCACATTAAGTTCAACTCTTATTTCTAAGCTGTTAAGAGAAGAATTGGGCTTTAACGGGTTAGTTATTACTGATGCTAGTCATATGATTGGGATGACTAGTAGAATGACAAGGAAAGATATTGTTCCTACATCTATTAAAATTGGTTGTGATATGTTTCTTTTTTATAATGATTTTGAAGAAGATATCAAATATGTTTTAGATGCTGTTGAAAATGGAACTTTAAGTGAAAATAGAATAGATGAGGCAGTTAGTAGAATTTTAGCTTTTAAAGCTCATTTAGGTTTAAATAAAGGTTATGATGATTTAAGTTTGACAAATATTGGCTTAGAAGATAGTAAAAAAATAGCTTTTGAAGTAGCAGATAAGGCTATTACTTTAGTTAAATATAAAGATAAGGAAGTCTTACCGTTAACAACTAAAAAATATCATAAAATCTTATTATTACATCACGATATTTCTAATCCGTTTAATTCATATATAACTAATAAAAATAGTAAAAAATATTATGAAATAGTCGCGGATGAATTAATAGAGAAAGGTTTTGAAGTAGAAATATATACTCCTGTTTTAGAACAACTTAAAAATGCTAGTGAAGATGAAGTTAGAAATATTATGTCTAAACTTTACACATCAAAATCACCTGTTTCTAGTATTACGGATAAGTATGATTTAATAATTCATATGGCTAATGTTCCTGGTAATGGCGTGGTTCAAAGGATTGATTTTGCTTTAACAAAAGGGGCAATAGATATCCCATGGTATGTACATGAATTGCCGGTCCTATTTATTTCAGTGAATTCACCATTTCATTTATTTGATGTCCCACAAATTAGGACATATATCAATTGTTACGATGCAAAGGATTATACTATGAAATATTTAGTAGATAAATTAGTTGGAGAATCTAAATTTAAAGGTGTTTCTCCAGTTGATGCCTTTTGTGGATGTGAGGATACAAAATGGTAAAAGATAAAGTTATTTTCATGGATTCAGATGGAACAGTGATGGATTCTATGACTCTTAAACACAACTTATGTTTTGGACCAGCTTTAATTGAAACGTATCATTTAGAAATATATAAAGAAGACATCCTTAATAAATGGAATGAAATAAATTTATATTCTTTAACAAGAGGGATTAATCGCTTTGATGGTCACTATATGATTTTAAAATATATTGATGCTAAATATCAAAAAATTTCTTTCTTAGACCAATTCAAAATATGGTTAGATACTACTAAGGCTAAAGCGAATTCAAATTTAAATAGTTATATTGAACAAGGTCATAAAGAATTAAAACCAATTTTAGCTTGGTCAAATTTGACGAATGAAAAAATAGTATTGCATCAAGAAGAAGTAAAACCATTTGCTAATGTTTATAATGTTATAAAAGAATTAGCTAAAACTTTTAGAATTGTTATAATTTCCTCAGCTAATAATAAAGCTGTTATGCATGAATGGGAGAAATTCAAATTATTGCCTTTAGTAGATGAAGTTTGTACACAAGAGATGGGCTCTAAAAGCGAGTGTATTACCAAAATTCTTGAGCAACTAAAACCTAAAGATGCTATAATGTTAGGTGATGCAATAGGAGATTTAGAAGCTGCTCAAATTAATAAAATTAGTTTTTATCCAATTATGCCACTTCATGAAAATGAAAGTTGGCAAGACTTTTTGAATATTTATAGTAAAGATTTTTATAACTCAATTTATAAAAATAAGGAAAATGATATAATTGCTAACTTTTATAAGATACTAAAGAAGGAGGATTAAAAATGGCCAATAAAATGTTATACCCACGTAATACTTTAACAAGACAAGTAGTAGATTTAAGTGGTATTTGGAAATTTAATTTTGATTTTAATGAGGATGGGGAAGTGCGCGGATTACCTAGTAAAGGATTAACTGAATATATTGAAATGCCTGTACCATCAAGTTATAACGATTTTTTCACTGATAAAAAATACAAGGAATTTTGTGGTGATGTTTGGTATGAACATGAATTTTATGCTGATAAAGCATGGCAAGATAAAGATGTAGATATTCGTTTTTTTGCAGCTTTGCATAAAGCAACTGTTTGGTTTAACGGGGTAAAAGTTGCTTATCATAATGGAGGTTTTACACCATTTACGATTAATATTAGTAAATTATTAAAATATGATGCACCTAATAAAATTGTTGTTAAATTAAATAATGTTTTAGATAATACTACATTACCATCTGGCGAATATAAGGTTTTAAAAGATGGAAGGAAAATTTGTACACCTTATTTTGACTTTTTTAATTATGGTGGTTTAATAAGACCAGTTAAACTAGTTATTACTCCAAAAGATTCTATTGTTGATGTTACATTAAATCATGAATTAGTTAAAACTGGTTCTTTAACTTATTATGATGTAGATGTAATAGGTGATGGTGATGTTTTAGTTGAAGTTTATGATGAGGATAATAATAAGGTGGCTTTTTCTAAGGGTAAATCTGGTAGATTAGAAATTTTAAATACACATTTATGGCAAGTTAGAAATGCTTATTTATATCACTTTACTTTTAAATTATTGAAAGAAGAAAAGCTAATTGATGAATATTATCTTGATTGTGGTATTAGAACCGTAAAGGTAGAGAGTAGTCATATTTTAATAAATAATCAACCGGTATATTTTAAGGGTTTTGGTAAGCATGAAGATGCTGATTTTACAGGCCGTGGATTTAATTTGCCATGCGCTAAACGTGATTTTGAACTTATGAAATGGTGTGGCGCAAATAGTTTTAGAACTAGTCATTATCCATATAGTGAAGAAATCTTACAAATGGCTGAACGAGAAGGTTTTTTAGTTATTGATG
>CALUQZ010000045.1 GCA_944323055.1 uncultured Acholeplasmatales bacterium
TCAAAAACCTACCTCAGATTTGAAGTTCAATGATTTTTTGTATTCTAGGTATTAATATAAAAAATAACTACCTACCTCAGTTTGGAAAGAGGCGAAAAAATAAACCTATAGGTGCTTTACACCTCTTTTTTTATAAATCGAACTCAAGGGCTTTTTTATGGTAAACTAAGTCTGGACCACATTATTTACCATGAAAAATTATAACACAAGAAAATCATTTTTGGTAGACTGCTACGCTTTGAACATAAACAAAGCGAAGCAAATAGACAAATTTATTAATTTTTTAGATAAATCAGGTGTTTGTGAACTATTAAATGAATATGACAAAACGGTAAATAATGCAAAAAATTTAGGGGGTAGACCATCATATAATCTATACGATATGTTAGCATTAGTTCTCTATAATTTTGCCTTCCATAAAGGCTCACTTAGAGATATTGAGGAAAAGTGTAGGAGCGATTTAAATAGCATATATATTATGCAAAATTATTACCCTACTCATACTACCATTTCATCATTTATAAATAAATATATAGTACCAAACTGTGATAAGATATTTTCAATTATTACTAAGCGAATATATGAAACCTTAAATTTAGATATGGATAACATATATATCGATGGTTCTAAGTTTGAAGCTAATGCCAATAAATATAAGTTTGTATGGAAGCCAGTAAAATTTCATTTTAATCTTAGTGAAAAAATACGAGAATTACTAAAAAAGCATAACTTGAACAAAGATGTTCCACAAAACAAAAATATTCCATCAGCTATTGTAGCAAAAAAAATTATAGAGTTTTATAACCTATATAAAGATATTGATTTTAAATCAAAAAGAGAATAAACAAATCAAAAAAGATTATGATTCTTTATAAAGCAAAAGATAATTATAAGTACTAAAAAGGGACTGTAAAGTCAACCTAATTGTAGGTTTATCAAAACCTAGGTTTCTTTACAGCCCCTTTTTTAATATACTACTTTTGAAATATTAAATGAATTAGTTTGTATACAAGCCTTGAATATATAAATTAATAATATTAAAGTTGCTTTAGTATAAAGAGATAAGGTAATTTATAGGATGTGTAAAATTTAAATATATACATCCTATTTTTTATTATTACCTTGTAATAAAGCCAAAATAGGCATTTAGTTTTGTTAAGTGTATTATTTAATAGTTTTACAAAAATGAATAAAATTTAAAAATAATTTATTTTTAAAACATTTAATTATATTATATATATATGATGTTTTTAATTTTATTCTATTGAAAGCGTTTTAGTTAAAGAGTATACTATAGATATAAGGAATGCTTAAAGAAAGGTGGTTTATATGAAAAAAGTATTAATGATAATATCTACTATCTTATTAATATTATTAGTATCATGTAAAGAAGAAGAGAGTAATATTGTATTTAAAGATAAATATGAAGTAGGAGATGTAGTTGAAGTAGATAATATTATATATACTTATACTAATTTATTAGAATTAGGTCCTTTTAGTTTTAATGATGAAACACCTGATTCTTGTTATAGATATTACTATACTGATATGTCAAATAAAAATCAACCTGAAATAACAGGTTATGATAGTCATTTATTTGATGATGTAAAATATAGAGATGTATATTTAAGTCCTGAGGCTTATTATTATGATTTTCATAATAGAAGCCTAGAAGGAGATTATAGAGCTAATTCTTTTGGTTTTTTAGTTACTAGTTGTAATAAAGATTTAGAAGGTGACGTTGTAATACCTAGCATGTTAGGTGAACATTTGGTTATTGGTATAGGTATTAATGCTTTTAAAGACTCTAAAATTAAAAGTTTAACATTAGAATATAGTGATACAAATCGTTTTAATTTAATCCATCCCTATGCTATTAGTAACTGCCCTAATTTAGAATTTATTAAATTAAATAGTGAAGCAGTATGCTTATCAATGGCAATCAGTGATTGCCCTAAGTTAAAGGAAATAACTAATCTAAATGCTTATTTTGATTGTACATTATATAATTTAGAATCTTTAGAGACAATTAATAATTTTAATGATGGATTCGTTTCATTTATTAATTGGTATGAATTAGATAATGTTAAATATCAATATTTTGCTCAATTTCCACATTATTTATCAGGACAAGAAAAGTCGGTATTTTATCTATGCCCTAATATTAAAAATTTAAATACAAGAGATGATTACGAAAATTATTATTTTTGGATTGGTAATGTATTATATTATCACAAGATAGATATGGTTAATAATATTTGTACATTCTATCCTATTTATGTAAGAAAAGGTAATAATCAAATTATTTATTTATCACTTAAAAATTTCACTAGAATTAGTTCGACCTCTTTTGCGGTTAAAATAAATGCTAAGAAAGAAGTCTTTTATTTGCCTTGTATTAATAACGGATATGAAGATAAATATAAAATATTTCCAATAGATATTGATTATAATGATGTTTTATTAGAAGAAAATAAAATCACTTTGACACTAAAACATTCTAAAACAGAATCCATAGAAAAAATTAAAAATGATACATATAGACTGACATTATATGGTAATTATGATGTTATGTTTTATGAAAGGGTCTAAAAAAATACGATATTTTTTTAATTTACCATTACTATTTATACTAAAAATTTAATTTTCACGTATTCACTTAGAATACGTGATTTTTTAATATACTACTTTTGAAATATTAAATGAATTAGTTTGTATACAAGCCTTGAATATATAAATTAATAATATTAAAGTTGCTTTAGTATAAAGAGATAAGGTAATTTACTATTTTAAAAGGTGAATTGTAAAAGTAAATTCCGCTGTTAGAAGTTGTAAAAATTAAAAAAACGATAATAGAATTGAATTCTGCTTTAGGTAAAATAAAAATAGTGGGCTTCTTTAAAATTAGAAGCTTTCTTTTTATTGATATTAAAAAGTATTTAGTTTATAATTGAATCGGGTAAAAAAACGCAAAAAAAGGACCTCCCTCTGTCTATGATAGGGTTAAAATTCTTTTTTGTAGAATTAAATTCCGCTATTTTTTCATTTATTAAATAGCCAAGTTTTTTACCAGGTTTTATTAATTTTTTTCTGACCTAATTAGATTATTTTTTTTATTAATTTTTGGGTTAAAATAACCTCATTAGGTTCAATTAAAGATACATTAAGTTTATCTAATATATATTTACCGTAAAAAGCATAGAACTTTTTAATTGGTGTAGAAAAGTCTGTGCTTTTTCTTTTATAAGAATTAACATGTGATGTTATTAAATTAAAGTCATCTTGTGTTAAATTATCAAATGATACACCTTTAGGTAATATATATCTAAAAAGTTCATGATTATTTTCACAAGAGCCTTTTTCATCACTTCTCATAGGATGGCAAAAGAAAAGCTGTGTTCTTATTTCACCAGTATTTGGATCAGTAATAATACCTTCAATATCTGAAAACTCAGTACCATTATCAGTTAAGGCAAAACCAAATATTTTTTTAAAATTATCTATGCCAATAATTGTTTGAATCTCATTTACCTTATTTACTACTGAAGCAGCTCCTTTATTAGGTAATAAGAAGTAGAATTGAAATTGTAATCTTACTAGTTTTATTGATAAGACAACTTTACCACCCTTTTTACCTTCAATTGTATCACATTGTGACAATTCTTCATCTAAATGTTCTTGATAATATTTGAGATAATCTTCATATTGATGACCAATCTTACGCAGCCTCATAATTTTCGAATTTTGAGGCTTTTTACGGTTTATATGCTTAAATCTAACCATTCTACGTGCATCAAGCTTATTGGCTGAGAAATAGTCCCTGTGAAGGTAATTATAGGCTGTTTTTTCACATATTGGCAAATCATTTGAATGGATAATGTGTGCTATACTTTGACCGTTTTTTAAACCTTCAGAAATAACCTTATCAATTGACTCAAATTCATTATATGTTAGAGTAGAACCTTCTCTTGAATCAACAAGAGTATACCTATAATCATCATTGGCATCTAAAGGATTATAATAAAATTTAGGATAATTACATCAATGTCATTAACTTAAGGACATTGACAATTTAAAATTATTAAAAATATAGAAAAGAATCAGTGATTTTACTA
>CALUQZ010000046.1 GCA_944323055.1 uncultured Acholeplasmatales bacterium
TATTTGACTCTACAAGTTTGTTTTTTAGATATAATAAATTAGGCTTAATTCTCTTGTTAATATAAAAGATAAAATCATAGTAATCCCTACCATTAACATTATTTTTATAGCTTCTACACAAAATAGCGTGAAGTTTTCCGGCAAATAAGCTTTCTAAATCAAGTACATTTACTGTAGCAAATTCTGGATTAGTAATCCATTTATTTTCAACATTAAACCCTAAAGACGGGTAACAATCTACTTCAAACTTTACTTTTAACGTTTCATCCTTATGTAATATATTAGTTAAATTGTCATTAACACCAAGACTTATAAACGTTTGATATGTATTTAATTTAGCAAATTCACTTTCTATTGGAATACTAACCTTTTTAGTTTTAATCTCAACATCAATTTTAAAACCATATGATAAACATACTTCTTTGATTGAATTAATATATGGTTCTAAACTAAAAGATTCATCTATTTTATTCAAAGTGAAATCTAGGTCTTCTGAGTATCTATTTAATCCATAAAATATTCTCAATGCTGTACCACCATAAAAAGAAGCTTTAGAAAAAAAATTAGCTCTACTTAACCCTATTAAAACTATGTTTTGAACTACCTCTTTAAGTGCTAGCTTCATTTCATTTATATTTTTAGGATTATACAATTTAATTAATTCTTCAATAGTTGATAACATTTATTCAACCTCTCCTAACATATATTTTAAAAAAAGTATTAAGTGTGTTAGAATGATAGAGAGGTATAATTTCTTTAATAAATTCCTTATCTAATCTTATTAGTTCCTCATAATCAATTCTCAAATCTTCAAACAATAAGACCTTAAGACTAGCAAAACTTCTAACTGGATACTTAGAATATAATAAATCGCATAATGCTTTTTCCTTAGTTGCCATCTTGTAATTATACCCATTTTTATTTTTCATAATAGTTATTCCTTTAAAAAAAACGCTACTTGGTATGCTCTTATATTCAAATGAAGCATTTTCTACACTATAAAATTTATTATTTTTTTTGCCATATACAGCCGAAGTATATGTAGATACATATTCAGGAATAATTCCATAATAGCTGAGTGCATATTCAAATGATATATAAGAAGGGCTATAACAAACGTTTGCGATTAATTCTTTATCATTATCTATGTCATCGGTATATAACCCTCTTTTTATTCTTATCAAATTACCATTTTTACACTCAATACTTATTTTTTGATTAACATTTGAGTAATTCATATATTTAGCCATTAAACTCTGAGAATCATATATCATTGTTAATTCACCACCATTAATATTATTATATAATATTTTCTATGGCAAAACAACAAAATGTTTTAAGTTATATTTCATTCTTATCTTGTAAAAAAATTATACATATAGGTTAGTTTATTGCTAACTTTGTAAAAAAGTATAACTAAAATCTAGAATTGAAATCACTTATTCCATTTTTAAGGTCTTTTTTTAACATTTAATGCTTCTAGAACCCTTTTTTTCTTCGATGTTAGGGCATATTTAGAGACGTAGATATTTTTAGCCTTTTTACTTATTTCTATCTCTTGTAATATTCTTAATGAACTATTTACAGTATAATTTTTTCTATTCCGTCTCTCTTTCTATAAAGAGTTAACGCAGTTGATGCTGTCATTTCTTCAGAACTTATTATACGAAAAGCCTAGGTTCTCTGTCACACTATCTATGTAATCTGCCTTTATTTCATATGATAACAATTCATTTTTTTCATCAAAATTTAATGTAAAATATTTATTATATCTATTAGTATTCTCTAATATTTTACCTATCTTTTTATCTAATTCTTCCCGTAATTTATATACCGTTTGAAGTAAATTGGTCTTTTCTACCAATTTATTTTTTTCACTATGATAAATATGAAAATATGTATCTTCATAGTCACCTCTAAATAATTTTTGTTTTAAGGTTAAACCATATACATTATGTTCGCTTATATAGTTTTTGCTAGAATTAATACTATTTTTAACCATATTAATTAAAGTTTTTACCGAATCTAAATTTGATTTAAGAAACATAATAAATTCATGATTGTTGATTTTTAATTCTAAAATGTTTTCTTTAGAAAAATATCCTCTATCAGCCATTAAATTAACCTTTGTTATGCCGTATTCTTTAGCTTTATTAACCATATATTTAAATTCAGAAACATCATTGATACTTCCCCTATAAACCTCAAAGAATAGTGGCATATTGTTCTCTTCATTTAATGTATAACTTAGATTAACTTGTGGAACCTCATTATCATCTTTAGCGTGACCATATTCAGCTAATTCAACACCTAATGATCTAGTATTTATATTAGTACTATCATAACTAACATATATGCCATGTTTACTATAAGCTTTTTGACACCATTTACTTAAGAATTTATTTATCTTATATTCTGTTATATGTTCTTTTATAAATTTTGATCAGTATTCGGAAAAAATAAATTATTTGGTCTATGAGGTAGAGGAACAAAGAATCGCAATCAATTTCAATTCACATATTTATAAATATATATTATTGACAAATTTACTTAATTTTATTAGAATTTTGTTATAAGGGGACAACAATGAAAAAGTTATTTTGCATACTGATAAGCTCCGTGCTTTGTAAATATTTTTTGTAGCGACGAGAGAATATTCGACTGAAAGACTTTATGCGGAGGTTTAATATATGAATTTTGTAAGTCAACTGATAAGACATATTGGCAGCTGCATCACCGCAGAAAAAGGCAAGCGTATTTTTTACGCCGTTGTTAACATTGCATTTATAGCGATAGCAGTGCTTTCTGGTTGGGG
>CALUQZ010000047.1 GCA_944323055.1 uncultured Acholeplasmatales bacterium
GGTTTAACTTCTACTTTTGTATTAGTTATATTAAGGTCATTAATATTCATATCAGCTAAACTGATAATTAGATTATCGTTATTACTTTCAATTGTTAAATTAGCAAGTAAGGCATTTAGGTCTAAATTAGTAATATCTAAATCATTAAAATAGCTTAATAATTCTTCTAATGTTAATTTAACAACTATATTATTTCCTAATTTAACTGTTAGATTATTATCTTTATATAATAATTCAAGATTTAAGGTATTACCAAACATATTTAAGGTTACATTTCCTTGACCTTGTTTATTTTTTAAATCTAGATTTAAATTTAAATTAATAGGAAGGTTAATTAATGAATTAATTTTTATGTTCGTACTTAAATTAATATTTAAATAATCATTTTTAAATAAATCTATAATATTAGGTATATTATCAATTACATTAGAAACATCTAGATAACTACCTTCTGGTTTAGTAATTATTAAAGTGTCATTTGTTGTGCTTAAATCTATCTTTAAGTCATTTAAAGAAATACTAAATCCCTCATTAAAATCGACAATTGAAACATTAAATAAATTGTTATTTAAATTTAGAATAAAAGAAATGACATTACTTTCTAAATTTAGATTATTTAATAAATTACTAAAATCATAATTAAATAAGTAATTTATAATTAAATTAATATCAAATTCACTATTTAAATCTTGTGGTAATAAAGATAATATCTTATCTTTTGTTAATGATAATTTTAATCCTAAAGTATCAAGGTATAAAACATCGTCTATATAAGTTAAATCAAGTGATATACTTTTATCATTATAATTAATTATTAAATTACCATTTAGTTTTAGTTTTTCTAAAAAAGATATATTTACTTTACCTTCAATTTTTAATAAATCATTTGAATAATTGATATCTAAACTTACATTTTTGTTATTAACTATATTTTTAATATCTTCAACTACAAATTTGGCGTTAGCTAAGTCTTCATAGTCATTTTCGTTGATATTAGTATTAAACAAACTATTACTAATTTTCCCATTTAAACTTATGTTAATATCATTTATATTAGTGTTAGCACTAATGCTATTTAGAGTTATATTTTCTCCATTTTCAGTAAAATTGAATTCTACTGTGATAGCTTGACCTAATAGAGTTAAATTAGCTGTCATTTTAACATCATTATTATTTTTAACTATATCAGCATCATTTAATTCATCCATTATAACACTCGTATCTATTAAAGAACCAATCGATGAATCACTATTGTTTAATATTGATGTAAAATCATTAATACTCATTTTGAGTTTTATTGAATTATAAGTTAAATATACTATATCATTTTTAACTATAACTTCAATATTATCAGATTTAAATCCATATACTTCATTATTTAAATCAAGGAATAAAATACCATCAAGGTTGTTATTATTAATATTTAAACTTAAATCTACGCTTAATGTATTACCATTTAAATAAGGTCCAAAGGCATACATTAGATAGTCAAGAGGTTTTAATTCGCTAGGGTTATTTATAATGTCATCGCTAGGTTCAAGATAACTATATTGTTCAAAGAAATCTTCATCTTTAATTGATAAATTATCATAAGTAAAGGTTTCTGTCATATTAGCTGTACAGGTGATACTACCTATTACAGGCATTGTTATATCATAAACTTCTTCACTTACAATTTGGTAAAGTTGCCAATCATCATTAAAAATTATAGTTAAATTTATATTTGAAAAAGACGGAAAATCGCTAGAACCACCGTAAGCTTTTACCTCATATTGATACATAGCTGGTGCAATTTCAGGATTTAACTTTAAAGATATTTCGTTATAGCCATCTTCTCTTTTAGAAACATCAGATATTTCTAAAATTGATTCTTTGCATAAAATATATGAAGAAATTTGATTTGGTAACCAACCATAAATATCTAAATATTGTTTGTTAGAATAAATTTGTGGAGTTTCATCTAACCAAGTTGTATTTGAGCCATCAATCCGATCAGGATTACGTGTTAAAACTTTTTCTTCATCTAAGTAAAAATACTTTTGAATAGCTACAGATTTTAAACTACTTGTAGAAACAGCTTCTTGAAAAGCTCTATCATCTATAACCGTTCTAATATTATTAACAGCTTGCGTATAATTAATAAAAGCTACTTTAGCTTTTACTTCCCCTACCGTTTCACCATGAAAATTACTATCTGCCATTAATCCGGCTACAATTGCCAAGTTATCATAACTATCATAATCACTAATAGTTGTTCCATCTGTTGGTTTGCTTTTTATTGTAGTTTCATAACCAAAGGCTGAAATTGGACCTTTATTATGAGTTTGAGAATTTATAATAGCGGTAACGCCTACAGCTATACCGATAATTGCGAGAATAATAAATATAAAAATTAACTTCTTTTTCATATCTTGACCTCCAAAAGTCTAGTATATTTTACATAACTAGGCCAATTATGTCAAGCGAGTTTTACATATTGAAAGCGTTATAATTACATTTTAGCTCATAAAATCAACAAAAAAACTAGGAAAGTGATATGATATCTCCAAAGTAGACAAATAAAATAATTAAAGAATAACAATCCCTTAAGGGATTCGCGACCTCCAA
>CALUQZ010000048.1 GCA_944323055.1 uncultured Acholeplasmatales bacterium
CCGCAGCCTGTTTCAGTCTGATAGTGGAAATGCATTCATTCGGAGAGTGTCCTGTCAGACCTCTGATCTTCGTGAACAGGTAAGTCCTGCTTATACCCATCTCCTTTGCAAAGGAACTTATGGAAAATTCCGGGTCATCGAGATGCTGCATGACTATGTCGACGGCTTTCTGGAGTATGGCCTGATCGTTCGGATTGGCCGAGAGCATCTGTACCGAAGCCTCAGGCTGTTTCTGGTATTTTTCCTGCAGACGGCGGCGGCCTGTCACGAGATTGTTGCATCGCGCGACGAGCAGCTTCACGCTGAACGGCTTTGTGATATAGTCGTCCGCACCTGTCAGGAGCCCCTCTACGGCATGTTCTTCCGCATTCCGGGCCGTCAGCAGAACTATCGGAATATGACATGTCTCCACATCATTCTTGAGTCTGGAGCACATTTCCACTCCCGACATGCCGGGCATCATGATATCGCTCAGGATTATGTCCGGATTTTCCTTTCTCGCCATCTCTATCCCTTCCAGTCCGTTAGTTGCCGTGACTATCCTGTATATCGGAGAGAATATCTGCCCGAGCATGTCCCGGACTTCATTGTTGTCCTCCACTATCAGCATGGAGATATCCTTGTCGCTGTCAGCCAGACTGCTGTCATACTCCGGAATGGCATCCTGCCTGTAACCCGGGATATATTTATGCTGCTCCGTTTCCGCCCTTTCGCATACGATTACGGAGTTCTTGTCGAACTGCGGCGCCTTTTTCAGAGTCACCGTAAATGTCGTACCCTGTCCCGGGGCGCTTTCCACGTCGATGTTTCCGTCATGCATTTCAACTATGGCCTTTGCCAGCGACAGTCCTACGCCCGAGCCGGTAGACTGGATGGCGGCATCCGCACTGTCCTCCTGCCAGAAACGCTCGAAAACATGAGGCAGACTTTTTTCCGATATCCCCTGCCCGGTATCCGAAACCTTTATGCGGACAACATCTTCAACATTTTCGAGGGTCAGGGAAATGCTGTCGCCAGGTTTCGTGTATTTGAAAGCATTCGACAGCAGATTGTAAACCACTTTTTCCAACTGTCCGGGATCGAACAGGAGCGATATTGCTCCGTCAGGAGCAACAAAATCGAATTTTATCTGCTTGTGCGAAGCATATTCTTCGAACGAAAGGAATATCTCCCGGCAGAAACCCGTAATGTCATTTTCCGAGACCCGCAGTTTCAGATATCCCTGCTCCTCTTTCCGTATGTCTATGATTTCATCTACCAGCCTCCTCATTCTCCGGGAGTTGCGGTAAGCGTTCAACACTCCTGAATACACAGCCGGTTTCAGGTCATTTCTCGAAAGAAGCACTTCCAGCTGCCCGGTAATCAAGGTCAGAGGGGTACGGAATTCGTGCGAGATATTCGTGAAAAACCGCAGTTTCTGCTGGTTTACGGAGCTGATATAGTCTTTTTCCCGTTTTTCGGAATCCAGCACGGTACGCAGTCTGATATTTGTCGTATACGACTTTATGATGTACCAGGCAATACCTGCGGCCAGGCAGAAAATGATGATGAAAAATACCCACGTCCTGTAGAAAGGCGCCATCACCTGAATGGAAATCCTTTTTTCGGGTACAGTTCCGTCCGGATTCTTCAATGTTCCCCTGACCGTAAAGACATAATGCCCCGGATTAAGGTTAGTATAGGTCACGTAGTCTTTCATCCCGGCATATATGAAATCATCGTCGAATCCTTCCAGCTTGTACTCTATCAGCGCGTTGGCCGGCAGGGTATGATCGTTGTCCGCCAGTTCGAATCCGATGGAGGTCTGCCGCGGCGTAAGTTTTATATTGTCCTGATAAAGAATATCCTCCTGCAGGACGGATTCCGATGGGGAAGGAATGACAGGCTCGTTGTTTATCACAAGTCCGGTAATGTGGACATCATAGTCATGGGGCCAGGTCTGGAGGATTTCGCATTCCACAGACACCATCCCGACCAGACTGCTCGCATACAGTTCTCCATCGGAGGTGATGAAAAGAGAGTTTTCGTTGATGGAAGCAAGCGGAAAACCGTTGTACTGGCTGAAACTTTCGAGTTTTTCCGTGCGCGGATCGAACCGCGCAATGCCGTTGTTCGTGGAGACATATATCAGTCCGCTCGACTTGTCTTCCGCAAGTCCGGTTATGTAGGCGTTTTCCAATGAGCCGTCGTTTCCGAAATTCCGGAAACTGTCCGAACTCCTGTCATAAAGGAAAAAGCCCGAGCCGGATGATCCGAACCACATCCTCCCGGAACTGTCCTCCAGAATGGAATTCATGTTGTTTTTCACCCATCCGTATCCTGTCGCGGAAAAAGGATAATATCTGGTGGTATGTTCTTTCAGGCTGAAACAGTAGAGATCCGTAGAAGTAGTGAACCACAGACAGCCGGAAGTGTCCGCCTCGATGTCCCAGACCTGTGCGCGGTGCCCGGTATTGAATCCCGTATCCAGCCTGGTGAGTTTTCCCGTATTCCTGTCAAGGACTGCGATGCCGGTATTGCTCGCCAGCAGAAGCGAATCTCCGTAAAACTCCATCTGCACCACATTCTCCAGTTTTTGCCCCGAAGCGCCTTCTATAACCGGCCCGTAGTGCCTGATGCGCATTGTCGAAAGATTTATCCTGTCTATCCCGTCATACAGGGTGGCTACCCACAGTTCGTTCCTTTTCTCATCGACAAGAAGCGACTTGATGACATCCGATGAAAGTCCGTCCGAGACCCTGAAATTGGTGAATGTCCCGGTCTTTCTGTCCAGGCGGTTCAAGCCTCCGCCTTCCGTTCCCACCCACACGTTTCCCGAGCCTTCCTCTTCCATGGATGTTATCAGAGGAGAACTGAGATGTCCCGGAGTATTGGCCAAAGGGCAATAATAACGGTATCTGTCATATATTGTATTGTACAGGCACAGTCCCTCGTAAAAGGAGCCTATCCACAGAGTGCCCTGCCTGTCGCATATCATGGATATGATGGAACGCATGTCGAATGCAGTCTGCTGCAACTCGTAGCGGTATTTGACGAATTTCCGCGATACGGGGTCGAATTTGGACAGGCCGTCAAACGTACTTATCCAGAAATTGCCTTCGAGATCTTCACAGACTTGTCTGACATTGTCATGCCCAAGGGAATACGGGTCATTCGGTTTGTGTACGTAATGCGTAATTTTTCCTGTCGCAGGCTCCAGAATATACAGTCCTTCGGAACGGGTGGCTATCCAGATATTGCCCTTGGAATCTTCAAACAGAGAATTTACGGCTCCCGTCATGAAATGGAAGACTATCTCTCCTTTCGGATCCACCTTATAGAAGCCATGCTTTGCGGTGCAAACATACTGGTTTCCTGCTTCGTCTACGATGAAACGTTCTATGACCGCGCCTTTTATGCCTTTGCTGATGAAACGGAAGCCGGGCTCGAATTCACCCGTTTCATTATTCCGGATTTTTAGCTCCCCCCCCCCCTGCTATCCAGAGGCGCGATCCGTCATGCGCGATATCCCT